>JAFGED010000089.1 GCA_016931785.1 Anaerolineae bacterium
AGAACGGCGCCGCCATCGGGCATCAGCTTGTTGAATTCTTCAGCAGCCCGCTCGCCTTCCAACACCATATCGGAACCAATGTGAGAGGCATACAAGGATGGGTCGGCGCTCACGCTGCGGTCCACGATGATGACGGGGATTCCGGCATTCTTGGCTTCAGTGAGGACTTGCTCAAAACCGTCTTCAACCACAGGAGGCAGAGCAATCACATCCACTTTTTGCTGGATGCAGGCGCGCATAGCCGAGATCTGGTTCTCCTGCTTCTGCTGCGCATCTGAGAACACCAACTTGAAACCCAGCTCCTCAGCGGTCTCCTTGAATGAAGCTGTATTGGCTGTGCGCCAGTCGCTTTCAGCGCCGAGCTGAGGGTAGCACAACGTCATGTCTGCATAGGTGCAATTAGGCGCGCAAGAGGCACCAGCTTTTTCCTCGGGCTTGCCGCATTGGCAGGCCGTCAATCCCAGGACCAGCAAGATCACAACTGCGTACAGAACTCGTGACTTCATTTCGATCCTCCTTAAGATTTGTAGTTTGTAGTTTCGATACGTAAGACTTGGATCACAAGCACTTCTCCGGGACGAAATGCCCGCTCCCTAAAAAGGTGTTGTGTGCTGCAATAGTGCCAGGGCGTTTCACTGGCCGTAAACGTGCGTGTAACGATCGTGCAGCTTTTTGACTGACTCTGGATCTATATCCATCACCTCCCCGATTTGGAGCGCCAGCCACACAGCCTTTGCTATGTCCTCTACCATCACCGCGGCTTTGACCGCGGCCGTGGCTGTCTCCCCGATGGTAAATACGCCGTGCTGCTTGAGCAGCACCGCCTTCGATGAACCAATGTGCTGGACCACCTGCTCGCCGATAGCCTCGCTGCCGATCAGGGCAAAGTCCGCGCAGGGGATCGGCCCGCCGAACTCGTCGGCGATGGCGGTCAGGCAGCAGGGAATAGGCCTGCCCACCGCAGCAAAGGCCGTGGCATAGGGAGAGTGCGTGTGCACCACCCCATTGACGTCCTTCCTGTGGCGGTAGATGTAAAGATGGCTGGCCGTATCGGAAGAGGGCTTGAGCGCACCCTCGACCGCCTCGCCATCCAGATTCACCACGACGTGATCCTCCGGGCGCAGGGCTTCATACCGCACCCCGCTGGGCTTGATCACCACCAGGCCCGTCTCCGGGTCTCTGGCGCTGACGTTGCCACCCGTCCACTTGACCAACTCGTTCTTGGGCAGCTCGAGGTGCAAGCGATACAGTTCTTCCTTAAGCCGCTCCAGCATCCGCTTAGCTTCCTGCCAAAACCTGTTGTTTGAGCGCCTTCAAGCGCTTCATCACGTCGTTCGTCCCACGGCCAAAGTGATCGTGCAATTTTAGATACTCGGCGTAAAGCTGGTCATAGATCGCCTTACAGGCCGGGTGGGGTTTGTAGACGACGTCTTTCAGACGAGCCATCTTTTTCGTCGCCTCAAAGATGGTATCGTATCCTCCCGCCATCTGGCCCGCCGCTACCGCGGCAAACATCGCCGAGCCAAAGGCCCCCGACTGCTCGGTGCCCGCGACCTTGAGCTCCCGCCCGGTCACGTCGGCATAGATCTGCATCAGCAGCTTGTTGCGCCCTGGCAACCCGCCGCAGGCGACGATCTCGTCCACCGCGACGCCGCTGTTATCAAATGCCTCGATAATGACGCGCGTGCCATAGGCCGTGGCCTCGATCAGCGCCCGGTAGATATCCTCGGGCTTGGTGGCCAGCGTCGCTCCGATCAACAGGCCGGTCAAATCCACATCCACCAGGATAGAGCGATTGCCGTTCCACCAGTCCAGCGCCACCAGCCCGTGCTCGCCCGGTTTTTGCTGGGAGGCTTTTTCCTCCAGCAACTGGTGCGCGTTCAGCCCGCGGCGCTCGGCTTCGTCGTGATACGCCGGCGGCACGCAAGTTTCCACGAACCAGGCGAAATGGTCGCCCACGCAGGACTGCCCCGCTTCGTAGCCGAAAAAGCCAGGGATGATGCCATCTTCCACCACACCGCACATTCCCTCGACGACGCGCTCCTCTTCGCCCAACACCATGATGCAGGTCGAGGTTCCCATGATGGCCACCAATCGCCCCGGCTCGACGACTGTGGATGCCGGCACGGCAACGTGAGCATCCACGTTGCCCACCGGCACGGCGATGCCGGGCCTTAGACCGGTCAGTGCGGCCATCTCTTTTGTCAGGCTGCCTGCGCGATCACCAAGTGGGTAGATGCGGCGTGAGAGCTTTTCGTCTACAACGTTTCGCAGGCGAGGGTCGAGCGCGGCGAAGAAATCACCGCTGGGATACCCCTTTTGCTTGTTCCAGATGGCCTTGTACCCAGCGGTGCAGGAATTGCGCTTTTCCTCGCCCGTGAGCTGAAGGACGATCCAATCCGCGGCCTCGATGTAGCGGTCGGCCGCCCCAAACACCGCGGGGGCCTTGTTCAGCGTCTCCCAGATCTTGGGGAAGAGCCACTCGGAGGAAATCTTGCCGCCATAAAGACCAAGCCACGCCTCATCCCGCTGACGGGCGACCTCGTTCAACTGGTTGGCCTCCGGCTGGGCCGCGTGGTGCTTCCAGATTTTGATCCAGGCATAGGGGTTATCTCGCCACTCCGCTTTCATACACAGTGGCGTGCCCGCTTTGTCTATGGGAAGCATGGTGCAGGCGGTGAAATCGGTGCCGATGCCAATGACGTCCTCCGCGTCGACGCCGCTTTCGCGCAGCACGGCGGGAACGGTCTCCTTGAGCACCTCAATATAGTCCTGCGGGTTTTGCAGGGCAAAATCAGGAGGCAGCGGCTCGTCGCTGCCGGGCAGGTGCTCGTCGATCACACCGTCGCCGTAGGGGTGCACGGCCGTGGCGACCTCTTCGCCGGTAGCCACGTCCACCAGCACCGCCCGCCCCGATTCAGTGCCATAGTCCACGCCGATGGTGTACTTTTCCTTGCTCATAGAAAGCTCCTTCGCGTTATGACTATCCCTGATGATGATGGTAATACACGTCCCATCCCAGGTACTTGCCCAGCGCCTCGTTCACTGCCGCCGCACATTGGGAGAGGTTAGCCGCCACGTGATGCTCGTAGCCGTTCTCGCAGATGTGGTGCAATAGCTTTTGGAAATCCGGGATCTCGATCACGCCGTAGCCGCCAAAGGTCGCCAGCGGGTCATCGGTCACTCGGCCCTCGCCCAGGTAGGCGCGGATGACGCCCCGTTCATCGTCGGTGGAGACGCGACAATAGGTGAACGGCCCAGGCTTGATGCGCCCCACCACGGTGCCGTAGGTGTTTTCCTTACCCACCGATCCGGCGATGATCTCCTGATAGTCCATGCTAATATCAGCAAAGAACGCCTTGGGCAAATTGCTGCAGTGAAAGACGACGGCCTTGTCCGGGTCGTCGCCATAGTTGTTGTTCCAATCCAGCAGCGCGCTGGCTTTCCCTGAGGCCAGGGCCATCGCCAGCATCCCAACCGCCCCGGTGATATCGGTCTCGCAGGCAGAGGGCTTGAGCATGTTGCTGAGCATACTCATCACCGTGCACGGCACGACGCCAAAGAACTCTTCCATCGACGTCCAGCACTGCACCGCCGTGGCCGCCAGCCCCTGCTCCGCGATCCAATCCTCCATCACCAGGGCAAACTTGGCCATCTTGACCAGTGCGTCGCCCGGGACACCTGCGGTGGGCGTGTAGGCCTTGATCTCGTCCACCTTGGCCTTTACCCTGGCGTCGCCGTCGCTCAGCTTACCCACGCGCCCGAATGCCTCAGAGAGGTCCAAGCTCTCTATGCTAATGCCCGCCTTTTCCAGCAGTTTTTCGCTGTAACGCACTGTGATAAAGGCCGCCGGCCGCGCGCCCAAGACGCCGATTCGCGCGTTGCGCAACCCGCGCACCACCCGACAGGTCGCGGCGAACTGGCGCAGGTCCCAGCGAAAGCTCTCCGAATCCGGCGCTACCGTGTGCAGGGTGGTGAGCGTGTAAGGGACGCCGTACTGCCTCAAGTTGTTGCAGGCAGACATCTTGCCGCAGAAGCTATCCCTCCGGTCGGCGATGGTCATCTTGCCCACCTCGTCTGGGGTGGCCTGCACCAGCACCGGCACGTCCAAACCGGAAAGACGCACCGTGTCGGCTATGCCTCGCTCCTCGCCAAAGTTCGGCAGTGTGACCAAAATGCCATCGATCTCGTCGGCGTGCGCCTTGAACAGCGCCGCACACTTCTTGGCCTCCTCTAGCGTCTCGACCGAGCCGAAGGCGGTATCCTCTGGCCCCACGATCACAGCGTCGATCCCTTCTTCTTCCAACACGCGCAGGATATCCGCCCTACCGGTCTCGCAGAGATGATTGGGGAAGAAGCCGCGATTGCCCACAATAATTCCAAGTGTCGTTTTGTGCATTCTGTCTCGCCTCCTTAAGAGATGTGACTCACATTCAAAAAATCTGTCGTACGACGGGCACAGATAGCAGGTCGGCAACTGAAGAGCTTTTTATCCCACCCCCCCCGCTCTACTGTCACCAGAGAAGGGGGGGATGGGAAAAAGAGGAGGACAAGAATACGGATTTCTGAGAGTGGTCCAGGCCCTCAGAAATGTGGCAAAAGAGCGCTCCACAGGTCTCGTCGTCTTGCTATCTGGTTATTCAGGTACATCTGACGTACATAGGCCGCGTTCAAAAACAATTCGTACCTTTTGGGCGAAATCACTCTGGAAAACAGGTGGGAAAACATCCAAGTTGTTTTTGAACGCTTACTCGGCGGAAAGTGCAATCGCGCACACGAGATACGATGCTGAAATTCGACGTCTACCTTGCAGCCAAGCGCGAGCTCTCTCTCACGGCCAGCTCTGGCTGGAGTATAATCGTCTCAGGATGTGTCGGCTCACTGCCCCGGCTTGCCGCGATCACTTTGCCAAGCTCTCTCACAGCGCGACGCCCCAACTCGACCATGTCCTGCCGCACGGTAGTCAGCGGCGGGTAAAAGTAAGCCGCATCCGGAGTATCATCGAAGCCAACTATGGCCAGATCCTCTGGCACCCGTCGTCCCAATCGCTGCGCCGCCCGCAAGGCGCCCAGGGCCATTCGATCATTACAGACGAACATGCCATCGATCTCTGGATGCTTGTTCAAAAGCCGAGTCAACCCATACTCTCCGCTGGTAGCTAACCAGTTCCCTTCAGCAATAAAGCTATCTCTTGTGGGCAATCCTGCGCTCTCAAGCGCTTCTTGCCAGCCGCGTTTGCGCTGGCGTGCCTCCCACCAGTCCAACGGTCCGGCTATCAGTCCGATGTTCTGACACCCCTGGGTGATTAGATGCCTCGTTGCCAAAAGTCCACCGCTATAGTTATCTACCGAGACGACAAACAGATCAGGGTGCGGTTCCATACTGAGGAAGACAATGGGCACGGAAAGTCGAAGCGTCCTGTTCTTGAGCCAGGCATGGTTGCTGCCGATCTCGGGCACAGCCCAGATAACGCCATCGACGTAACGGGATTGCATCTTTCTCAAAAGCTGATCGACGTTATTTGTCTCAGGCTGGCGGATCAAGTGCAAGAGAACAGTATATCCCAATGTGCTGGCCTCTTGCTCGACGCCAGAAAGTGTGCAGGAGGGACCAAAGTACTCTAGCCCGTAGCCGACTATTCCTAGGGTAAAGCTGCGTTTGGACTTTAAACTGCGCGCTGCGTTACTGGGATGATATTCAAGTTCGCTGATGGCTGTCAAGACGCGTTGGCGCGTCTCTTCGCGCACGTACTTGATTTGACCGGCAAGCACCCGACTGACGGTAGCTTTGGAAACACCTGCGACACGGGCAACGTCCGCTATTGTTGTACGTGGCATATGTCCCCCAGGTCGACGTGGAAACCCCGTTCTGTTACCGGTTCCAGAAACCGGTTTCAGAAACCGATATCATTTTACCGCAAAAATTCGCTTTTGTCAATAGGTCGAGGCTGTGGTGATTGCCCACATCTTCGATGTGGCATACTCCAATGCCACAGAAAGGAATTTCTGGGGGTGTGGGCGGGCGCAAAGCGCCCGC
>JAFGED010000009.1 GCA_016931785.1 Anaerolineae bacterium
TATGTGAGGCAAGTGCCCTTTCCGATTGCGAATGAGATTCAGTACTTCGGTTCTGGGGTTTTGTCCCCTATCGCTGCGGATTGTCCATTTGCAGGAGATGCTGGCGTGTAGAAGAGGGGGATGGGTTTTCCGAGTTGGCGCTGCGCAGAGGTGTCAACATGGCAATGGGTTGGGTCAAATCTACGAGTGGTTCCTGTCGATTTACTTCTTTCTCTGAAACGGGCTGCCTGCCAATGACGATGTCTGGCTTGATGACGTAGTCTGTTCCCAACGCAGAGGCTAGCTCACTGCTCTCTTTGACCATCTTTTCCAAGTGTGCCAAGTGCTCGTACTGCTCGAAACTTGAAATCGGGAGACGAGTGGAATAAGTCCAGTCTCCAGGACGTAGATGGTGCAGACGCTGGAATGCCTTCTCTAAAAAATCCTTGGTGATTTCCTCAAAAAGACGCCCCACTGTTTGCGGTGATATCGTTTCGCGCTTTGCAGGGCAATCTAGCCGATTAACAATTCCCCACGCGATGGCTTTGCTGGCCTTGTTCACCTTGTCCGCAAAGTTCGGGTATTCGGCGCTGTCCCCGCTTATTCTAACGATTTCCCGGCAGATTCGTTTTTGATACTCTCTGCGCAGCTTGGCTATGATCATCCTTGCTCTCCTCGAGTCACTCTTCGGGCCTGTAGAAACCGATGACGTATTCTTCATGCATCCGCTGTTGAATTTGGGATTTCAAATTGAGCCTAGACCCAGCAGGCATCATTCTTCGATTGCGATCTAGCTTGCGTACTCCAATCAAAGGTACTTCAAAACCAATTGATCGGCCGATATCTGCGAGGCAGGTGTGGGTTTCTGTGTCTCGCTCGCGCATTATAGAACTGCCCACAACGACAATAGCTGCCTTTCCGGGCTTCAATACTCGGAACATCTCACGCAAGCTTCGTGTCATTTCTGAGTAATACCGATGTAACACGTTGCCTTTTCTCTCATCTCGCTTGGTAACGTCAATGACTACATCTGATGTTCTGTCAGGTAGTCGCTCAAAATCCACGTTGGTTATTGCTTCTCCACCTATGTATTCTTTTCTTTTTTGTCCCAAGTCATCGATAGGGTATCCCATCCATACAAGTGAGAATTTATGAGCTCTCATATAATCGATAGCATTAGAGGCATAGGGGGGTGAGGTCACGATAAGATCTATCGAAGAATCAGCAAGGGGTAATCTTTGAGCATCTCCAAAGCTGACAGAAGAGGGGGCTTCTCCTGTGCCTGGCACTAGTATGTTTTTCAGGTTTTGGTGGAATCGTTTCTTGAACTCCTCCAATGGAGCTTTGAGGGTTTTTGTTAAGAATTTGATGCGTTGAGACTCACTACCGATTAAATCATGTCCCAGCAGAACTTGACCTGACCTGGAGATGACAATCTTGGCACGGTGAGGGCGAGTATGGGCTAGATCAAATGCCTGAGAAACCCCGCCGTTTTTTGTAATGATGATAGAAGAGAAAACCAAGTCAAAGAAAGCTCGGATGTTTGCGTCTGTGATTTTCTCAATTTCCATTACCAGTGCCATTAACTCTATCTGGGTCTCGTATGCGAACCAGTAGTCAACAAACTTCCGAGAACTGGCCGGCCAGCGTGTCTCCAATGCTTTCTTGATCTTTTCTCGTCTACTTCTAACTGAAAGGGTCGCCTGTTTCATTATGACATTGCCCACTAGTGATGCCTGTTTAGGATCCAAAGGAGTCACTTTGACCCTGGATAGCAATGCTGCAAGGGGATCAATGTCGAACGCAATTCCTTTGCGGTTGGTAAGAAAGGCTTCCAAGATAGTGGTTCCAGACCCTGCCATAGGGTCGAGAACTGTATCGCCTGGGTTTGTTAGAACTTTGATGAACTTTCTTGGTAACTGGGGGGGGAATTTAGCTGGAAAAGAGTGAAAATTGTGAGATGCATAGCCACTGTCGTGGCTATGGAAGTCAAGGTCGCTGGAAAGAAGGGCTGTCAGCCTCTCTCGATAAGCTCCATTGAGTTCTATGTCACGAGTTGACGAAATCATTGGCAAGGAAAGTTGGCGAACAGCCATTGAAATAGCCCTCTCATAAAAGCGGTGTCAGAGCCTACGCTGATGTCGCTTCGTGAATTGTATCACAATCTTACAACAAGGAGAAGCCGCCCGCTAACTTACAAGCGCAAACACCCCGAACCCCCCCACCACCAGCCCGGAGACGCGGTTGACCCACACCAGGGCTTTGGGAGTGAATTTGCTGCGGAACAAACTCACGCCGCCGCTGAGGAGCAGCCACCACAGCGCCGAACCTGCAAACACGCCCAGGACCAGGATGGCGGCGGAGGCGTAGTCTCCGCCGGTCTCGGCGACGCCCAGCCCGGCAAAGATCGCGGCGAAGGCGAGGATCGTCATCGGGTTGGTGAGTGTGAGGAAGAAGGTGGACCCGTAGGCGCCAAGTAAGCCGGTTCCCCTGGCCTCGGCTGCATCCTCGGCGGGCTTTGCCAGCAGCGTCTTGACGCCCAGGTAGCACAGGAACGCGCCGCCGACGAGGCGCAGCCACGTCTGCTGGTTTACCAGGAAGCTGGAGATCAAGGTCAGACCGAACCCGGCCACGCAGCCATAGACGGCGTCCGCCGTGGCCGCGCCCAGCCCGGAGACGAGGCCATAGCCCCGGCCCTGGGCCAGCGTGCGGCGGATGCACAGCACGCCGATGGGGCCCACCGGCGCGGCGATGGAGAGGCCGATGACGAGCCCGCGTAGGAAGAGGCTGGAGTCCATAATTGGGGGGATTCTAGCATGGTTGTAGGTAAAAGAGAACCCCCCAGTTCCCTCCCCCTACCAGGGGGAGGGTTAGGGTGGGGGTAGGGCTTGCAAGAAGTAACTTCACCCTCCCCCTAACCCCCTCCCTTCGAGGGAGGGGGAATACGCGAGCTACCTCGTCTCGATGCTCAAATCCACGTCCGCCGGGGTAAAGTAGAGCTGCGCCGTGCCCGCGCTCAGCGCCTCGATGGCCTCCTGCTTGCGCAGCGTGTTGAAGATGGCCACCTTGTCCGCCGGCGAGAGCCCGCTATCTAGCCCATCAAAGAAAGCCTGCACCCGCACTGCCTCTCCCTCGCCCTCCATGCGGGCCGCGGTTCGCACGTTCTCTCTCCGCGTCTCCAGGAGCCGGCCCGTCATCTCCTCCGCCTCGATCTCGCCCTGGATCTGCCGCAGCTTGACCTCGTTCTCGCTCTCCTGCTTCTGCAGGCGGTTGATCCGGTCGGTGGTCTCGCGGATGATCTCTTGCAGGACGGACTGTGTATCCGGGTCCTTGCACGCGATCGAGCGCACCTCGACGGCGTTAAGCTCCACGCCGCGCTCGGCGTAGAACGCGTCTTTGGCCTCGACCACCGCCGCGCGCACGACCCCGTTGAAGGCGGCCAGGAACTGCTCCAGCGTCACCTGGGAGACCGACTGGATGATGGCGCTGCGGGCGTGGGAGCAGATGTCGCCGGGCGTGTCGTCGGTGACGCTCACCATGGCCTCCACGTCGACGATGCGCCAGAAGAAGGTGATGCCCAGGACGAGCTCGACGTTATCCTGCGTGCGCGCCTCGAACTCGTACCACATGAACTTGGGGCGCAGGTCGATGCGCGAGATGTGCAGCGCGCGCTGATCCTTGTGGATGCCGGTCGACCAGTGGAACGTGACCATCTCGGCGTAGGGGGCGAGGAAGAAGGCCCGTTCCTCGTCGCTGCCGCGCCTGACGGTGTATTTGCCGAACTTGTCCTTGACGACGACCATCTCGTGATCTTCCAGCCTTATGCGCTCGCGCACCTCGACAATCTCCTGGTTTGGCGCCGGGATGAACACCTGCGGCTCGGTGACCAGCGCCAACTGGCCGGACTCGGTGTCGCGCACCAGCACGGCGGTGTGCTCGTCGATGTTGACGCCGTCCTGGACGCCGCCGTCGAGGACTTTTTCGGTGGGCTCGGGATAGACGCTGGCCTCGCCGCGCTCCACGCGGATCACCCCACTGCGGTTATCCATCAGCCGGACGTACTGGTTGTGCTTCAGCGGGATCGCTGCAAGCTGCTCGCCGATCTCTTCATCGGCTTGAAGGAAATACAGTTGCGGGCCGATCTCGTTGTGGGTTTCGCCGCTCAGGGTGTCGCTCACGCAGAGATACTCGGTGGGGCCCAGCGTGATGCCCCCACGACGTTTGACGCGCTGCCAGGGGAGCACGAATACCGCCCTGGGGCCCTCGACCGTCCAGCGCCGCGTGAAGCTTTCGAGGAGCAGTTGCTCGTGCTCTTTGAGGAAAAATATCCAGGGTATGATCATCATCTTGCCACCTCCTTTTTGGCTTGCACTTCCAGTATAGGTGAAACGCGCGCGGCGGGCAGTGACCGGGGTCACAGGGTTTTCATTTGTTGCGATTCCTGTGGCCTGCAAAGGGAAAATTCGGCTTGCCGAATTTTCCTTAGGTGCGTTTGGGCACGTCTCCTGTGCGGTAGAGCGTGTTCATCCCTTGACGTTGTGCACGAGACCGTCTTTGCTCAAAAGCCCAAACGCACCCATTTGCACTTTCTCAAGTACGATGTTAATATGAGTACAGCCACGTTTTGCCGTACTCACTGTAGGTAAGGAGGTCATCAATGGGCGAGGAAAAAACACGCTGGGAAAGGTTCAAGGACCGCGCCGTCGTCTTTTCGTTTATCGTCAACGCCGGGACCATCGTCGTGCTGGCCTTGGGCGGCTTTCCGGCCATTCAGGTCGGGCTCTTTGCCAAGGACCAAACCGTGGAGCCGCTGTTGAGCGATCTGGATGCCGCCTTCGTCCAACTGGGCGAGTCGGAGATTGTCACCGACATCGATATCGATGAGGAGGTGGACATCCGGTTCAACCTGCCCCTTGACCAGCAGTTGGACATCGACTTTCCCTTGACCATCCAGCAGAACACCATCGTCGTGCTGACCGAGCCGGTGCCGCTCGTCGCGCCGGCCACGTTCAACCTGCCCGGTGGCGGCGGGTCGATCAACGGGACCGTCTCTCTGAGTCTGCCGACCGGCATGCGGCTGCCGATCCGCCTCGATATGACTGTGCCGGTCCAATCGACCATCCCCGTGCGCTTGAACGTGCCGGTGGATCAGAGGGTGCCCATCCGCATGACGGTGCCGGTGAACATCAAGCTGGGCGAGTCGGGCCTCGATCCGGCCGTCCAATCCCTGCGGAAGGCCTTTGTGCCTTTGGGGGACATAGTCTATGGTTTGCCGCATAGCATGATACCGACTGATGGAGAGTGAGTACCTGAATTTTCATGTATGGGCCAACTCCGGGGGAGCCAGGTCAGGACGAGTCCTCGGAGTTTGACATATCCCTGTGGAGCGACGAGCGGGAGGAGATATGAACAGCCCAACGAATCCTTACATCGCCGGTAACCCCATCACGGGCTCGGAGATGTTCTTTGGCCGCCAGGACGTGTTCTGCTTCGTGCGGGAGACGCTGGTGGGGCGCTACCAGGATAACGCCATCGTTCTCTACGGCGGACGGCGAACGGGCAAAACCTCGGTTCTCTACCAGATGGGCCGCCACCTCGATCCCAAGTACGTGCCTGTCTTCGTGGATCTGCAGGCAGTCTCCTTGGGCGGGTTGGGGGAGATGCTGTGGGGGATCGCGCGCCAGGCCGTGCGGGTGTTGCGCCAGCAGAAGGGGATCAAGTTGAGCATCCCCTCGCGTGAGGAATTCGCCAGGGACCCGGAGGGTTGCTTCTACGAGCGCTTTCTCGATCCCGCCCTGGAAGCCCTTGGCGACGGGCATCTCCTGTTGATGCTGGACGAGGCCGCGCGGCTCTACGAGCAGGTACACGCCGGGCGGCTGGAGCCCCGCGCCTTTGACTTTCTTCGCAGTTTGATCCAGTATCACTCTCGCCTGAACTTTATCTTTTCCATCGGCAGCGGCCTGGAGGAGATGCGGCGCGAGTATGCTCTCCTGTTCAATCTGTGCCAATATCGCAAGATCAGCTTCCTCGACCGGGACGCAGCCGTGGCGCTCATCACCAAGCCAGTCGAGGAGCATTATCGATACGCGCCCGGCGCGGTGGATCGAATTCTGGACGAGACCTGCGGGCACCCCTACTACACTCAACTGGTGTGCAACCGTCTCTTTGCCCGCTGGGCCCGCCACGACGGCGACGAGGTGACCCCTGCCGACGTTGAGGCTGTTCTGGGCGAAGCGGTCGAGCAGGGCATGGCCAGCCTCCAGTACACCTGGGAGGAGGCCTCCGACGCCGCCAAGGTCGTTTTGGCGGCGCTGACCGAGCTTATGAAGGACAGTAACGGGTCCGTCAGCTTGAGCGATTTGGAAGACGTCCTTGCTGCCGAAGAGATCGCGCTCTCGCGCCGTGCGGTCGGCCGGGCGCTGCAAGAGCTGGTAGTGAGAGAGGTGTTGTATTCCACCCGTGAGGGCTATGCGTTCACCCTGGACCTTATGCGGCTGTGGGTCAAGCAGTATCAACATTTGGAGTGGGTCAAGGGCCAGGTCGCTCTCCCTGTGGAGGTGAGTGCACCTGCCAAGCGAGATTGGGTCCGCGTGACCCTCGCCGGTGTATCGGCCGGGTTGTTGTTTCTGATGGTCGGCCTTTCCATCATCGTCTGGCGCAGCATAGAGCGAGACAGGACCGAGAGGCAGGCTTCTGCGACGGCGATGTACGGCACCATCGAGGCTCTGAGGACCCGTGTCGCGCAGGTGCCCAGCGGGGCTCTTGAGCAGGCAGAGCTCAGCACAGAGATAGCGCTAAAAGAGACCGAGGTCGTGGGTGTGGCGACGGCGCTTCCCACGCAAGAACCTCCTATTACGCCAACTGCCGTCCCACTGCCTACTTATACCTCTACCCCCATTCCCACTCCCACGCCCAGCCCTACGCCGGAGTGTTTGCCAGGGGATGGCCCATTCGTCGATATTTGGGAAGCCGATCAAGGCGCATTGGGATGTGCAAGGGACGTATCCCAGGCAGTCGAGGGAGCGAAGCAGGCGTTTGAAGGGGGGATGATGATCTGGCGGGGGGAAACCGATCAGATCATCGTCCTGTATAGCAATTCTGAATGGGCTTTGTACGACGGCACCTGGAAGGAAGGTGATCCTTACATACATCCAGACTGCGAGTCGATGATACCGCCGACGACCAGCCTCTACCTACCTGTCCGCAGCTTTGGCAAACTCTGGTGTACCAATGAACCAGCACGCGAGAGGCTGGATTGGGCCACTGAGAAGGAGCGGGAGTGGGCCGGTATGGTACAGGAGTTTCAGGGCGGGCTGACCATGATGCTCGCTTATGACGACACCGTGGAAGCATTCATATTCTATTGTGAGGACAAGACGTGTACCGGTGGAAAGTGGCGGCCACCGTCGATGCAGATACAGCGGTAGTAGCTGGTTGCCTCGGATGATTTCGCTACAAGGGAGCACATATGCCGACTAATCCTTTTACCTATGGCAATCCCATCTCCGCCCCGGAGCGCTTTTTTGGGCGCAAGGCCGAGGTGGAACAGGTCTACACGCGCCTGCTCAACGCCGAGTTCGAAAGCAGTTCCATCGTCGGCGAGCGGCGGATGGGCAAGACGTCGTTGCTCAATTACATCGCGCACCCCTCCACCGCCGAGGCCCACGGTTTGACCCCAGGCCGCTATCTCTTTGTCTACGTCGATCTGCAGATGGTGGATCAAAAGACGACGCCGACGCGCTTCTGGTCTCGACTTTTGCGCCGCGCTGCCCGCGAGCTGAACGACGAAGGACTCAAGGCCGAATTCGAGCAGGCCGCCGGTCAAGAGGAAATCGATAACTATACCTTGGACGATCTTTTCTCCCTCGTTGACGAGCAAGACCTTCACTTTGTTTTGCTGTTGGACGAGTTCGAGAACGTCACCGAGAACGCCAATTTTGACACCGACTTTTTCTACGGGCTGCGAGCCCTGGCGATCCATCACAATCTGGCCTTGATCACCGCCAGTCGGCAGGAGCTGATCACGCTATGCCACTCCGACGCCGTGCGCGCCTCTCCTTTTTTCAACATCTTTGCCAACGTCAACCTGCCCGCCTTCGGTGAGGAAGAAGCCCGCGCGCTTGTCGAGCGGTCCCTGGCAGAGACCTGCGTGCAGTTTGCGCCAGCGGAACTGGCGCTGATATCGAATATCGCTGGCTCTCATCCCTATTTTCTCCAAATCGCCGCCCATTTTCTCTTCGCCGCCTACTGCAAAGGAGGCGCCGCACAGGAGAGAGAGCGGTATCTACTGCGGGAATTCGAGGAAGAGGCGACGCCCAGCCTGGCCGACTATTGGCATCACTCGGACGATGGCGAAAAGATCGTGCTCTCCGCACTGGCGTTGCTGGCGAGACAGGGGAAGGCAGGAAAGCGGCGTTTCTCGCTGGGCAAGTTGAAAGAGCTCTACCATCGTTCTGAGCTTACCCTCTCCTGGTTGGAGAAGCGCGCCTTGATCACCGCTGATGGGGAGGGATACACGCTGTTCTCCAGCGTGTTCGGCGATTGGATCGTCGCTGAGCTAACGGGCGTGATGGCCGACGCGCAGTCGTATGAGGAATGGCTGGCGGCCAATCAGAGTGCTTTACAACGTTTCTCCCGCTCGACCCGCGACGAAATCAGCGAGATACTGCCTCAGATCAAGGCCGGATATCGCCAGTTCGTCGTGGATTGGCTTTCCAATCCCCAGACGCTGGTCAGCGCGGCCTCGTTGCTCCGGAGTGTGTTTAGTTGACGGCCCAGGTAACGCGCCCTGTCTGTGATTATGAAGGTTCCGCTTACCGCACCGAGTTCTGGGGACGCGGGCGGGAGTACGAGGACGGGGCCGAGCGGGCGGCGCTGCGCCACCTGCTGCCGCCTACCGGTCGCCGCCTGATCGACATCGGCGGGGGGTACGGGCGGATCTTTCCCCTCTACGGCGGCTACGACGAGGTGGTGCTGTTCGACTACGCGCGCTCGCAGCTGCAGCAGGGGCGGGAGTTGTGGGGGGATGCCGGCCCCGGCGGCAAGCCGCGCTACACGTACGTCGCAGGTGACTTTTATAAATTCCCCTTCGTCCCGGGCCTCTTTGATGCGGTGGTGATGGTGCGCACGCTCCATCACGCCGCCGACGCGCCGGCGGTGCTGCGCGGCGTGGCGCAGATGCTTGCCCCGGGGGGCGCGTTCGTGTTGGAATTCGCCAACAAGCGCAACCTCAAAGCCATCCTGCGCCGCCTGCTGCAGCGACAGGATTGGTCGCCCTTCGACCGGGAGCCGGTAGAGTTTGCCAAGCTGAACTTTGACTTCCACCCGGCTTGGATGCGTGAGCGCCTGAACGAGGCCGGGCTGCGCGTGCGGGAAACGCGCGCCGTCTCCCACTTTCGGATCGGCCTGCTCAAGCGCGTGGCGCCCACGGGGCTTTTGGTGGCGCTCGACCGGCTGGTACAACCGACGGGGGCGCTGTGCCAGCTTTCGCCCAGCGTTTTCGTGCGCTGCCAGGGTGGCGGCAAAACCGCCGCGCCCGCGGGCGCTTTTTTCCGTTGCACTATTTGTGGTTCGACGATGCTTGTAGAGAAAGGGGAGATCCTATCCTGCGCCAACTGCGGCGCGCGTTTCGCGATGCGTGATGGGGTCTATGATTTCAAGGCCCCGCTGGAGGGAGGTAGAGGATGAGCGGCGCGCGGAAGGCGCTGTTTGGCGATCTGGTCTTTAACGAAGCAGGTGAGCCGGTCAGGGTGGTCGATATCGGCAACGCGCCTCACTATGCCGTGCCGGACGGGGATTTTCTGCGCCACGTCGAGGCGGCGTACGTGGACCGCCAGATTCTGGACCAGATCAAGGAGCGCATCCTGCCGATGAAGGACGCGATCATCGAGGGGATGATCCAGATGATCGGCCAGGAGAATCTGTTCACGCGCCCTGCCATCGAGAGTGCCATCGAGAACATGGATCGCATCCTCGAGACGGATGACGTCGACGTGGACGAATTGCGCACCGCGTTGTGGATGACGGGCTTTCGCGCCACGGTGGACGTGCACGGCGAGGTGGTGGAGCTGGAGATGCCGGGGGTGGAAGCGCCGGATTGGGATGGTGACGAGTGAAATTTTGGAAGAGCGCCAAAATTTCACTTGAGCAAAAGCCGCCCAGACGAAGGCGGCTTTTGTTTGTAAGTATTTGTAAGCATTACGGGCGAGCGTAAGGGCTTGTACTTGTGCGGCTTACCAAGTTGGTGTATACTGTTGCAATATCGCCTAATTCACGAGGAGGACCGCAGCGATGAAGATCTCCTGCCTGCAAGAAAACCTCGCCAAGGGTTTGGGAATCGTTGGACGCGCAGTTTCGCCGCGCTCCACGCTGCCCGTGCTCGGCAACATTCTCCTGGCTGCCGACAATGGAAGGCTCAAGCTCTCTGCCACCAATCTGGAGGTGGGCATCAACTGTTGGATCGGGGCCAAGGTGGAGGAGGAGGGGGCGACCACCGTCCCGGCCCGCACGTTCATCGACCTGGTCAACTCCCTGCCCCCGGAGCGGGTGGATATGGAACTGGTCACGCGCACGCAGACGCTCAATCTGCACGCCGGTCGCAGCGAGGCGAACATCAAGGGCATCGACGCGCAGGAATTCCCGCTCGTGCCGGTGCCGGAGGGCGAGGGGGGGATCTCCATCGAAGCCGAGGCCCTGCGCACGGCGATTGGGCAGGTCGCTTTCGCCGCTGCCACCGACGAGAGCCGTCCCATCCTGACCGGGGTGTTGGCCAAGTTTGAGGACGCGCAACTCACGCTGGCCGCCGCCGACGGGTTCCGTCTCTCGGTGCGCACCGTCGAATTGTCCCAGGTTGTTCCCGATCCCTTCAGCGTCATCATTCCCTCCCGGGCGCTGACCGAGTTAGGGCGCATCAGCGGCGAGCAGGAAGCCCCGGTTTCAATCACCGTCACTCCCACCCGCAACCAGGTCATCTTTCAACTGACCGACATCGTCCTGGTGTCGCAACTGATCGACGGCAATTTTCCCGACTACCGGCAGATCATTCCCAAGGACCGCACGGCGCACACGGTGGTGGATACGGCCGTGTTCCTCAAGGCGTGCAAGACGGCGCTCATTTTCGCCCGCGATGCGGCCCACATCGCCCGGTTGCACATCAAGCCCGGCTCCGAGCTGGCTCCGGGCAGCATGATCGTCTCCGCTACCTCCGCCGAAACCGGCGACGACGTGAGCGAGTTGGATGCCAGCATCGAAGGTGACGAGATTGAGGTCGCCTTCAACGTCCGATACTTGATCGACGTGCTATCGGTGATCGGCACGCCGCAGGTGGGCTTGGATACGACCACCTCCTCCAGCCCGGGCGTTCTCCGGCCCGTAGGCGAGGAGGATTTTACCCACGTGATCATGCCGATGCATTTGGGGCGGTAGCGCAGCCTCTCGAAACACCGGACGCCCTCAGGAGACTGAGGGCGTCCGATATTGGGGGCATTTGCCCCCTGGGGCGGCGGGCAATCGGCTTCCAGCGAAATAGGCACAACACGCGCTTTAGCATTCGTCGAGCAAGGGCAAATGCACCTGCGCAGTTTGGGCGCAAGCCCGAACTGCGCGCTTGCGAATCTCGTTTTTGTGCAGCGAGCTTGGA
>JAFGED010000090.1 GCA_016931785.1 Anaerolineae bacterium
CAAATGAGTTGTAAGGATGGGGGGAGCGGGCGGCGAAGCCGCCCGCTCCCCCCGTTCTCTAACTGAGATGAAACACACCCAAAAGATACAGATGGCGCTATTATAGGCCAAAGAGGGATTCTGTCAATGTTAATTCTCGCGTCCCAAGATGATGCCTCCTCGACCGGCTCCCTCCCTCCCGCCGGTCGGGTTTTTCGGCTGGCTTCTCGTTCTTCTCGTCCAGCACTGCCAGCAGGCCGTCGACGTCGTCGACATGCAGCCCGAACGATTCTCCCTGATCAAACAGCAATTGTGCCAGTGCCCGGGTCGCGTGCGCCTTGAGCGCCTGTGGCGACTCGAAGGGCTCCCACGCGACGCCCGCCTCGCGCGCGATGCGAGCATCGCGCAGGAGCTTTTGCGCGGACGGGCTGTGCAGCGCGCGCTTGGCGTAGGCCAGCGTCGGCTTGCGCGCCTCCTGCGCGCGCTGCCACTTGATCCCCATCGGCGCGGCGAAATCGGCCCCCAGCACGATCACGTACAGGTCGCACCGCTCGATAAAGGCCAGCGCCTCGCCGATATCGGTGGCCTCGCCCACTTGCGCGTGCATGATCTCGAACCCCACGGAGATGGGCAGCTCGGCCACTGCCTGGCCCAGTGCCTCCCGTTCTGCTACGAGATCAGGGCTGCTGCTGATAAACAGGCAGATCGGCCCAGGCATCGCTGCTATGCGGCCTCGTTTGAAAGCCCGGTCGCCGCCCACAGTTTGTCGCGAAAGATGTGGTACAGCTTTTGGATGATTTCGCCGATGGTGGCGATCAGGCCAAAGGTCAGCCCCAACTTGATCAGAGTAGGGAGGAAGGAGTCGAGTAATTGCCTGAGCGATTCCTGTGAAATGGCTTCGAACGTCAGGAATGCTGGCCCGGTGATCAGCCGGTAGAGGATGAAGGCGCCGAAAGCCGTCAGGAAAATATCTACCAGGCGGGTGACGAGCTGCCAGCGACTCTGGCGCAGCAGTACGACGTTCAGGACGATTTGCAGGATCCACGATATGTTGATCAGCGGCAGGTAGGTGGTGAAAAAGACGGGCGCCAGCACGGGAATCGTGTACCATCTCGCTGGGGTGTCGTCTAGTGAGACCGTAAAGCTGACACTAAGCCACTGGGGGAAGAAGTTGAACACGATCAGCGCGATCACCGTGAGAACGGTCTCGACGATGAGGCCGCCGATCTTGACGCGCGTTCGATCCGTGTCCTCGATCTCTGGCAGGGTGCGCGGATCCCAGGTTTCCTCATCTTCTTTGTCGAGCGCCGATTCCGGCAGGACGCGCTCCAGGATGGCGAACGTCAGCGTGACAGAGCCCAGGCCCGCCAATAGAATGCCAAGATAATCGTCGAGTATCCCGACGAGGTAAGAGAGGAGCGCGCTCAGAGGCTCTTGTTCTCCCCACATCGTGAGCAGCGGAAGAATGACCAGGAAAACCAACGACAGGCTCCCGGCCACGGCGGCGGCGACGATCAGGTAGAGGTCATAGACGCGCGGGCCGATGAGGTAGCGATGTGGAGGCGTGTACCCGGCGGCTACTTTGGCCGGTGGGCCGAACTCCTCGAGGATGGCTACCTGGGCTGTTTCAAGGCCGTCCTTATCCTCCGTTTCTTCGCCTACGCGGTCCTGGAGCGCGTCCATCAGCAGCGAGTGCAGCTCTGCTTGCACGTCGGCGCGCTGTCTCTTGGGCAGGCGTCGCCCAACTTCGTGTACGTAGCGATCAAAGAGTTTTGTTTCCATCGTTTTCATCCTTTCATAACAGGTGATCGAGCGCGTCGCTCAGGGCGCGCCACTCTTGCTTTAGTTGTTGCAGCGTCTCTTTGCCCGTTTCGCTGAGCACATAGTAGCGGCGCGGGCGAGAGCCTTCCACGGACCATTCGCTTTCGAGCAAACCCTGGTCTTCCAAGCGGCGGAGGAGGGGATATAGGGTGCTCTGGTCAATTTCGACGCCTTTTTCAGCCAGCAACTGCATCAGCGAATAGCCGTATTGTTCCTCGCCGAGCTGGCTGAGGACCGTCAGGACGAGCGTGCCGCGGCGTAATTCTGAAATCAGGTTTTGTGTGGGATCGGCCATTTTGCCCCCTTTACTGTTTGTCATATTATACCATATATCATACAGTATTGTCAAATAAGTAATATACGGTGAAAACGAGTAGTTGGGGGAGAATGGAAGGGGATGAGCGCGCTTGCTATGTCCTACACAAGCGAAAGATCAGCGAAAATCCGCGTTTATCTGCGTTCTAATCTAGCTTTCCAGCAGCCGTTCCTCGTAGATGCGGCGGACGGTTGCCTCGATCTCCGGCTCGCGCACTTCCAGGTCGTGGATCTGGTAGCGGGCCGAAAGCCGGCCGATCAGCTCCGAGGCGGTGATGGCCTTGCGCTCGAATTGGTAGGTGGCGCGTTTCCCGTCCCAGGCGACGACCTGGGCGCCGTCCACCTCGACCGACTCGTATGCCTCGGCAAAGTCGACCGCCAGCTCGCGCCGCCCGTTGAACCGCTCGCGCAGCGCCTCCAGCGTCCCATCGAAGAGCAGTTTCCCGTGGTCGATGATCATCACGCGCTCGCACAGCTTTTCAACGTCAGAGAGGTCGTGCGTGGTGAGGATCACCGTCGTGCCCCGTTCGCGGTTGATGTGCAGGATGAACTGGCGGATGCGCTCCTTGGCCACCACGTCCAGCCCGATGGTGGGCTCATCCAGGAAGAGCAGCTTGGGGTCGTGCAGCAGCGCCGCGCAGATATCGGCCCGCATACGCTGGCCCAGCGAGAGAGAGCGCACGGGGGTATCGAGAAAAGGCCCGAGTTCCAGCAGCGACTCGAACTCGTCCAGGTTCTGGCGGAAGCGGACGGGCGGGATCTTGTAGATGTGCTGCAACAGATCGAGCGACTCGATCACGGGCAGGTCCCACCACAGCGTCGTGCGCTGCCCAAACACCGCCCCCAGGCTCGCCACGTGGGCCTGGCGTTCCTTCCACGGCACCCGCCCGCCGACGTATAGCTCGCCATCGGTGGGCACCAGCAGTCCGGTGAGCATCTTGAGCGTCGTCGATTTGCCCGCGCCGTTGGGCCCGATGTAGCCCACCAGCTCGCCCGGTGCGATCTGGAAGCTCACGCCATCCACGGCCCGCACCAGCCGGCACTCGCGCGTGAAAAAGTTGCGCAAGTTCGCCATCCGCCCGCGATGATGCTTGCGGACTTTGAAGTGTTTGTTGAGATTGGAAACGGTGATGATTGGTGAATTCATCGTCTTGCTCCTGTTATGTGCCCGTGCTCGCATAGTGCTTTAAACCGAACCGCCAAAATCCCAGCGCGGCGGCCAGCATGCCAACCCCGGCGACGGGTGCCAGGAACGGCGCCCAGGCCGGACCGTTGAGCGGGTCGGGCTTGTCCAAAAAGTAGAGCGCCGGGTAGTAATTCAAAAAGATCATCGGGACGATGGTGGTAAAAAAGCGGCGCATCCACTTGGCATAGATGGTCATCGGGTAGGACATCAGCTCGCTGCCGCCGTAGGTAAAGATGTTGATCGCCTCGACCCGCTGCACCGTCCAGAACGTGGACGTGGCGCCGATGATGAACAGGCCGCCGAAAAAGACCACCTGGCTGGCGAAAACGACCGGCAGATAGGCGATCTTGGCCGGGGTCCAGGCGACGTCCGTCATCGACAGGGCAAGGTAAAAGATGGCGATGCCCTGGGCGATCTTGCCAAAGCGCCTGAGCAGGAAAGTCGATCCAAATACCTGAAACGTGATGCTCACTGGTCTCAATAGAAGCTGATCGAGCGCGCCGCGCTGGACCATCGGCCCAAAGGTATCCGGGTCAAAGCCGCCAAAGATCAGGTCCATCGCGCCAAAGGCGGCGGTGACGAGGCCGTACAGGAACGCCACCTCGCCCAGCGTCCAGCCGGCGATGGTGTCGAACCGTTGAAAGACCAGCGCCAGCGCGCCGAACTCGACGCCCGTCACGATGATCGTCGCGACAAAGTCCAGCAGCGTCGATACGCGGTATTGGAGCTGCGATCGAATCCGCACCGCGATCAGGCGGCGGTAGACATCGAGATTGTGCCACATCGTCTCACCTCAGATTGTGGGGCAATTTGGCAAATTGCCCTACCCGCCTTGAATGACCAACTTGCGCACCCCGGCCCGCAGCGTGAGCTGGCAGGCGGTGAGCAGGATCATGAACCACAGCAGTTGGAATCCCAGTGCCTGCGCCATCTCCGGTCCGCTCAGCACGCCCAAATAGACCTCGACGACCGTGTTGACCGTGGCAGGGAAGGGGGTCAGATGGCAGAACCGCACGAACCAATCGGGAAAAAAGCGCAGCGGCATCAAAAAGCCCGACATGAACCAGGAGAGGATAAAGGCAAAGCGCCCCACACCTCTCGCGTCGGGCGTCCAAAAGGCCGATAGGTTCACCAAAAAGCGCCACGAGAAGCTGATCATCGTGCTCAGCACCAGCGACACACCCACTGCCAGCCACTGACCGGCGCTCGTGGGGAACGTGATGTCAAAGACCAGCGCGTAGGCCACCATGATGGTCACACCTCTCACCAGGAAGCAGGCCAGGGCGCGCCCCAGGTCCTTGGCCAGCCAGAAGGTATAGGTGCGCATCGGCTTGAGCAGGTCGGAGCTGATGTCGCCGCTATAGACCGAGTCCATCACCTCCCACCAGCCGAAAAAGCTCAGGCAGGCGATCACGGCCTGGGTCAGCCCGGTGTAGGTGACGGCGCCCTGCAGCGAGAGCCCGGCGACCTCATGCGCGGTGCCGTACAGGGCGATCAATACGGCCGCCCGCAGCAGGCCGAAGAAGAAATTGGTCACCAGCCCGGCCAGGTTGGCCGTGCGGTAGGTGAGCTGCTGGCGGAAGGACGTTCTGATCAGTTCGTAGAAAAGGCGCATGGCGTATCAGCCCCGAGAGATTGACATGAACTATATGCCCGTTTCGAGCGAAAATGTGACAGGGTGGTAACTGTTGGTAGACTGGGCGATCTCGACCATTTGCTGTCTGCCGGCCTTTGCCCAATCGCCAAGTGTCAGCGCCTCTTGCAGCGCCTCCGGTGCCTCGAGCGGACACGGGCCTTTTTCCCACAGCCGTTGCAGCGACATCTGCAGCCAGATGCAGCGAACATAATCCGGCAGGGCGCGGATTTCGTTTTCGGCTAGTGGCACGACGCTGGCATAGGTGTGCAGAAAGCGCTTGAACGGTTCCCATTCGAGGGTGCCAGGGTAGACCAGGTGTTTCAGACGGCCCGGTCGCGGCGAGGCGAAATAGATCAGCGCCTCGGCCAGCTCGACGACGCGCGGCTGCCAGCGCGCCTTGTCGTAATCGACCACGCCCACGATACGGTGGGCGCTGTCGCGCCCATGCTCAAAGATCAAGTTGTCGGCGTAATAGTCCCCGTGGATGACCAGGCGAGGCAGCGCGCCGTGCGCGGCAAAGCGGGTTGCCAGGTCGTCGGCCTGAGCCGCCAGCTGGCGTGCGGTTTGGGCCAAGTCGGGATCGCGCTCGATCTCCCAGGCGTCGGTGAGGGCGGCCAGGTTCGCGTGCAGGACTGCCGGGCTGTAGAGCTCGCCCAGGTTTTGCAGCGCCGGAGGAGCAAAACCCTCTACGCACGTGTGATAGCGTCCCAGCGTCCGGGCTGCCTCATTGAAATGTGCGGGTTGCTCATGGTCGTAGGACGCGCCTTCGATGTATGTTTGAATCTCGCAAAGCTCACCATCCAATGCCAGGAGCGTATCGCCGTCGGTGGTGGGCATAATGATAGGGGCGGGAAACCCTGCTCCCTTCAGGTGGGCGATGCGGGCGTGCTGTGCGCGGACGATCTCGGGGTGGCACAAGCTTGGATGGTAGCGCTTCAAGAAGTAAGCGCCCAGGGAGGTCTCGATCCGCCAGTTCTCGTTGACGAACCCCTTCTCGACCGGGTGGGCCCCGCACAGCTCTCCGATGTCGTAGTGGGACAGCACTCGGTCGAGATGGATGGGCATAGACGTATCTAGCTGCAGTTATCGAGGATGGGACCGCCCAACACGGCGTCCCGGCAGCGCAGGCAGTTTGCGTCACCGCAGCAGGTCAGGCTGGGATTTGCTCGAATTTCTCTTTCAGAGACCGCCAGCGTCTCTTTCGCCGGGTAGACTCGCCAAACGCTTTCTCCGACTTTTACCTCGGTCATAACCCGAGATAGAATCGGCTGCAAGTTCACAAAGCCCTCCGAGCAACTGCCGACCTCGACCTGCATGGGTTGCCCGTCAGGTCCGTTAGCCCAGCGCCGAAAGAGGTTTCGGCCCGCCATGTGCTCTGCCAGGTGCAGCAGTGTCATCCGGTTCAATCCCACGCCCATCATCACGACCGATCCGTCGGTCTCTGCCAGCACCTTCAGCGGCCCGTAGACGTTCACCGGCTCCTGGCTGGAGATCACCCTGTGCGCCAGCGGCCCCACGGCGGCGAACGAGTTGAGCGGATGGTTCCCGCGTACGTGTCTCGGCATCGCGAGAACGGCAGCAGGAATAACCCCCATATACTCCCTGGAGAAAGCGGTGCTCTTGGGTGTGTAGATGCGTCTGCTTCCTGGCGTTGGTTCCTCGATGGCATCATAGTCGTACCCGTTTTGTGGCGGTCGCATGTCGGCGGGGGGTGGTACGGCCAGGTCGTACGAGAATGTGGGAACGACGACGGTGCACCCTTGAGCCAGGAATCCATCGATCACCGCCAGCGGCCCGCCTTCGACCCATCCGAACGAGCGCAGGGAGGCGTGGATACACACCGGCTTGTTGGAGAGGCTCAGGTTCTGGATGGCTTTGCGGATATCTTCGCCGGTGACCATGGCTGCGTTGACTCCCTCCGGTTTTCTCGGTGCGCTCATTATAGGCGTTCCCTCCGACTTGACAACTTGTCAGACTGGGGTATAATCTGCCGCATCTTATAAAAGGAGGCAAGACATGCGCACTGTGTTTTTCAGCAATGAATCGGCAGTGGTCCGCCTGAAGGTGTCTAACGGCGTGCCTTTTTTGCCCTGTCGCAGTGCGCCTGCCTTCCGTTGAGATGACGTAACGGAAAAGCCAGAGGTCGTGGGTGCATTGCGCAGCCCACGGCCTTTTTTGTTTCCTTCCAGTCTGTACGAGGCCGTGGGCATAGAGCCCGCGGCCTCGTTTTGTTGGGAGAAGGAGAGCGATGGATTTTCGAATTGCCACCGAGTCTGACTTGGACGCGCTCGCTCAAATGCGATGGGATTTTCGTCTTGAGGAATCCCCGGGTACGCCGGTACACGACCGGCAGACGTTCTTGGAAACCTGCACCGCGTTCTTGCGACAGGGGCTGGCGAGCCAGCGGTGGGTCTATTGGGTGGCTGTGTGTGATGACACGATCGTCTCCCACATCTTTGTGCAGCGGATCGCCAAGGTGCCCAAGCCCAACCGGCTCGACGATGGGTTTGGCTATGTGACCAACGTGTATACCAGGCCGGCGTATCGCGGCCGGGGAATCGGGTCGGAGTTGATGGCTCGCGTGATCGCGTGGGCGGAGGCGCAGGATTTGGAGTGTCTGCTCGTGGGACCCAGCGATGCGAGCGTTCGCTTTTACGAAAGAGCAGGCTTCCGTTGGAACGAGGACTTGATGGAATACACGCTCCGTCCCTACGTTGCGTAGTGTTGCCTTGGCGAGCTGCATCCTGGTAGGGTTGGAGTGTGCGGAGATCGGAGGTTTAGGTGAGAGCTGCAGACGGGTTGGCGCACGTTCTCTGGATGGGGGGCTCGCCCTGTTCGGGCAAGAGCTCCATCGCCGAGATGCTGGCCGAAAAGTACGGTTTGCGTGTTTACAGGTGCGACGATGCGTTCTGGGAGCACGCCAAGCGCGTCGACCCGGTCGCGCACCCGACGTTCCACAGGCTGACACATATGGCTTGGGACGAAATCTGGATGCGTCCGGTGGCGGTGCAGATCGCGGACGAGTTTGCGTGCTACCTCGAGCAGTTTGGCATGATCGTCGATGATCTGCTGGCACTGCCTCGGTCGACGCCCGTCATCGCAGAGGGAGCGGCCTTGCTGCCTGAACTCGTATCCGGCCTCTTGCCGGATCGAAGTCGAGCGGTGTGGGTCCTCCCGACCGAGTCGTTCCAGCGCAAGCACTATACGCCCGAAAAGCGCCCGTTCGTCAACGACATCCTGGCCCACTGCCAGAATCCCACGCAGGCGTTCGCAAACTGGATGGATCGGGACGTGGGGTTCGCCAGGCGGGTTGCCGGGCAGGCGCAGGCGCTCGGCCTGGAGATAGTGACGGTCGATGGGCAGCGCACGATCGAGCAGAACGCCGAGATCGTTGCGCAGTATTTTGGACTATAAGGGGTGTATATGTCAGGACAATATGAGATTGTAGAACGGGTTCCGACCATCGAGGAGTATCGCTTCCTGTGCGCGGCGGTTGGATGGGAGGCGGTGATGAACTTGAACGCTGCTTCGAAAGCGCTGCCAAACTCGCTGTACGGCGTCGTCGCCATCTGCGATGGTCAGACGATTGGGATGGGGCGAGTCGTCGGGGATGGCGCGATATTCTACTACGTGCAGGATGTCGCCGTATTACCGGCACATCAGGGCAAGGGGGTAGGAAGCCAGATTGTGGGGCGACTGACCGACATGGTTAAACGTGAGGCGCCGGAGAAAGCGTTCCTTGGTGTGTTTGCTGCCGAGGGCACCCTATCGTTCTACGAAAGGTTTGGCTTTGGGCAGCATCCGATTTTGACAGGGATGTTTCAGGTCGTACCGAGCGAGGAGGAGCAATCTCAATGAAACCAACACTGATTATCGACGCCGACGACACGCTGTGGGAGACCGAGATCTATTACGAGCGGTGCATCGCCGACTTTGGCGCGCTGATGGGCTCCCTGGGCTTTGACCGCGAAGAGGCGGAGCGCACCGTCGACGAGGTCGAGCACGAGCGCGTGCCGCTGGTGGGATACGGCCCGCACGAGTTTTCGCGTAACTTGGTGCTGACCTACGAGCGGCTGTGCGAGCGGTATGGTCGGCCCACCAGGGAGGATGTATCCAGCACCGTATGGGAGATGGGGCAGTTGGTGCTGGAGCCGCCGATCGAGTTCCTCGATGGCGTCACGGAGACGCTGCCGTGGCTCGGCGAGCGTTTCCGCCTGCTCCTGCTGACCAAAGGGGATCGGGAGGTGCAGGTGGGCAAGCTGGAGCGGTCGGGCCTGGCCCATCACTTTGAAGGGGTGCACGTCGTGCAGGAAAAAGACGTGGAGGCGCTGCGGGGGTTGATGGCCGACTATGGCCTGCAACCGGAGATGACGTGGATGGTGGGCAACAGCCCACGATCCGATATCAACCCCGCACTGGAGGTTGGGATCGGCGCGGTGCACATCCCGCACTCGAACACCTGGTCGTTCGAGCATCAAGAGATCGCAGACCCCGAACGGGTGGTCGTTCTGGAGAATTTTGGAGAGTTGCAAACATTATTCAACGAAATGGAAAAGGAGAATCATCGTGTCTAGCTATACTATTCGACCTTATACTTCTGCGGATAACGCGCCCCTGGCCGTGATGTGGAACGAGAGCGACGACCAGTGGCCGGGCACCTTTACCGGCGGCGTGCCGATGACGGAGGAGCAGGTGCGGGATTGGATGGACGAGGAGGTCTGCCTGATGCGCCTCGTCGTCGAGAACTCGGCCGGCGACAGCATCGTCGGCTACGGCTCACTGTGGGAGACGCCGGGCCGCAAGGATAGCTGCTACGTGGCCCTGCTCAACGTCCATCCGGCCCACCAGAAGCGCAGCCTGGCCCGCCGCATACTGGCCCAGATGATCGACTGGGCCAGCGAGCACGGCTATCGCCGGGTGACCATCGGCACGTGGCCGGCCAATCTCAAATCGGTGCCGCTGTACAAAAAGGTGGGCTTCCACTGGGTGCCAGATCTGGACGTCTTTATGGAGAACTATATCCCCGCCGTTCGCCGGCTGGGCTTTGGGCAGGACTTTTTCCGGCGGCACGACTGGTACGCGACCTTCCGGCGCGAGCTGAAGCAGGTCGCGGACGAGCAGCGCCACCCGGCGACCGGCGACATGAAGGTGTTCGTGTTCCGCTGGGAGGAGGACGGCGAGGCCATCGAGGCGGTAGTCGACCGGTACGCCCAGGCGATCACGGGCGTCGATACCGCAGACTTTGCCGCCTATGCCATCGTGGACGAGAGCGAGCCCGCGCAGGGCATCGCCTACCCGGTGCGCTGGCGGGTGACCAACAAGCGGGACGAGCCGGTGAACGTCTCCGTGCTGGCCGATGGCGAGACGGGGATCGGCTTGAATTATCAGACCTCCTTCGCGCTGGCGGCGGGAGAGACGCAGACCGCCGAGGCGACGTTCGTCTGCGCTGCCGACGCGCCAAAGCTCAAGCTCGACAAGCACAACCGGGACAAGACCGCGCCCAAGATCAAGACCACCGTGGTCGTCGGCGACAGCGTCGTGGAACTGGGCACCGGCCTGCACTACCGTCCGGCGGTCGATATCGGCATCGAGCCCGAGTTTCCCTCGCTCCTGCCGGGCGAGACCAAGATGGTTCACCTGACCCTGCGCAATCGCGCCGGGCGGTCACTGAAGGGGAGCGTGAGCATCGAGCCACAGGACGCGCTCAAGACCGACTGGCTGCGGCACGACTTTGAGATCGAGGCCGGGCGGCACGCAGGCCTGCCGCTGGAAGTCACGTGCGATCGGGCGGGAGCTGTGCCGCTGCGCGTGACGGCGACCTTTGAGGATGACGGGCGGCAGATCACTGCCGAGCCCAAGCGGTTGTCGCTTCTGGCGGCGCCGGTGGGTGGCGTCGCTGCCGACTGGAACGAGGATGAGGAAATGATCGTCGTCGAGAACGACTTTTTCCGGCTCGTGTGTCAGGCCGATGGCGGCAAGTGCCTGGTGCGCAACAAGGCGTTCAGGCGCGGGGAGATGACTGTCAGGGAGGAGATCGGCCCGCCGTTCACACCGCGTGACCTGGGCGAAAGGACGTACGACCTGGCGCTGGAACGCGGCCAGGGGTGGGCCAAAGTCATCTTGACGGCCAAGTCGGGCCGCTTCCCTGGTGTATCCGTCGCTCGAGAGGTCACCGTCACGGCATCGCCCCTGATGCAGGTGCGCTACCGGGTGGTGAACAACGGCGGTGCGTCGCCTGCGCTCCAGGTCAGGCCGGGCGTGAACTTTCCCGATCAGGACCGGGAAGCCGGTCTGGTCGCTATGCCGCGTCAGGAGCGGCTGGTCATCACGCGTGGGTCCGATTTTCCGATGGTGCACGGCGACATGCCGCAAAAGCCGGAGAAACTGGCCGAGCGGTGGCTGGCTTTTAGCCGTGATGGGCAAGCCGTCGGCGCCGTCTGGAGCGGGGACGTAGTGAAGCACGAGATGTGGTGGGGCAACCTGACGCTCTTTCACACCGAGCGCGCGCTGGAGCCCCAGAGCGCCGTCGAGGTCGGGCCGCTCTACCTGTACGTGGGGCCGGGCGACTGGCGCGATGTGCGCCGGGTCTGGCAGCGCGTGAGTGGAGCATCTCAGGCAGACGGCACGTTCGCGTCCCGGCCTGGATCGGATGACGCGCACGCGTTCGGCCTGCTGCCCGAGCCGCTGGTGGCGCTGAGCGGCGAGGTCGAGGCCCAGCTCAGTGTCGGCAACATCCGCGAGCGCGAACTAAATGGTCGCCTCGTCATCGAGCCTCCGGCGGGCTGGACGGCGGACCGCGCCGAGCTGACTGTGGAGGGCGTGACGAGCGAAAAACCGCTGACGGAAGCGTTGCGCCTGACGGCAGCCGGCGGTCGCGCCGGTGCGTTCGGCGGGCGGCTGCGCCTTGAGGGGGAGTTGTTCGAAGAGGCTCGTCCCTTCACCGTGCTGCGGCTGGGAGATGGGAACGCGCAGGTGACCGTCAAAGAGCGGCGCGAGGCGGACCAGGCCGTGTGGGACGTCGATAGCGGGCGTTGCATCTGGACGGTCGCGCCGGAGTTCGACGCGGGCGTCGTCGCCTGGCGAGAGACTGGCAGTGAGGTCAATCAATTGATGACGTCCTTCCCCGACGATGGCGGGCTTTCGTGGATGAAGCCGTGGTTCGGCGGCGTGCGACCGATTTTCGTGCTGAGAGGACAGGGCCGGGAGTGGCCGGGCTGGCTTCACGAGGAGACGTACGCCGCCTCACCGGTCGAGGCCGCCGCCGCCGCCGGGGTGCCCTGGCAGGGCGTGCGCCTGGCCAGCGATCTGGCCCGCGAGGGGCTCGAAGGGCTGCGGGCCGAGTTGGACTACCTGACGGTGGGCGGGAGCAACGTGCTCAAGGTCGTTTTCAGGATGCTCAACGCGTCGAGCGCGCCCCGCGGCGTCGCGCCGGGCTTTATCGTGTTCGTGCAGGTGGACGGTGATCACCGGAACGGCGCGCTCTACGGTGATGACTTTCAGCGCAAGCGATCGCCGCACGAGGCCTGGACGCGCCTGGGCGACTGGGGCGCGATAGTCAATCCCGATACCGGCCGGGCGCTGGCGATGGTCAGTGGCTCCGGGAAGGGGATCCTGGGCCTGACGGACTGGGGTAAGGACGGCGGCCACTTCTGGTTCGACGATGAGCTGACGATCGCGCCTCACGGCGCTTGCGAGTTGGTGGCTTACCTGGCCCTGGCCGAGTCGCTGGAGGAGGCGCAGCGGTACGAGGCGATGAAGCAGTTGACAATGAACAATGGGACAATTAACAATGAAAAGACAGGGTAGACCTGCAAACTTGCACACTTGCATACTTGCTCACTTGCCCTGTCACATTGATTCGTTGTCTGGTCATGGTTCTATACAACGTGGTCGACTTTGGAGTGACCAAACGGAGGTTTTGCAATGAAAACAACGGGTAGCGAATTCGATTTCAAACGAGTCGTTTCAGACAGGCGCCTGGTGGGCCTGTGGCGTATGCTATCGAGCTATCGGCTGGCCTACGTTGGCGCGGTCGTCGGCGTGGGGCTTGCCTCTCTGCTGCAGACGGGCAACTACCTGCTGCTGCGCATCTTTGTGGACGACGTGCTGCCACAAAAGGGACTCGCGTACACCCTGCCGCTGATCGGGGCGGGGTTCGTGGGGCTGGCGTTGTTCCAGGGAGCGTTTAGCTTCTTGAGCGGCAAGTGGGCCTCTCAGACGGCGGAGGGCATCGCGCGGCGGTTGCGCGATTACCTGTACGATCACATCCAGCGGTTGACGTTCACCTATCACGACGGGGCCAAGACCGGCGACCTGATCCAGCGCGTCACCTCGGACTTGGATGCCGTACGGCGCTTTTACGCCGAGCAGGCCATCGGCCTGGGACGCATCGTGCTGCTGTTCGTGGTCAACTTTGTGGCCTTGCTGAACCTGAACGTCCGGCTGGGGTTGATCTCGGTCGTGGTGGCGGTGCCCATCACGATCGTATCCGTCTTTTTCTTCAAAAAGATGTCCAAGACCTGGGAGCACTTTCAACAGCGGGAGGCCGAGCTTTCGACCACGCTGCAGGAAAACCTGACCGGCGTGCGTGTGGTCAAAGCGTTCGCCCGGCAGGTTTTCGAGATGGACAAGTTCGAGGAAAACAATATGGCGCAGTTCAAGGCGGGCCGAGGGCTGGTGATGATGCATGCCTTCTTCTGGCCGAGCACCGACATCCTGTGCGCCGCGCAGATGCTGACGGGGTTTTTCATCGGCGCGCTGATGGCCATCAACGGCGAGATCACGGTGGGCACCTACCTGGCCTACGCCGGGCTGGTCGTCTGGGTGATCTGGCCGCTGCGCAACCTGGGCCGCATCATCGTGCAGACCTCTACCGGGCTGGTCTCCTTTGGGCGCGTGCTCGAGATTCTGAAGCAGGATCGCGAGCCGGTGGACGAGGG
>JAFGED010000438.1 GCA_016931785.1 Anaerolineae bacterium
TATGAGAAAGATAACGACTGAAGGGCGCATCACGGTTCTTACGGGCAAGCGCCAGGTCGCCACCGGCAAGCGGCTGACCCTCCGGCGCCTGGCCCAGATCGCCAGGGTGTCCAAGGACCTGGTCTATCGCCTGGACGCGGGCACAGCGCGCTACATAGACCTGCAGGCACTGGCGCGCCTGTGTGAGGCGCTTCGCTGCCGCGTCGGCGACGTCCTGGTGTGGGAGGGAGAAGCCACGGATTATGGCCCCGCTGACGAACCCCTTTGACGTATTGCCGCCCGGCCTGTTCAATCTCCTCGGCTCCCAGGCGGGCGCTCTCCAGGCTCACTACATGGCCATCCTGTTGCGCATCTACGCGCTGGCCGAGTTCAACCGCTTCGGCTTGACCCGCGAGATGGTCGTCGCCGAGATCGTGGACTACCTGACCGGCGAGGGCGCCGACGTCGTGGCCGGTGCTGCGGCATCTGTCGTGGGGGAAACGCCGGATGAAGATGAGGATGAGCCTCCTCCCCACAACGACGCACAGGAGTACGCCAGTTGGATCCTGCGCCGCCTGATCGAGGCGGGTTGGCTGGAGCGGGAGCAGCAGGTTGACTACACCGAGTTCATCATCCTACCCGACTACGCCTTCACGCTGCTGGAGGCGTTCCGCACGATTCAGGAGCAGAAACCTCGCGAGTATACCGGCCAGTTGTATACCGCTCACCAACTGCTGACCAACGAGAGCGACGGCTTTTCCCCGGCGCTGGCGCTCACCCAGGCCTACGAGAACGTGCGCCAGGTCGTGCGCGGGCTCAATGAGCTGAACCAGAACATCCGCCGCTACACCGACCGCGTCACCCGCGAGCGTCCCGTGGCCGAGCTGCTGCGCTTGCAATATGACGACTATGCTCACGCGCTGGGCCCGGCCTACCATGCCCTCAAAACCTCGGACCACGTCTCCCGCTACCGGCGCGACGTCGTGGCCCGCCTGCAGGAGTGGCAGCTCGACGGCGACTGGCTCGATCACGCCGCCGACGAGCTGGTTACCCAGGGTCGCCTCTCGCCCGCCCAGGCCGAGAGCGAGATCAACCACTATCTGCGCTTTATCATCAACCAACTGGAAAGCCTCGACCCGCTGCTGGGCGAAATTGACCGCCGCCACGCGCAGTACCTGCGCACCTCCCTGCGCCAGATTCGCTACCAACTGGTCGGCGCCGACGGCGGTTTCAAGGACCGGCTGATCCTGTTGGCCCGCGGGCTGGCCGACTTGCAGGCCGGGGGAGAGGAAATGCCACCCGAGGAAATGCCGACCTTCCAGGCGGCCCCGGTCCGCCAGCCCGACGCGGGCAGTCTGTACACCCCGCCCCGGCATCGCGCGCCCTTCGCACCGAGCCCGGTTCTCGCCTCGATTCTCGACCCGGCGGACATGCACACCCTGCGCGCCGTCACGCTGGAGCAGTTGGGGCTGGCCATCACGCCGGCCAAGATTCAGCGCTTCGTCGGCCAGTTCTTCAACGGGCACAAGGTGCTGCATGTCAGCGACCTGCCGCCCGACGCTTTCGATCAAGAAGAGGATCTGCCGTGGCTCATCTACACCATCGCCTACGGCAACCACCCTGAGGTCAACTACAACGTCGAGCCGCTGGCGGGAGAGCCGGTGACATTGGGGATGGTGCGGGTGAGGCCGTTTCAACTCGTGAAGCGGGATATGTGATCCGTGAGGAGGCAAGCGATGTCATTTAGCGCCAACACAATTCTCGAATCCACCGATCTGCCGGAGAAGACGCGCCGCGAGGTGCCGCGCGTGACGAATCGGCTGCTGGGCAAGACATTTCTTTACCAGGATGACGAGACGGACAAGGAGGACTATTACCTCGTCCATCGTCATCGGGACGTGTTCGACGCGCTGTTTTCGACGACGGGCTTTACACTGCTGCACGACGACTACCACCGCATCTTCCAGGTCATCTCGGACTTTGGCGCCTGCCGCCGGCGGTACAGGCTCGACGAATCGCTGATGATCGTCGTCCTGCGCAGGCTCTACGAGGAGCACGCCGAACAGCTCAGCCTGGCGAAGGATCCGGTCGTCACCATCGGCGAGATCCGCGAGGAGTACCGTACCATCACCGGCGAGGAGCGCGCGTTGGGCATCGTGCGCTACGAGGAAATCCTGCGCCGCATGAAAAGCCTGGGCCTGATCGAGCCGGTGGATGGTCGCTCCCTCGACGTGCGCGACAGCGAGCTCCGCCTGCGCCTGCGCGGCTCGGTCAAGATGATCCTGCCGGTGCAGACGGCGGAGGAGATGGAGGCGTGGCTGCGCAAATATCGGGCTCGAGAAGAAAAGGAGTGCGAAGAATGAAACAACTCACCCGCATTCGCCTCATCAACTGGCACCTCTTCGAGAACACTACCATCACCTGCCACGGCACCACCTACTTTATCGGCGTCAACGGCGTGGGCAAGTCCACCATCCTCGACGCCATCCAATTCGCCCTGGTTGGCGGGCAGCGGGACGTGAAGTACAACCAGGCGGCGATGAGCGGCAGCCGGCGCACGCTCGCCGGCTACGTGCGGGGGGAACTGGGCACCGAGGGCCAGCGCTTCCTGCGCGGCGACGCCACCGCCGTCGTCGCCCTCGAGTTCCGCAACCCTGATGGCAGCGCCTTTGTCCACGGGGCCGTCGCCGATGCGTACGAGGACGGGCGCGCGCCCAACATCGTCTACTTTATCGTCAACGGCGCGGAACTCGACGACGCCTGGTTCTTCCGCGGCGAGGGGCAGGTCCTCGACAGCCGCGCCTTTCACCGTCATCTGGAGAACTTTGCTCTACCCTCTGCCGCGCACGCCCGCGTGTTCACCCGTCTGGAGGACTATCGCTTCCACCTGCTCAACCGGTTGGGCCAACTGAAGGAGACCTTTCCCGCCAAGATCACCAAGGGCGTGGCCTTCAGCCCGCTGACCAACATCCGCGACTTTGTCCGCGACTACCTGCTGGACGAGGACTTGGTGGACGTCAAGACGCTGCGGGATCAGCTCGAGACGATGCGCCACTTCGAGGGTCTGGCCGCCGACGTTCGCCAGCGCATCGCCGAGTTGACCCGCATCGAGGAACTGGACCAGGAGCGGCAGGCAAACCGGCGGCGACGCATCACCAACGGCGTCATCCGCCGCCGCGCGCTGGCCGATACTCACCTGGCCAGGCTCAAGCGGCATCGGCTCGAGCTCGACCAGGCGCAGCTCGACCTCAGCCGTCTCGGGCTCCAGCGCGACGATCTGGCCGAGCGGCTGGCCCATGCCCGCCAGGCCCTGGTTGATGCCCAGGTCGCCCTGCGCACCGACACGACCGCCATCCGCCAAGAATCTCTCCGCGAGGAGATCGCACGCGCCGAGGTCGAGTTGGCCGACCTGCGCCAGCGCGAGGCTCAAGCGCGCGAGACCCTGGCCCGCGAAGTGAAAGACGCCAAGCGCCTCCGAGACTTGTTAGTCGAAGACAGTCTCGAAATCCCGCCATGCCTACAGACCTTCATCGAAGAACACGAAACACGCACCACGCAACCCTTCGACTATGCTCAGGGCAGGCACGCAACACACGATCTACAAAGCGACCTCGAAACACTGGGCCGCCACTATGCCGAACAGCACGCCATGCTCAAGAACCAAAGCGACCAGTTGCGCCAGGAAGCGGAGCAAATCGAGCGCGAGATCATCCAACTGCGCACCGGCGACCAGGATGCCAGCACCGAGGCCGCTGCCCCTGCCGCTGCTCGCCTGCGCCGTCTGCTGCGGGCCGAACTGGGCCTGGAAGCCGACGAGGTGACCTACCTCTGCACCGTCCTCCGCATCCCCGACGAATCCTGGCAGGACGCGGTCGAGGGCATCCTGGGCCACAGCCGCTTCGACCTGCTGGTGCCGCCGGAGCACTATGACGCGGCGATGCGCCTCTACCGACAGCGCCGCCTCAAGGACGACCTGCATGGCGTCGGCCTGCCCGATGCGGAGCGCATCCTGAGAGAGGCCCCCCCTCAGTCCCCCCCGCAAGCGGGGGGGAATCTGGCGAGCGAGGTAGAGACCGACCATCCCGCCGCTCGCGCTTTGGTGGACATGCTCCTGGGTGGCACCGTCAAGTGCGACACATTGGAGGAGATGCGCGATCACCGCACCGCCGTCACCCGCGACTGCTTCGCGCGCCGCAACTATACCAGCCGTCACCTTGACCCCCACACGTACCGTCGCTGGTTCATCGGCGAGCGGGCCGTCCCCCGCCAGATCGAGCAGCGTGAAGAGCGGCTGGACGGCATCCGCAGCGAGCTTGTGACGCTGCAGGCCCGCGACGCGGCCCTGCGCGAGCGGCTGGCGCTCACCCAGGACAAGGTGCGCGTCTTGATCGAGTTGGAGCGTGACCTGCCTGGCCTGGATGCCATCCCCACTCTTGTCGCTGGGTTGGACAGTCTGCGCGGGGAACTGGCCTCGCTCGACACGCAGACCGTCGAGACGCTGCAGGCCGAGGTCGAGCGCCGGCAGGCGGAGGCCGACGCTCTGCAAAGCGAGGCCGATCAGATCGAACGGGACGCCGGCAGGCTCGAATCGCGCATCGAAACCCTGTCGGGGGAGACCGTCCCCACCCTGGAGCGCGAAGCCGCCCAAGTCGTCCAGGACATCGAGCAATTCCTGCTCAAGGAGAGCGCCGAAACGCTGCGCGAGGAAATCGGCAAGGAGTACGAGCGCCGCCGCGAGCGCCAGCCCTTGGAGACGGTGCTGGACAATGCCACGCGCTACGAGGGCGACTATCAGACGGCCGAAGAGCGCAGCCACACCAGCCTGCGCGAGGCGAAGCACGGCTACAGCCTCACCTACCAGTTCGGCACCGACGCCGACGAAGACGCCGCCCGCTACCTGGCCGAGCGTGACCGCTATGTCGAGTCAGAGTTGCCCGAATACGAGGCGCGCATCGCCGAGCAGCGCGCCCTGGCCGAGCAGGAGCTGGTCGAGAACTTTGTCCACCGGTTGCGCGAGCAGATCGAGGACGCCCGCCAGCAGTTGGCCTACCTCAACACCACCCTGGCCGGGCTGCGGTTCGGCGGCGAACGGTTCGAGTTCATCGCCCGGCCCGAGCCCACGCTGCGCCAGGTCTATGACATGATTATGGACAGCCAGAACATCCTGGGCGAATCGCTGTTCGAGTCCGATTTTCGCCAGCGCCACCAGCAGGGATGGGATTTGCTCTTCGAGCGGCTCACCGCCGGCCCTGGCGAGGAATTGGCGCCCGAGCTGCGCGAGCTGCAGGACTATCGCAACTACCTGTGCTACGATATCCGCATCCACTACCCCAATGGCGATCGGGCGCTACTGAGCCAGATCAAGGCCAAAAAATCGGGCGGCGAGACGACGACGCCCTTCTACGTCGCCATGGCCGCCTCCTTCGCCCAGGCCTATCGCCTCAACCAGCCGCGCCCTTCCGATACCATCCGCCTGGCGCTGTTCGACGAGGCCTTTGGCAAGATGGACACGGCCCGCACGGCCAGCGCCCTGCAGTTCATGGTGGATAGCAAGCTCCAGGTCCTGCTGGCCACGCCGCCCGATAAGGCTGCCGGCTTGCTGCCCCACGTTGACTCGGTGCGTACCGTCGTCCGCAAGGACAATCGCGCCTTTGTCATTGAGATCGACAAGGCGCGCATGATGCAGGAGTTGGAAGCGGTGGCGTAGTGTCTCTTCTTTTCACCCCTACCCCAGATGTGGCCGCTCTCCTCCAGTTGCTCCTCGATGTGTACGAGCGGCGCGGCGGCGCGCCCCGGCAGGCCGTCCGCGTCAACCTGGACGACGTCGCCGGCACGCTGCCCGGCTACTTCAGCCAGGTCGATCCAACCCCTCGGCTGACGGCCAATGAACAGTTGGAGATATTGGAAGGACATGCTCTTGTCCACCTGGCCTGGCAGCCGGGGCAGAAGGGCCACCTGCTCGATGCGGTGACGCTGGAACCGGAGCGCGTCGAGCGGCTCTACGCCCTGGTCGGACGCGAGCCACTGGCTCGGCGGTGCGAGCGGTTGCGCGCCCTGCTGTTGACCGAGCGTGCCGGCCTCGACGGCTGGTACAGGCGAGCCGTGGATCGCTGCCTCGACCAGCTCAAAGCGGGCAAATCTCCTGCGCCTTTTGATCCGGACGACGATGGCTGGAATTGCGACCTGCTGGCGGCGCTCCTGGCGCTCCCCGACGAGGCGGAGGAGGAGATTCCCTATCGCGTCTTTAGCGTGCGGGTGTTCAACGACAGCAAGCGTTTTGACGCGCTCCAGGGGACGGTCGCGCGACTGGCCCGCCGCCATAACCCTGAATGGCGTGCGCTGTCGGACCAGGAGACGCTGCGTGAACTGGGGCTGGTAGCCAACCCCGGGCACCTGTACCTCTACGGCCCCTGGCAGTTGGTGGATGAGCGCGGCCAGGTGACGTCGCTTGCCGAGTTTTCCCCATCGGTGGGGATTCCCTCAGCGCTGGCCGCGTGCGTGAAGCGGGTGCGGGTGGACGCGGCTCGCGTGGTGTGTGTGGAGAACCTGACCTCGTTCTACGAGCTGATACGCCGTGAAGGGGTGGGGCTAGCCGCCCTATGCCTGTGGGGTAACCCATCGCCCGCCGGCCGCTACCTGCTGCGCCGCCTGGTCGCCGAGTTGCCGGCGAATGTCCCCTTGCTACTCTGGGCCGACATTGACTGTGGCGGCCTCAGCATCCTGGCCCAGTTGCGTGGGCAGGTTTCATCCCGCTTTGCGCCCTATCAGATGGATTGTAGCACGCTGGACACTCACGCCCGCTGGGCTCATCCCCTGTCTGCCGCCGACGAACGCAGGCTGGCGCGCCTGAAACGCCACCCCTACTTGAGCGACGTAGCGCCCCTGATCGATCATATGCTCCTGAAGGGCATCAAACTGGAGCAGGAAGCGGTCAGGCTTGAGCGCGGCTAGCGCCGAGGGCTGGTTTGACCACGCACCGGCATAGAACGCCCGGATTCTTCCTCAGGGCTTGCGGTATACATCCTCATGTGCGCTGATCACGCGATGCACACAAATGCGCTCGCCCGTCTCAGGATCTTGCTCAAAGTGAAACGTCCACCGATACTTTCTGCTGATGCGCCCTGACCAAACGCCGGGATAACCTTCGATGCGCTCTATGGACAGGCCAGGGTGGGACATATCCTCCTGAAACAGCAGAAATGCTTTGCGTGCCTGGGCTTTGACTTCGGCAGGTAGCGCCTGGAAGGCCTCGACGAAGCGTGGTGTTCTGCGATGTTTCACCGAGGCTACTCCAGGCTCGCCAGGAACTCTTCCATCGTGTCAAAAGTCTCGAAGCGCCCGGCTTCCAGGTCGGCCTCAACCTCGCGCTCGGCTGCCTGCCACTGCTCGGTCCAAAACCACTCCTGTCCCGGCTTGATGGGCTGCTGCTGCAGGCGTGCGTCTATCGCCTCTCGGATAATCTCCGACACAGGCTTCTTGTCTACGAACGACAACCAGCGCAGCCGCTCATATTGGGATTGCTCCAGACGGAGCGAAATTGCTTTCATCGCATCGTCACCTCTCGTCGACTTGTATATCAGTATACCATAATATACCGACATACGCAAGATGGCAACATGCGACTTTTGAAGCCTGTTGGTTCTTCTACAAGTACGAACCACCCCGTAGGTGGAGCAGCATCTTCAACACCTGAAGGGTCGGCAGACGGGCCTGCCGTAGTTCTACATCTAGAATTCTGTGAGAATTATGGAGACTTGATCGATTATCTGGCCGAGTACGAGGATGGGAAAATGACGGCCGAGGCCAAGGCAATCTACGAGGCGA
>JAFGED010000439.1 GCA_016931785.1 Anaerolineae bacterium
GAAAGGCAACTGCGAAGCAGGGCTGAGTAGTTACCCGCATTATACTATAAGCCGGTTTCGGACTGGGTTTACGATTGGTTACAGTCTTGTTACGAAAGGGACCGAAGGCGGTCATTTCTGGCCCGTCACCGGTTTGTCAATCCGGGCAAGCTGAGGTATAGTCGGCGTATGCAGGAGGTCAAGCGTGCGCGTTATCGCGGGTAGGGCAAAGGGACGCAAGCTGAAATCGGTGCCGGGCAAAGGGACGCGGCCCATTACCGACCGGGCCAAGTCGGCGCTCTTTAGCATCCTTGGCGCCGACGTGATCGGTTGTCGCTTTCTCGACCTCTTTGCCGGGACTGGGCAGGTGGGCCTCGAGGCGTTGAGCCGAGGCGCGGGAGAGGTCGTGCTCGTGGAGCAGGCCGGGCTGGCACTGCGCACGATCCACGATAACCTGGCGCGCACAAAGCTCGAGGATGGCGCGCAGGTTGTGCGGGCGGATGTGTTTGTCTACTTGGGTCGGGAGGCGGAGCCGTTCGATTACGTCTACATCGCACCGCCCCAGTACTATGGCCTGTGGGTGCAGACGCTGCGGGCGCTGGACGCTGCGCCCGATTGGCTGGCCGAAGATGGTTGGGCCATCGCGCAGATTCATCCCACGGAGTATGAACCTCTGGCGCTTCAACACCTGGCGCTCTTCGATCAGCGCACCTACGGCGGCGTGATGCTCTGCTTCTATGCCAAACTCGAGGAGGAAGATGATGGCTGAGGGTGCGTTTGATGTCTTGCTCTTGGTCGGCCGGCCGGCCTCTGGCAAGAGCGAGATCATCGACTTTTTGACGCGCGCGCCGTTGGAAGAGCGTCGCCAAAAGTTCCACGTCGCCGAGCTAGACGTCCTCGACGACTTTCCGATGTTGTGGGCCTGGTTCGAGGAGGATCACATCCTGACCGAGCGCTTTGGGCAGCCCCGTCTTCATACCGAAGCCGAGGGCTACTTCAAGTACCCCTATCTCTGGCATTTGCTGATTGAGCGGCTGGACCTGGAATATCACAAGCGGCTGCGCGACGACCCGGCCTATCACGACCGCGTGACGACGTTGATCGAGTTCTCGCGGGGCAGCGAGCACGGTGGGTATGCTGAGGCGCTCCCACACCTATCCGACGGCTTGCTGCGGCGGGCCGGCGTGGTCTATGTGAGCGTCTCGTTCGAGGAGTCGCTGCGCAAGAACCGCCGCCGCTTTAACCCCGACCGGCCCGACACCATCCTGGAGCACGGCCTGCCCGATGAGAAGCTGGAGCGGCTGTACCGCGACGACGATTGGGGTGCACTCAGCGGCGGAAAGGAATCTGGTCTTCTGGCGGTGAAAGGGGTTCGCGTGCCGTTCGTCGTCTTGGGGAATGAGGGGAATCTGGAGAACATTGTCGACGAGGGCAAGCTGGCCGACGTGCTCGACAGCCTGTGGAGAAGGGCCATAAACCGCCCAACTGCTTAGCGGTAGAGGGTAGAGCGGACGCTACACGCCCGTCGATAGTGGGCGGGGGGCCAGCCATCTCGGATGTACGTTGCTGGCCCCCTGCCTCTTGAGCTTTGAGGTCTCTCACTCGTCCTTGTCGCTGAGCAAGACAGCTTTTTCGACCAGTTGCAGGAACTCGATCACGTCCTCATCCTCTGGAAAGTACGCCGCCACGCGCTGCGCCTGTACCAGGACGTCCTCCAGGCTCGAGTCCTTGGCCCAGTAACTATGGCGCAGCACCTCGGCGTACTCTGCCACGATGGCGGCTAGCTGGAAGCGGGGAGAGGCTTCCTCGAACGCGCCGGCAAATTCTCCCCAGCTGATAGAGCGGTTTTGCTCGAATGTCTCGCCGGTGTCCGGGTTCTCGTACCGCACATAGGCGGTGATTGCCGGGTCGGTCGACGATGCCTCCTCCCAGAGCTTGATCTCGTAGAGCGCGGTGACGCTGTGGCCCACGCCGATCTCGCCTGCATCCACGTCGTCATCGCGAAAGTCCTCGTCGGCGATGTCGCGGTTTTCGTATCCGATCAACCGGTAGCTTCTTACCACCGCGGGGTTGAACTCGACCTGAATGCGTGCATCCCGCGCGATGACCTGAAGCGTGGAGGGCAGCTCGTATACAAAGAGTCGTTTGGCCTCGGTCAATGTGTCGACGTAGGCGTAGAATCCATTGCCATGGTCGGCCAGCTGTTCCATGAGCACGTCGTTATAGTTCCCCATGCCAAAGCCCACCGTCGTCAGGTAGATCCCCTGCTCGGCGTACTTACTGATCTCATCCCAGATCGACTCGGCCCCGGTCTTGCCGACGTTGGCCACGCCGTCGGAGCAGAGGATGACCCGGTTGATCGCTTCGGGGTCGAAAGCTTCTGCCGCCATCTGGTAGCCGATCCGTAATCCCTCTTCGGCGTTGGTCGATCCCTCCGGGTGAAGGCTCTCGATCGCTGCCAGGATGACGTCTGCCTCAGATACGGGCATGTGTTCCAGCAGCTTGCGACCGTTCGAGCCGTAGACGGCGATCCCGATCCGGTCGGTGGGACGCAGTTCCTCTACCAACAACGCCAGTGCGTCCTTGACCAGCTCCAGTCGGTCCTGCCTGTCCATCGATCCGGAGACGTCGATCACAAACGTCAGCACGACGTCGGGGCGGTTTTCTGGTGAGGGCAGATATCCCTGCAATCCTATACGCACCAGATGGTGTTGCTCGCCGCCGAAGAAAGAGGGCGCTCCTTCCAGATGGATGGCAAAAGCCCCTTCACCTTCGGCTGGAGGCGCGTACTCCTGGTCGAAATAGTTGATGTATTCCTCCACGCGCACCGACTCGTCTGGCGGCAAATAGCCGTCGTTGATATAGTAGCGCATGATGGTGTAGGAGCCGGTGTCCACGTCCACCGCGAAGGTGGAGAGATTATCCTCGTCGGTGTCGACGAACGGGTTGACCCCATACTCCTCGAAGAACACGGCGTCGTAGGGCTCGTCGTTCGGATTATCGGTCCCGCCGACGCACGAGCTTCGCGGGTCGTAATAATCTCCGCCGCCACTGCCGCCGCCAAGTGTCTTGGCCAGACCCTGCTTGGAGCTCGCGTCGATAGCTAACACGTCGCTGGCGGAGCGTCCCCAGAGGCTGGCATCGCGTGCCGGGTAAACTTCGGCGGGCGGCGCGTTGTACTGTCCTCCATACGCTGCCAGAGCCAGATACGTCAGTACGTGACTTCCCGCGGCCAACTCGGGCAGGTCAAAGCGTATCGCGTCGTCCTGCACTGTGTAGACGTAATCGCGCTTGTCCGTAGCAACTGCCTGTGGCTGTAGGGCGTCCAGACCGGCGGGCAGGTGGTCTTCTACTATGATGTCTGTGCCAGCGCGAGGCATCTCGATCAGCAGGCGCACCTGCACGACCTGGCCTATCGGCACGCTCTCGCCGGTTTCCCCCGTCTCTACGTCGAGGTACTCGCGCTTGACGAGCACGTTGCCCGCCGGGGCAATCGTTTCCGATTTGCTGCCCAGTGGCTGGACGGTCACGTGCGAGCGGACGACGTCGCCATCCATGCCGGAGATAGCCTGGGCGATCACCGTCCCCCCGCCCGCGTTTTCTGCCGTCGCCATCCAGCTCGTCACCCGCTGCTCGCCGGCGTTCAAGATCAGCGCGTGGGTCGTCAGCCCTTCGACCGTCAGGAGGTCGCTCGTCAGGGACGCGTAAACGCGCCGCGCGCAACTGCTCCGGTTGTGCACGATGGCGAACACCTGTACGCGATCTCCGGCTACCAGCCGATGCGGGAGCAGCGGACGCACGGTTATGTCTGTCCCTATGCTGGAAGAGGCTTCACACACCGTCTCACCCGATGCGTCCTCGTCCGCTATCTCGGGTGCTTCGACTACGTGGAACGACCAGGTGTATGGTTCTTTCAGAACCGGGTTGCCCTCCCGGTCGAGCGCGTCAGGCGTCACGGTGACGGTGTACGTCGACAACGGTTTCCAGGCAGCGTCTGGCTCAAAGATGAGCCGGGCGCCTTGCCAGGCAAAGCCTCCCGGTATTTCTGGCTCGATTTGGACCGCGCTCTCCGTTGCCCGAGTGTCCATGAGCCGATCGAAGAGGACCTCGACCATGGCGCCGGCGTAGAGGCTTTCGCCCACCGGGCTGACGGACAGGATGGCCGGTGGCGTGGTGAACTGCAGTGATTTCGTCGGCGGGAACTCGTTGCCGGCAGCGTCTCGCAGCGGCCGGTCGAAATGGGCTGTGTAGGACACCTCGTTGGGTAGAGGCTGATCGGGGGCGAACATGAGCAAGGTGTTCTCCTTGCTCCAGTAGACCTCTCCCGAGATCGGCGGCTCGATTCTCAGGGATTTTACGACGCTGTCCGGTTCCATCGGAACCACAAACTGGACCACGAGCGGCGTGCTGCGGTCTTGGTGCCTGATGGGTTGTACAATGCCGGCGATGGGGCTTTGCATCACGTACCCCCAATGATAGGTCTGATCCAGTGGAAATCCCTCTGCGCCTGTGGCCGTCGTGTCCAAAGCGAAGCGGTATTGTGTGTCCGGGGCCAACGGCTCGCGCGGGTCGAGATAGAGCGTATCTCCCTCCCAGCGCGAGTTTAGTGGGATGAACGGCTCTACCGTGAGCGCGTTCGCCACGCTTTCGGTATCCATCGCCCGACTAAACGTCACCTGGGTTACAGGATGACGTTCGCTGCGCCAGATGCTGCTGATCTGGGCGCTGACGGCCTGCGAGGCGGCTGGAGAGGGATTCTGAGGGGCGAGCCAGCCTCGGGGTACTCCCAGGGCAACCAGGGCGATAATAGCGGAGACAAGAATGAGAGAATTACAAAAAGCAATTTGACGCGACATGATACACCCTCCGAGAGAATTTGGTTTATGCTATGGCATTCACCTATAATGACGATAGCACAAATTATCTATTCTTGCTGGACGTATCATGCACGCAAATCGGGTGAAAGGGTGCATGAACATCTATGATTGCCGTACGTCAAGTGACGCACGGCGAGCGAACCATATACGGAAACCCAATGTGCGTCGTGTGGAAAAGATATGGGTGTGTCTCATCTCAGTTAGAGAACGGGGGGGGGGGGAGGATGGGGGGGCGGGGGGCTTCGCCGCCCGCCCCCCCATCCTC
>JAFGED010000440.1 GCA_016931785.1 Anaerolineae bacterium
CCTCGGACCGCATCCCTATCCCACGATGGTGCGCGACTTTCAGGCGGTCATCGGACGCGAGGCGCGGGAGCAAATGCTGGCGCAGGTGGGGCGGCTGCCCGACGTATGCATCGCCTGCGTGGGCGGCGGCTCCAACGCCATCGGCATCTTTAGCGGTTTCCGCGACGACGCGCAGGTCAGGCTGGTCGGCGTCGAGGCCGGGGGCGAGGGGATCGCCTCGGGCAAGCACGCCGCCCGCTTCGCCGATCCCAGCCTGGGGCGGCCCGGCGTGCTGCACGGCACCTACACTTACGTCCTGCAAGACCCCGACGGGCAAATCCTGAACACCCACTCCGTCTCCGCCGGGCTCGATTACGCCGCCGTCGGGCCGGAGCACGCCCACCTGCGCGACCTTGGCCGCGCCGAGTACACCCACGCGAGCGACGACGAGGCCCTCTCGGCGTTCCAGCTCCTGGCGCGCACCGAGGGCATCATCCCGGCCCTCGAATCGGCCCACGCCGTGGCCGAGGCGGTCAAGCGCGCGCCGCAGATGTCGCCCGACGAGATCGTGCTCATCAACCTCTCCGGCAGGGGCGATAAGGACCTGGACACCGTCGTCAAGGCGTTGGGAATGGAGGTGGCGCAATGAACGGACTGGAACGCATCGCGGCGGCTTTTGCATCTGCCAAAGAGGAAGGGCGCGCGGCGCTGATGCCCTACTTTACCCTGGGATATCCCGACCCCAACACCTCGCTGGAAATCGTGGAAAGCATCGCTCAAGCCGGCGCGGACCTGATCGAGCTGGGCTTTCCCTTCTCCGATCCCCTGGCCGACGGCCCCACGATCCAGCACTCGACGCAGGCGGCGCTGGAGCAGGGCGTCGATGCGGCGCAGTGCGTCGAGATGGTGGCCGAGCTGCGCGCCCGCGGCGTGAGGCAGCCCTTTATGCTGATGGGGTACGTCAACCCCATCATGGCCTTTGGCGCCGAGCGTTTCGTGACCGTGGCCACCGCCGCCGGGGCCGACGGGTTGATCGTGCCTGACCTGCCGCCAGAGGAGGGTGCCGAAATCGAGATGGTCTGCGAGGCGCGCGAGCGGGCGTTGGTCTACCTGCTGGCCCCCACCTCCCCGCCGGAGCGTGTCAAGCTTCTGGCCAGCCGCACGACCGGCTTCTTATACCTTGTCTCCCTTGCTGGCGTGACCGGCGCGCGCGACGCACTGCCGCCGCACCTCGACGACTTTGTCCAGCGCGTGCGCGCTGTAGCTCGCACGCCCCTGGCGATGGGATTCGGCATCTCCACGCCCGAGCAGGCCCGCGCCGTGGGGCAACTGGCCGACGGCGTGATCGTCGGCTCGGCGCTGGTCAAGGCCGCCGGGCAGAGCGACGATCCCGCCCAAGCGGCGGCCGAGTTCGTGCGCAGGCTGCGAGAGGGACTGGAGCGATAACCCGACTAGAGATTGAGTTTCGGGTTGCAAGCCACAGAAACTCAACTGAAGCCAAAGGACTTGACAACTACAAGCTCCGTGCCATAATTCCTGAAAGCTCGGGCGAGAAAAGGAGGTAACAAAATGCCCAAACTGAGCAGGCTGTCAGCCATTCCAGCCATTGCCTTGGTAGCGATCTTGTTGACCCCACCAAGCGGCCAGGGGACCGCACAAGGACAAACCTTCCCAGAAGCAACAGCCAGCACCGCATCTACGCCCCAGTACGATACCGCCACCCTGCTGCTGGAAGACCTGGGTGGAGGCACTACTGTCGAGCTAACATCAGCACTCACAACCTTTGGCAACTTTTACATCCTGCCAGAAGGAGACTCCTACTATCTATGGCTTGATAACCTCGATTACCCGGACTATGGCATAGAGCAACGACTAGAAAGCCAGGATGGACTGGTCTGGCACGATCGAACCGACACCAACCTCAGCGGCTTTTCGGGTTCCTACAGACGCGCGGAGGGCTTGCGCACGGTCATCAAAAACGACGAGGGCATCTACGAGGGTTGGCAACAATACTACTATGAATCGAGTATAGGCTGGGGCCACGCCCACCGCTACGTCACCAGCACCAATGGCATCACCTGGACCGTGGTCAACCAGCCAGCCCTAATCGGAAGCTTGCGGGCCAACGTCATCAAAGTAGAAGATACCTATAACATGTGGGCCACTACCAGCTTCGACTCGTCAATGTCTAGCGACCCCAAACCCCTGCGACATCGCACCAGTAGCAGCGGCGGTACTGGCTGGGGTGATTGGCAAACAGGTGGCGATTTGGTGTCCGTCGACGGCCAGCCCTTGATCTACAACTGGACATTTGTACGGCGTTTGCCCGACGGCACCTATCAGTTGTTCTACCACGCAAACGAGGACCCGGAAATCCATCTGGCAGCCAGCGGCAACGGCGTCCAGTTCACTACCGTCGTCACTGGCCTACTGAACGCCGAAGAGGTCATACCCCCAGGCAACACGTTCAATCACCTCAGGGAGCTTGTCGTAGTCAACGTCGGAGGCGAGGATTGGATCTATTTTTCTTTCCGAGATCAAGCAGGCACCGATCACCTTGCGGTATCCCGACCTATATACTACACCTTCCTACCGCTTGTCCTGCAAGACCATCCATCAACCGCATTCCCATTGCACATCGGAGACGCGATACCTGCGCGCTCTGTTATCTTCCAGGGAGAGACCTTTTACAGCACGACGCTGCAGATACCTAACACGTTGCCAGCAGGCGGACACTTTTACCTCTCCTCGCAGCCCGACACCGTGGCGGAAGCATTGGTGGATGATAAAGTAGCCGTCGTCTTGGCAAGCGACGACATCTTCGTCTTTAACTTTTCCACCAGCGGTCTCCCTGAACCCGCCACCGTCGAGATCCCACGGGTGGTGATGGAGCAAATGAGCGGCCAGACCGTGACGGTAGAGTATCGAGACGTGTACGGCAGCGTTGTCAATGCAAGCGCGATGTGGCTGATCTGGACGCCCTGATAAAACGCCATTAGCGACGAGTCCTTCTGACTCAGAGCGGCGAAGGGGCTGAAAAAGCCTTTGCCCCCTAAAACTTGAAACCTGAAACCAATTGGGTGCAGTTGCTCTCTTTTACCCTGTTCATTCGTGAGTATACGGAGTTCATCAGGCAAGTCCATAAATCGGTAGCGGTGCTGGCG
>JAFGED010000091.1 GCA_016931785.1 Anaerolineae bacterium
CCCCCATCTCTCCCTTTTTCGAGCGAGGGAGACTGCTCGGGCGAATAGCCTGAGTAGTTACCAGTTTTCACTGTTTTCTGTTCGTAGCTGCTCGGCCTTTCAACAGGTTCTTTAACTTGCCAAAATCGTACAACCCAGCGACAATGGGCCGATTTCGAGACGCGTTACGACCGACTGATCGTACAGGGGCTTCAGGCGGAACCACCGCCACCCGATCCGCCGGTGAAAAAGCGAGGGCGGAAGAAGTAGAGCAAGGCCGAGAACTTGCTGGATCGTCTGCAAGACCACAAGCGAGAAGTGCTGGCGTTTATGGACGATTTTAAGGTGCCGTTTGACAACAATCTGGCCGAACGAGACCTGCGCCTGGTCAAGTTGAAACAGAAGGTGTCTGGTTGCTTTCGTACCAAGACAGGCGCGCAAACGTTTTGCCAGATTCGCAGTTACATCTCCACAGCCCGAAAGAATGGGCAGCGTGTGCTCGAAGCGCTACAGATGGCTTTGGACGGTAGACCTTTTTGTCCATCTTTCATTCAACCCTGTGCTGTTCTGCCAGGCTGAGCAGTTACGTTGGGGCTATATATGACGAGCTACTGCGCCGCCCGCGCCAGCTTGCCCATGTTCGTTCCTTATGCTACACTACCCGTTGTGCCTTGGGGAAGGAGGCAGTATGCTTGCCAAAGTGACCAGTTGTGCCTTGGTGGGCCTGGAAGGTGTGCTCGTCGATGTAGAAGTGGACACCTCCCGCGGCCTGCCGTCCCTCGTCATCGTCGGCCTGCCCGATGTCGCCGTCAAGGAATCGAGCGAGCGCGTGCGTGCCGCGATCAAGAATTCGGGCCTCGTCTTTCCCGGCAAGCGCATCACCGTCAACCTGGCCCCCGCCGACATCCGCAAGGCGGGTCCCGCTTACGACCTGCCCATCGCGGTGGGCGTGCTCATAGCCTCGGAGCAGGTGTGGCCGCAGCAGGTGGAGGGCGCGCTCTTCATCGGCGAGCTCTCGCTGGATGGCTCCGTGCGCCACGTCAACGGCATCCTGCCCGTGGCGGCGCTGGCTCACCAGCAGGGCATCCCGCGCGTCTTTGTCCCCGCGTGCGACGCGCCCGAGGCGGCGCTGATCGACGGCCTGGAGGTGATCCCGGTCGAGAGCGTGGGCCAACTGGCCGCCCATCTGCAAGGACTGCGCGCCGTCCCGCCTTACGGGCGCGACCTTGACCCATCCTCCCTGCCCCTTCCGCCCTACGCGGCCGACTTTGCCGAGATCAAGGGGCAGGAGCACGTCAAGCGGGCGCTGGAGGTGGCGGCAGCGGGCGGGCACAATTGTCTGCTCACCGGGCCGCCCGGCGCGGGCAAGACGCTGCTGGCGCGCTCGATGCCCTCCATCCTGCCCACGATGACGGTGGACGAATCGCTGGAGGTGACCAAGATCTATTCCATCGCCGGGCTGCTGCCCGAGGACACCCCCCTCATCCGCCACCGGCCCTTCCGCGCGCCGCATCACTCCATCAGCCACGCCGGATTGGTGGGCGGCGGCAACTGGCCCCGCCCGGGTGAGATCAGCCTGGCCCATCGTGGCGTGCTCTTCCTCGACGAGCTGCCCGAGTTCGGCACGCGAACGTTGGAGGGAATGCGCCAGCCATTGGAGGATCGGCACGTCTCTATCGCTCGCGCGGCGGGCACGTTGACCTTCCCGGCGAACTTTATGTTCATCGCCGAGATGAACCCCTGTCCCTGCGGCTACTATGGCGATCCGGTGCGCGAGTGTACCTGCTCGATGCAGACCATCAGCCGCTACCAGAAAAGAATCTCTGGGCCGCTGCTTGACCGCATCGATATCCACGTCGAGGTGCCGCGGGTTGACGTGGAAAAGCTGACGGCCGACCGGCTGGGGGAGCGCTCGGAGGCGATCCGCGCGCGGGTGGAAGAAGCGCGCGCAGTGCAGCGGAAGCGCTTTGCCGATACCCCCCTCTCGTCCAACGCCGACATGGGGCCGACCGAGGTGCGGGCAATCTGCCAGTTGAGCGAGGACGGGCGAGCGCTGGTCAAGGCGGCCATGCAGCAACTGGGCATGAGCGCGCGGGCGTTCCACCGCATTTTGAAGCTGGCGCGCACGATTGCGGATTTAGCCGGGAGCGAGCGTATCGAGACACCCCACCTGGCTGAGGCGATCCAGTACCGGCCCCGGAGAATGGCATAAACCGACGGTATTTTCGTCCCCAAACAGAAGCACCCTGGCGATCTGAAGTGATTGCACTCTGCCAGGGATTCTACTATAATGGAGGAGAGGGCTTTCGAGGAAGACATAATGCGCTCTCGTTCTCAATGCCGCGGCGACTATGGGAACGAGAGATCCAAACAGATCATAGATGGCCAAGGGTGATGGCGGTGCCATTTCGAGACCCTGTGTAAATGGCCCCCGCTTGGCAGCAAAAACGCCTTGGCGGTCAACGACCACACCTTGTCGTAGAACCCGCTTACCATCGGAGCTCAATGCTGAGCGTAGCCGAATGGTATAGCGGGTTTGCTGCTTGAGTGCGTCCTGCTGATGCACGTACCTGTAGGTGTAGCTCATTTGTAGATGCTACACCGCCAGTTGTGAAAGGGAGGACGATTACGATGAACGCCAAACTGTGTGGCCGTTATTGGCTCGTCTCTGCGAGCTTTGCGCTCGCAGCAGTGCTGGTTCTAGCGCTTGGAGCGGTCTTGATGACAGCGCCACCCCGCAGCCGGGCTGCTCCGCTCCTCTTACCCGGTGGCTCGACGATCAGTGGCACACTTATCAGTGACGATACCTGGGGCCCGGGGGGGATCACCGTCACCGGCGATATCTTGATCAATGCCGGTGTCACGATCGTCATCACACCGGGCACGACGGTGCAGATGACCACCGACGGGGCCAACCTGGGCTCGGACGCTAACCGGGTCGAGGTCATAGTCCCGGCACGCTACAGGTCAACGGTCCGGTGCCCTTCACCTCCCAGATCAGCCCAACTGCATGTGGAGATTGGGGCCGGCTCTACTTCTCGCCGAACAGTGCTGGATACCTGGATGGCGCCATCGTCGAGTACGGCGTGCATGCGGTGGAGATCAACACCACCAACCGGATCACCATCGCCAATTCGACGCTGCGCCATAACTGCCACAAGCCTGCGGCTGGCGATGCCTGGGGCGCTGGGTTGGCGATCCACGCCGGCACGCACCTGGTGACCAACACGATCATCCACGACAATCAGGTGGAAGCAGGCATCGGCGGCAACTGGGCCCAGGGTGGAGGGGTCGAGATCAAGCCTCTCGCAGGACCGACCGTTTTCGAGAATTGCGAGGTGTACCTCAATGTAGCAGGGAATCTCCAGTCGGGGAAGGACGCAGCCGGCGGTGGGCTGAACGTGCAGTGGACTGACCCCATTCTGCGCAATTGCGAGGTCTATAGCAACTCGGTCTACGCCGAAACCGGGCGCGTCTTTGGCGGCGGTGTGTACCTGGGGGAATCCAGCGCGGTGATCGAAGCCGGCACCCGCATCCACGGCAATACTGCCACCAGCGCCTGGTACGGTCCCGCCTACGGCGGTGGCGTGTGCATCGGTGAGGCGGGAATGCCTGTTTCCCCCCGCCCGGTCATTCGCGACAGCCAGGTGACGAGCAATACAGCCACAACAGGGCCTGGCTCTACCCTGGGTATATTCTATGGTGGCGGTATCGCCTTCTACGACAATAGCAGCACCCGCGCTATCGTCAGCGGCACGCTGATCGCCGGCAATGTCGCTCTCAACAACTTGAACGCCTCTGGTTTCGTCTGCGGCGGCGGCATCGGGATGGCGAGCGGGGCCAGCGCCGACCGCTTCGCTGGCAACCTGATCCGCGATAACTCGACGGGGAACAGTGGGGGATTGGTCTTGGGCGGCGGGATTTGCCTTCTGTCGACGAACGACGTCACTGCGACCAACAACCTGATACTAGGCAACGAGGCGTTCATGGGACCCGCGCGCGGCGGAGGCGTCTACGCCGACGGCCCGAGATCCTATCTCGTCAACAACACCATCGTTAACAACAGTACGATCGGAGAGGGCGGCGGCGTGTACCTGGCGAACGGCGTGCTATCCAATACTCTGGTCGTGGACAACTATGCCTACCTTGACGGCGGTGGCGTGTACTGGGCTGGTGGCAGTGCGGGCTACAACGACGTGTGGGGGAATACCTTCGACTCCCAGATCGACCCTCTAGAAGATGTCGGGAACTATGCGGCGGGCGGCAGCCCACGCCCGGCCACAGATGTCTACACCGACCCGCTCTTCATCGGCAGCGGCGATCCGGCGACGCGCTACCATCTGCGCCTGAACTCGCCTTGCATAGACGCCGGCACCAGCATGGGCTTGGTCCCCGGCCAAGATTACGATGGAGACCCGCGCCCGCGAGGAAGCCGGCACGACATCGGTTTCGACGAGGTCCGGGTGCGGCGCACCTACCTGCCGCTGGCGCTGAGGAGCTACTGACCCAGAGGGCAGTAATCTGGCTTGGTGTCCCACGCTTGCCTGATCGGCAACTGGGCGAGGGATTGACCGTCTGGCCCCCAAAAAGCCCGTTCTGGCACCAATAATCGCGCGCGTTTTGATGCGCGCCTGTACTCTGCCGACACACCGCCCCGCCGAGCAAAAGTGATGGGGGGAGAGGTAAGCTCATAGCCCGGAGGTTCGAATCCACTAACTCGTAGTATAATTTCTCTTGAAAATATAAACTTGTAGACGTATCTACTTCGACAATGTTAGATTCGAGCTTGTTTGTGCGTCGAATTCCCCCCTCTAACTCCCCCCGCTACGCGGGGGGAGGATA
>JAFGED010000441.1 GCA_016931785.1 Anaerolineae bacterium
AGTGGGACACGCCCGAACAAGTTCGGGATTCCGGCGCCATTGGGTGGGGCGCTATCTGTGCTGGAACGAGTTTTTTCAGTAGAGTCACACATACTTTCCCAGAAAAGGAGAAGCTCATGGAATACTTTACATCTCTAGAGACCGGGCCAGGGCTGAACGCCCTGCCCACCAATCCGTGCAAGATACTGGATTTCAGCCTGCTGAAGCTGGCAGCCGGGGAGCAGTTCTCCGCCCAGACGGGCGAGCGCGAGGTGCTGGCCGTGATCCTGGGCGGCAAGGCGACCTTTGAGGCAGCCGGCAAGCAATTTGATTCTGTCGGCGGGCGGCCCAACGTGTTCGCCGGAAAACCCCACTCCGTCTACCTGCCCGCCGGGGTCGAGTACGCCATCACCGCCGAAGGGGCGGTAGACATCGCGCTGACCAGCGCGCCCAGCGATCTGGACGTGGAGCCCTACGTCATCGCGCCGCCGCAGGTGACCAGCGGCGCGTGGGGCGCGGCCAATTTCAAGCGCTACTTTCACCAGATCCTCACCCTGGCCGGGCAGCCCGACCTGCCCGCCCGGCGGCTGATCGTGGGCGAGACCTTTACCCCCAGCGGAAACTGGTCCACCTACCCCCCCCACCGGCACGAGGTCGAAAACCTGCCGCACGAGGCGTTCCACGAGGAAATCTACTTCTTCAAGGTCAGCCCGCCCGATGGTTTCGGCATCTGCCGCTACTACAACGACCACGGCGTGGAGGAGAACTTTACCATCCGCGATAACACCGCCCTGATGGTCCCCTCCGGCTACCACTCGGTCGTCAGCGCGCCGGGGTACACCACCTACTACCTGTGGTTCCTGGGCGGCGAGCACCGCGTGCAGGCCGTGGCCGACGATCCCGCCACCGGCTGGGTCAGCCGCACGGTGCCCATGTTGAAGGAGCTGGGAGGTTAAAATGGGTATCTTGGACGCATTTCGACTGGACGGCAAGGTCGCCCTGGTCACCGGCGCAGGCCGGGGCTTGGGGCAGGCTATGGCGCTCGGCCTGGCCGAGGCCGGCGCGAACGTCGCCGGGCTGTACCGCACCAACTACGAGGAGACGCAGGCGCAGGTCGAGGCGCTGGGACGGCGCTTCCTGCCGGTGCAGTGCGACCTGCTGGAGGCCTCCGTCGAGCGCCTGAACGAGGTCGTGGCGCAGGTGGTGGAGGAGCTGGGCGGGCTGGATATCCTGGTCAACAACGCCGGGATCATCCGCCGCGCCCCGATCCTCGATTTCAACGAGCAGGACTGGGACGACGTGATCCAGGTCAACCTGAAGGCGGTCTTTTTCCTCTCACAGGCGGCAGCGCGGGTGATGGTCGAGCGCGGCGGCGGCAAGATCGTGCACATCGCCTCGATGCTCTCCTTCCAGGGCGGCATCCTGATCCCACCGTACACGGCGGCCAAGAGCGGCGTGGCCGGGCTGACGCGCGCCATGGCCAACGAGCTGGCCGCCAAGGGGGTCAACGTCAACGCCATCGCGCCGGGGTACATGGCCACAGATAACACCGCCCCTCTGCGCGCCGACCAGCAACGCAGCGCGTCGATCCTGGCTCGCATCCCGGCAGGCCGCTGGGGCGCGCCCGCCGACCTGAAAGGCGCGGTGGTGTTCCTGTCCTCGGCCGCCTCCGATTACGTGCACGGATCGATCGTGCCCGTCGACGGCGGCTGGCTGGCGCGATAAAGGTCGGCGTCAGGTCGCGCTGCAAGCGCCCCACGCGGCTGACAACGCGGAGCACACGTAGGTCACGCTTTCAGCGTGACGACGGCGGCGCAACGATTCTACAGAGTGGAGATAACGACATGATCGGAAAAACGTGGCCATCGGAAATGCGCCGGTTCGCGGACGCAAAGACGGGGCGCACGATCACGCAACTGACGTCCACCGACAACAACGTACACCTCTACTTTACCGAGAACTCGTTTGACCTGCACCGCGACGAGATCGTCTTCGTCTCCGACCGCGCGTCGGGCGAGGACAAGGCGCCGCACGAGGACCCGCGCTACAACCTGTTCCGCATGGACCTCGGCAGCGGCGAGGTGGTGCAACTGACCGACGAGGCGCCGGGCGTGCACAACGTGACCAAAACGCCCGACAGCCGCCTTGTCGTCTACGCGGTGGGACAGACGATCAAGGCGCTCGATACCGAGACCGGCGAGACCACGCTCGTTTACGAGGAGGCGGAGGACTATCGCGTGGGCGCGCCCTCCATCAGCGCTAACCGGCGCTACATCGCCTTCTGCCGCAACGAGAGGGTAGACGTGCCCCGCGGGCCGAACTATACCGGCTTCAAGGAGAGCTTTTATCGCATCAAGGACGGGCGCATCACGCTGGCCTACCTGGATGGCTCCGGCTGGCTCGACGTCTTCAAGGACACTCACTGGCTGGGCCACTTCCAGTTCTGCCCCGACGACCCCACCCTGGCGACCTTTTGCCACGAGGGACCGTGGCACCTGGTGGCGCAGCGCATCTGGCTGCTCGATTTCGTCTCGCGCCAGGCCCGCCCGTGCTTCCGCCAGGACGAGGAGGACTCGGTGGGGCACGAGTTCTGGACGCAGGATGGCTACGTCTTTTTCGACGACCGCGGCCCCGGCCACGACGGCACGATCACCTCGAGCCGCACGCAGGCCGTGGCCACCGACGTGGCGGTCAAGGAGAGCACGATGATCCCCTTCGTCGGCCTGGCCGACCGCAACGGGAACGTGGTGCGCCGCATCGACCTGCCCTACTACTGCAACCACTACCACGCCAACCCGGATAACACCACCCTCGTCGGCGACGACGTGGACGACCTAGTGCTGATCGATATCTCTGGCGAGGAGGCCACGATCGAGGTGCTGTGCAACCACAGGACCTCGTGGCACACGCAGAGCGCCCACTGCCACCCCACCTGGAGCTGGGATGGCAGCCGGATCCTGTACGCCTCCGACGTCGAAGGGCGGGTGAACATCTATCTCGTCGAGCCGTAGCACTTTTTCAATCAAAAAGAGTCACCACGGAGACACAGAGAACACTGAGATTAACCCTTTTCTCTCCGTGTCTCTGGTTCTATAGACTAACTGGTACGACCAGGCAAGGAGTAAACGCATGAAAGCAGGCATCCTCTACAACGATAAAGAAATTCGCCTCGGCGAAGCGCCCGAACCGCGCATCCGGCCGGACGAGGTGCTGGTCGAATCCGGCTACTCGGGCATCTGCGGCACCGACCTGCACATCTACCGCGGCGAGTTCCACGAGCGGGTCAAGTTCCCCGCCATCCTGGGCCACGAGTTCG
>JAFGED010000442.1 GCA_016931785.1 Anaerolineae bacterium
GATTTTGCGGGCCCTCATCTTGCCCAACCTCAGGTTTGCGAAGCAAAACTGAGCGGTGTTTCGAGCGTAGCGAGAAACGCCCCTAGTACGCGTTCGGAGACTTGAAAAAGTTAAACAGCTGGCGGATCAGAATCTTGATGTCCAGCAGCAGCGACCAATTCTCGATGTACCACAGATCGTACTTGATCCGCTCGGGGATGGACGTATCACCGCGCAGACCGTTGACCTGGGCCCAACCCGTCATACCCCCCTTCTCCCAATGCCGGTCCATGTAGCGCGGTATGGAGCGACGATACTGGTTGACCCACACGGGACGCTCCGGCCGCGGACCCACCAAGCTCATCTCTCCAAGCAGCACGTTGATCAATTGGGGAAACTCGTCCACGTTGATGCGGCGTATCAAACGCCCCAGACGGGTCGTGCGAGGATCGTTTTCCACGGTCCAGCCGGGCCCACTGGCCTCGGCATCCGTCCGCATCGAACGAAACTTGAACATCATGAACGGCCTGCCGTCGAGCCCCATCCGCTCCTGGGGGTAGAACGCAGGGCCGTGCGAGTCCAGCTTGATCAAGAGCGCCATCAACAACAGCAGCGGCGAGAGAAAAACCAAGCCGAATGCCGCCCCGGTGACGTCTATCAAGCGCTTGACTATCCGCCGCCAGCCGCGCAACGCGACATCGCGCACCGTCAACAAGGGCAGCCCACCCAAGTCGCCGATGCTCACCTGACCAGCCATATACTGAAACACGTCGGGGAACACCTTGATGGTCACCTTGCCGCGCTCGCATTCCGAGATCAGCATCAGTATCTCCTGGTGTGTCGCCTCCGGTAGCGCAATGATGACCTCGTCCACCTGGTGCTCTGCGATCAAGGGCGCCAGGTCTCCAGCTTGGCCAAGGATCGGCAAACCCGGCGGCTCTTGGCCGTTAGCATTGACAAGGCCCACCACCTCATATCCCATGCCGGGATTAGACTGAATCTTGTGAAAGATCATCAGCCCTACGTCGCTGGTGCCGACGATGAGTACACGATCGCGTCCCCACCCCTTTTGCCACAGCCCGGCGCGAATCTGAGCGTGCGTCACCCTGCCGACAGTGCTCAACACAATGGTAAACACCCAGCCGTACAAAACCATGCCACGGGAATAATCTATCTCCAGCGCGCTGTTCTTGAAAAGCAGAGAGGAGAGAGCCACTCCCACCAACGTCGCCACGGTGACGGACGCGACAATGCGATAGAACTCGTCGATACGGGACGGCATGCGGTCTATGCGATACAAACGGGAGAAGATGAACACAATCAGGATGGAAGCGACGTGGATCAGCACGATGCCGGCATAGTCAGCCCAGGCCCTGACCTCCTGGGCCTCGTCCGGCCAGGGAATCCACCGGCGCACCCAATAGGCCAATAGAAAAGCGCAACCCGTCATCACCATGTCGGTGAGGGCCAGCGTCAACACATAAACCATTTGGAGTTGCGTCTTTGACCTCACGCCACGATCTCCACACGTAGAAAAGTCGCCCTGTTCAGGGTATCCCCTTATCCCGAAGGGCCGTGTCATTCTAGCACAAAGGCACAAGCTGGTCAAACATCAATACAGGCCGGGGGCGCTTGTGTTGCGCCAACGACCCTTCCAAGAGCTCAAGCGACCGCAGGTCGCCGCTTTCGGGCAGGTGAATGTGAGCCCCGACGCTTGACGAATGTGCCCTTTCAGCCTAAAATGTTGCCAAGAACCATGAGCCCTTTCAGACTATCCCCAAAAGACAAAACCGATTTAACTGCCTTCTTGCGCGAATTGGTGCAGACGCCCAGCCCATCGGCCCAAGAAGGTGTGTTGGCTGAGCGTATAACGGCAGAAATGAAAAAACTGGGCCTGCGAAACGTGCACGTTGACTGTGCCGGCAATGTCGTCGGCTGGATAGGGGCAGGGCACGGCCCACTGCTCATGCTCGATGGACACATGGATACGGTGCGCATCAGCACGCCCGAAACCTGGCACCACGCCCCCTTCGGAGCCGAGATCAAAAATGGAACGCTCTACGGTCTGGGGGCATGCGATATGAAGGGCGGGCTGGCGGCGATGATCTACGCCGCCAAGCTCCTCCACGATGTCAAGCTGAAAGGTGACGTCGTCGTGGCCTGCGTGGTACAAGAAGAACCATGCGAGGGCATGGGGATACAAGTGCTGATCGAGAAAGAAGGCATACATCCGGACTGGGTCGTGCTTGGCGAACCGACCGACCTGAACGTCAGTCGCGGGCAGCGAGGCAGGCTGGAGATGCGTCTCATCGCCCACGGCCGCTCCGCTCACGCCGCCTGTCCCGATCTGGGAAGTAACGCCATCTACGCCGCCGCACGCCTGGTGTTTGGCCTGGAGTTGCTGGCCGGGCAACTGGGCAACGACGCCTTCCTCGGTCCCGGCACCCTGGCGGTGATCAACATCTCGTCGGGCACCAGCGGCGGCAACGTCATCCCAGACCGTTGCGAGCTGGTCATCGATCGGCGGCTGACGCTGGGAGAGAACGAGACGATGGCCCTTGCCGAAGTGCAGCGCGTCATCGCCCGTGAAGGCCTCCCAGCGCAAGTACAAGTCGCCGAGCACGACGTCACCAGCTACACCGGTCACACCTACCACAAGCGTGAATTCTACCCCGCCTGGGTAATAGCGGAGGGTCACCCGCTCGTAGCGGCTACCTTGCAAGCCGTGCGAGCACAGACGAGGCAACGCCCGCAGATAAGCCGCTGGGATTTCTCGACCGATGGCGTCTACACGGCCGGCGTGGCCGGCATCCCCACCGTCGGATTTGGTCCGGGCAATCCCCACCACGCCCACACCGCCGACGAGCACGTGCGCTTAGAGGACGTCTATACTGCCGCAGAGGTATACGCACAACTGGCGGTGGGATTATTGGGGACGGAATAAACTTGGGTGCATTGCGCATCGCCGCCGAAATCGCCCAGGCGCTTGAGGAAAAAGCGCCCGTCGTGGCGCTGGAATCGGCCCTCATCACCCACGGTTTCGCCCCTCCGGCCAATCTCGACATCGCCCAACGAATGGAGGCCGCCGTGCGCGCAGAGGGTGCGATTCCGGCCACCATCGCCATCCTCGCCGGCAAGGCGCGTATCGGGCTTTCGGAAAAGGAGCTCGAGCAGCTGGCCGCCGACCGGTCGGCGCGTAAGGTCAGCTTGCGCGATCTCCCTGTTCTCTTGGCCCAGGGAGGGAACGGCGGCGCGACCGTCGCCGCCACGATGCACCTCGCCCATCGTGCCGGAATTCGCGTCTTTTGCACCGGCGGCATCGGCGGCGTGCATCGCGGCCATCCAGAGGACGCGTCAGCCGACCTCATCGCGCTGGCCACCACGCCCATCGTCACCGTCTGCGCCGGAGCCAAGGCCATCCTCGATCTACCGCGCACGCTGGAGGTTCTGGAGACACACGGCGTGCCCGTGATCGGCTACACCACAGACGAGTTCCCCGCTTTCTACAGCCGCCGGTCAGGGCTGGGAGTCGATGCACGCGTCGAGACGCCAGAGCAGGTAGCGCAGATTGCACAGATGCGGACGACGCTCGGGCTCTCGACGGCGCTCCTGGTATGCGTGCCCGTTCCTGAAGCAGACCACCTCCCCGCCGAGGAAGCCGAGGCCGCCATCGCGCAAGCCATCGCCGAGGCTGAGGAGAAAGGCATCGGCGGCAAGGCAGTGACGCCGTTCCTGCTGGCGCGCATGGTCGAGCTGACCAGCGGGCGGGCGCGTCAGGCCAACGAGGCGCTGCTGCTCAACAACGCTCGCACAGCAGCCCACATTGCGCGAGCATGTTGCGCGCACGCATGGGGATTGTCAAATTTCAAGCTCACCGAGTAGGGGCATTTCTCGCTGACCAGTTGATTCTTACACCATTCTGTGGTACAGTGTTAGCAGGTTAGGCCGCGTTCAAAAACAAGTTCGTACTTTTTGGGCAAAATCACCC
>JAFGED010000092.1 GCA_016931785.1 Anaerolineae bacterium
CCAGCGGCTCCGGGCCCACGTAATCGCGGCACGCCCGCTGAAAGACCGGCGTCAGCGGCGGGACGACGCTGGCGATGGCGATACCCGTCACCTGGTCGGGCCGGTAGTCCCTGTGGCGGAGCAACTGATCCATCAAAATGCCGTACTCGTCGGGCATCTTTTCGTGGATCGTGCGGATGCGCCAGCACGGACCGAGCTTGGTTCCCTCGAACAGACCGAACGTGATGTTGGTGTTGCCGATGTCGATGCAAAATAGCATTTTAATCCTCCTACCCCGGAAACAAACATCTGATTCACTGCAGAGAACGCAGAGCCCGCCGAGCAATTTGAAAAATCTCTGCGTGCTCCGCGGTAAAATCCTCGTGCAACGCAAAACTCAACTCAGCACCACAATCGCCAGGCTGACGGCCAGGACGACGAGCGCCGCCCACAGATCGCGGGGCGCCAGGCGCAGCCGGTGCAGCCGCGTGCGGTGATGGGCGCCCCGGAAGCCACGCGCCTCCATCGCCGTGGCGAGATCCTCCGCGCGGCGGAAGGCGGAGACAAAGATGGGGACGAACAGCGGCACCCAGCCCTTCATCCGCCGCCACGGGTTCCCCGAACGCACGCCCGCTCCCCGCGCCTCCTGCGCCTTGGCGATCTTGTCCACCTCGTCGAACAGCGTGGGCACAAAGCGCAGCGCGATGGTCAGCACCATCGCCAGCTCGCGCACGGGCAAACCAAGCCGCGCCAGCGGTTCCAACACCGCCTCCAATCCGTGGGCCAACTGCGTCGGCGAGGTGGTAAAAGTCAAGAGCGCCGCGATGACCACCAGCAGACACACCCGGTAAATCTGCATCCCACCCGCGATTATCCCCTCCCACGTCAAGGCGACGTCCCCCACCGCGACAAGCGGCCGTCCCGGCGTGGTGAACAGGTAAAAGAAGAACATGATAAAGCCGACCCAGAACACCGTGGTCAGCGTGCGCAGCAGGCCAACCAGGGGCGCGGACGCAAGCAGGGCCAGGACGACCACGAAAGCCAGCAGGAGCAGGCTGCTGGCCAGGCCCGGCGCGGCGAACGGCAGCGCCATCAGCAGCAGCGACGCCCCCATCTTGACCCGCGGGTCGAGGCGGTGCAGGGGCGAATCGGCGGCTACGTACGTGCCGGGCAGCAGCAGGCTCATCGCTTCGTTCCCTCCGCCGAGGCGTAGCTGAGCGGCGCGCCCGCGGCGTGCAGCAGTGCGCCGAGCGCGGTGCCATAGCCCGAATCCGTGGGCAGGACGATGGGCACACCGTAGAGCTCCCCCACCCGCTCCACCACGCCCCGCAAGCTGACCATATCGATCAGGTGGCCGACCACGACGACGCGGACCGCAGGCCGCCCGCGCTCGGCGGCCCGGGCGCGGGCGGCGTTGATGGCGATGAGGGCGATGGTCTGGCCGACCATCGTGACCAGCGCCGCCGCCAAATCCTCGCGGCTGACCGCGACGTCCTCGCGCGCCAGGCGGCCAAAGTTGGCCGCCGTGGCGTCGGCGGGCAGGTCGCCGATCGGCCCGGTGACCACGTCGCCCAGGCTCAGGTCGGCGCCGTTGGGGTCCCCCTGCCGGGCCAGCGCGTCGATCTCGTCGTGGTCCACGGTGTGCAGCAGCAGGCGGCTCAAGCCCAGCAGCGTGCCGCCGCCCACCGCCGTCCCGGTGAAGTGGGCGTACGCGTCTCCCTGCGCCGCCACGACCGCCGTGCCCGATCCGGCGCTCACCACCAGGAGCGGCGCATCTTCCTCCGCCGCAAGCCCTGCCAGGGCCTGCCCGCCACGCCCGATGGCGGCCACCTCGTTCACGGCAACCAGCGGGCAGCCGTCGATGCGCCCCGGCAGGAGCTTGTGCTGCCCGCCGGTGACGGCCAGCCGCGGCAACGATGCCAGATCGACCCCGCCGGCGTTTAGAATAGCCCGTACCAGATCGGCGTCAGGCCGGCCTTCCGAGGGCCGCGTCCAGCGCCGCCAGCCGCCGTCGAGGTAGGCCACGGCGTCGGTGTTGCTGATGCCAAAGTCAATCGCTGCGTACATTGCTGTGCTCCTTCAAAGCCCGCAGGGCTTTCATCTAACTCAGCCGCGCGTTTCCAACGCACGGCGGCCCCGCACGATCTCGGCCACCGCCTCCTGCGGCAGCAGCCGGTCGGTGCGCACGTCCCACCCGGCATCGCGCAGCGTTTGCAACAGCGCCACCGGCTGCGGCACGTCCAGCCCGGCGGCGCGCAGCAGGTCGCCGTCGCTCAGCACCTGGCGCACCGGGCCATCGGCGGCCACCTGCCCACCGTCCAGCAGCACCACCCGCTCCACCACGCGGGCCAGCTCGTCCAGGTCGTGGGAGACGAGGATCAGCGTCAGGCCGATCTCTTCCTGCCAGCGCGCCACCCGGCCCAGCAGCTCGCGCCGCCCCTGCGGGTCCAGCCCGGCCGTGGGCTCGTCCAGGATCAGCACCTCCGGGCGCATCGCCAGCGCGCTGGCCAGCGCCACGCGGCGCATCTCGCCGCCGCTGAGGGTGAACGGCACCCGCGCGCCCATCGCCTCCGCGTCCAACCCGACCATCTCCAGCGCCCAGCTCAACCGCCCGTCAACCTCGTCTTTTCCCAACCCCAGGTTGCGCGGGCCAAAGGCCACCTCGCGCAGCACCGTGTGCTCGAATATCTGGTGCTCGGGATATTGAAAGGCCAAGGCGAGCTTGCGCCGCTGTGCAGCGGAGGATCGGGCATGAGCTGCAACACCATCCAGCAGCACCCGGCCCGAGGTCGGCTTCAGCAGCCCGGCCAGGTGCTGCACCAGCGTCGACTTGCCGGAGCCGGTGCGCCCGACGAGGCCGACGCGCTCGCCCGGCGCGATCTCCAGGCTCACCCCGCGCAGCGCCGCGTGCGCCAGGGGCGTGCCGGGTGCATAGGTGTGGGCGAGGTCCTCGACCTGGATCAGCACAGCGCGCCTGCCAGCGCGTCAACCGTCAGCAGGCCGGGGGGCAGCGCCAAGCCTTGCTCTCGCAGTTGGTGAGCGATCTCGACCGCCGGCGGCAGCCCCAGCCCCAACGCGCGCAGCCGCTCCCCTTGCTCAAAGATCTCCTGCGGCGGCCCGTCCAGCACCACGCGCCCGGCGTGCATCGCCAGCACGCGATTGGCGCTAGCGGCCTCCTCCATCGACTGGGTGATCAACACCACGGTGATTCCCCGCTCGGCGTTGAGCCGCCTGACGGTATCCAGAATCCGCCGCCGGCTGGGCGGATCGAGCATGGAGGTCGGCTCGTCGAACACGAGGCACGCCGGGCGCGCCGCCAGGACGCCGGCAATGGCCACCAGTTGCTTCTGGCCGCCGGAGAGCATCTGCGGCGGATGGGTGGAATAATCCTGCAGGCCCACGAGAGCCAGCGCCTCGTCGACGCGCCGGCGAATCTCGTCCGGCTGCAGCGCCAGATTCTCCGGGCCAAAGGCCACGTCCTCCTCGACGGTGCTGGCCACGAGCTGGTTCTCGGGATTCTGAAAGACCATGCCCACCTGCTGGCGCACCTCCCACAGGTGGCGCGGATCGGAGGTGAGCAGGCCGTCCACCCACACCTCGCCCGTTGTGGGCAGCAGCAGCCCGTTGAAATGGCGGGCCAGGGTCGATTTGCCCGACCCGTTCGAGCCGATCAGGGCGACGAACTCGCCCGGTTCGATGGTCAGGTCAATGCCCTGCAGGGCCGGAACCCACTCGCCGCCTTCCAGCGGGTAGGCGTGCTCCAGCCCGCGAACCTCGATGAAGGGTTTCACGATGGTTTAATCTCGATGGATCGGCTAGTCCTTATCTGCGGCGATGCGGCCCCGGCCTACCGCCCGCAGCGCGGCGACGACGGGGATGGTGACGACCAGCGCCAGCCCGACCTCGATGGGCACGTTCATCGCAAAGACGGGGACCAGCAGCTCGACGGGCAGCACGCCCAGCCAGATCAGCAGCCCCAGCACGCCCACGGAGTTGACCAGCGTGCCGGCCACCCCGGCGACCCCCGCCGCCAGCGCGGGCCAGCGCCGCAGGGGACGGTAGACGTAGTAGGCCACCACGCCGATCAGGATGCGCGGCAGGAAAGCGGCCAAGAGGGCGACAATCACGCTGCCATTGGCGAACGTGATAAAGGTCGCGCCGTAGAGGGTCCACGACGAGATGGCCAGCACCAGCCCCACCAGGCCGCCGACGATGGGCCCGGCCAGGATGCCGGCGACGATGGCCGGCAGGTGCAGGCTGGTGGCTGCCTCGGTGGGGTTGGGCACCGGGATCAGCCCCAGCGGGGTGAACGAGAGCACGATGGCCAGCGCGCCGAATATCCCGGCGACGGCCAGGTCGAATGTGCTGAGCCGCAGGCGGCCAGCAAGAGCGGGAGAGGTTTGTGTCCCTTCCATGATCACTTCCTCCTAGAAATGGATTGTGGCTGGGAATTTACATACGCGAGGCGACTGGAGAAATGAAACGACGGAGCTGGGCTCCGTCGACAGAAGAACCATTCCTTTCTGCCGTCTCGGTCGTTTGTATCTCTATTTGGGCTTTACCCAAAATAGACGCGATCCCAGCGGCACCGGAAAGCGGTGCATTTGAACAGATTGTGAACGCTCACTCACGGCCTCACGTGCAGGTCCGTGGCGAAAACATTATAGTGCAGGCAAGGGGAATGTCAAGCAAAGGTGCCAGACACTTTTAAAGTGCCTGGCACCTCCTCAGGTTCCGGCAAGCCCCACCGCGCCCCAACCCACCTACCGCGCAAGCTCGACCTCGCCAAAACCCTGCCACTCGTGGATATTAGCCAGCCAGCCCTCCATATCATCATCGGGGGAATACAAGTATACCTCACTGATCATACCCTCCAGAGAAGTAGGGGCAAAGTAGGTAGCCTGCGTGACCTTCAGATCTTTTTGAAGGATACCCTTTCCATCACCGAGATAAACTTGGCGATCTACAGGAAGCATATTGCTTTCGAATATCAGGCCTTGAGCAGGATAGTAGAAATCGACGTGGTAGCCAGTAGTTTCTACACCATAGGTGTCCGCAAGAACACCCTTGGGCGGACCAAACTTGTCCACGGCTTCGCCAAGCGTCCAGTCATGGTCTATCCTGATCTCTATCCGCAAAACCTTCCCATCCCGCAAATAAACTCTGTTATAGTGCTCACCCCTGCCCTGCCAATAGAACATGCCAAGCTGTACCTCTCTCCACTCTGTCAATTCGTATTCGAGAGTGCCTTCCTTGACAAAGGGACTGTCCTGCAACTGAGCGCGAACATCATCCTCGCCGGATACGCCCGGTATGATGTTGTGCCAGCAAGGGGCTCTGCACGGATCGTCGGTCAACAGACTGGTATCCAACTCGGGAGGGGACGGGGTGCTAGTCGGGAGTGGGATATCGGCCGGCGGGCTGACGTCGGCTTCAGGCCCGCACGAACAGCCCGCAAAGAACAGCGCCAGCAAAAGAAAGCCAGCCACCAGAGAGCCGGTCCAGTTTCTCGTAGAGATTGCCTTCATGACAGTCAGCCTCCATCAACTGAGCGATGTAGACTAGACTGCAACACTCAGTTCTACACCCGTCGCCCGTCCAGTACTTTTTTCACAAACGCCCCCTTGCTCTCGCTGTACGTGGCGCGGTCGTGCTTGTACTTGGCGCGCAGCGCGTGCTTGAGCTCCTGGTACTCGCGCCGCAGGCCGGCATCGGCGCGCAGCGCGTCGCGGAAGGCCAGGTGCTCGATCAACGACCGGCTGCCCTCTTCGACGATGTGCAGGTGGTGCGTGCGCGGCTTGCCCTTGCGAAAAAAGCGCCGGTCGGTGTTCTCCGGATAGTCGATGAAGGCGTAGTCCAATTCCTGCATCGGCGCGATGCAGGCGACGGCGTCGTCCAGGCGGCGCACGACGACCATCGTATCGATGATGGGCTTGGCGTCTATGCCGGGGATGGCGGTGCTGCCGACGTGGTGGATCTCCAGCGCCAGGTCGCCCAGCGCCGCGGCGATTCTGGCCCGCTCGGCCTCGAACTGATCCGGCCAGGTCGGGTCATAGTCCACGACCTCCACCGCCTCGTGGATATCCTCCCAAATGGCATCGGCAACCTCAGCCGCCGTGCGGTCGGTGGTATCGATTGCAAACCCCACGTCGCCGCGCTTTGCAGCGGCATCCTGGATGGTGACCAACTCCTTGTAGCGCTTCAGATGCCAGCGTAGGTCGGCATCCGATTCCTGCTCGCGCTGGCGGATGCGCGCCTCGATCGCGTCATCGGAGGCGATCAGGCGGTAGGCGTGGGTTATGCTATCAAGGCCAGAAAGCAGCAGCAGCCGCAGCGCCGCCAGCGACTCGGGCGTCTCGAACACATAGTTGATCACAAAATCATGGTAGCCGCCCTGCTCGATGTGATAGGCGACAAGGTGGTGGATCGTCCGGTAGAGGTAGGCGACGCGCGCCTCGTCGTAAATCTCGAAAGGGTGCACCGCGCCGATGTAATCGCCATCCAGCATCACCGCGCACTCAAAGTGCGAGACCAGTTCCCACGCGACCGAGGTCTTGCCGATGCCACACGGCCCGTTAATGATGACGATCACACTCAGGCCTCTTGCGCGGCGATAATTTCCCCCAGCTCCAAGACGAAGCGGTTGAACCCCTGCACGTAGGCCGCCAGGTAATCCTGCGCCAGCAGGTTGGCCAGTCCATCCTCCCCCAAGGCCAGAAGCTGGGGCACGAAGGGACGAAAATCGCGCAGGCTGACGCGCATACATCCCCCGTCGTCGGTGACGACGCCCCAGATCAACTCCTTGGTCTCGCCGTCGTCCTTGGCGCTGATAAAGCGCGTGATGGTGCTGCCCGGCGCGACCCGGCCCAC
>JAFGED010000443.1 GCA_016931785.1 Anaerolineae bacterium
CACAAGACAGCCGGGAGAGCTTTCGCTGGATATGCCGTCCGAGTGCAGAACCCTAACGGAAGGGCTTTGCATTGTGTCCGAACCCGGAGAGTGGTTGGGAGAAGGAAAGACAACGATCATTAACCAAAAGCCAGAGGCTGTCTTTCTGGAGCCAAGCACTGCTATACAGATAGAAATCGAGGATTGGACTCTCATATTTGACCCGGGAGAAGGCAAGTCATTTTCCCTCGGCATGACTTTCCCGAATGCCAAGTTGTATCCACAGGGCAAGAACGTCGGCATGACGATAGAACACGGCGATAAAAAATGCGATGTTGTGGAGGGGGCATTCACGGATGATATATTGCAGAGCGCTGAAAAAGGCGGTTTTGGAATAAATCCTATCACGGCGTTTGACATTCGCTTCACGATGCGGTGCAATGAACAGCCCCAGGTAATCTATGGGCAGGTAAAGCTTCCTTTCTAGATGAGGTCCAGCGCGCCGCTCTCGGTGAGTGCCTCGCCTGCGTTCATATAGGCAGCAGCCTGTTATCATTGAAGACTGACATCAGCGACAAATAGACTCGTTTTCAAGTGATACCAAGACACACCCAACCGCCCTGGCCGCACGCCAGGGCGGTCTGATTTCGTGGGGCCGACCGAGCAACTCGCTGTGCGTCATCACGACTTTACCTCTATCCCAACCTGAGGTACAATGCGTCCGCAATCGCAATTCCTGATCCCGGAGGATAACGCATGAACCCGATTCAATTCACCCACGAAGCGTACATCTCGCCCCTGACCTGGCGCTACGGCTCCGACGAGATGAGCCACATCTGGAGCGAGGTGCACAAGCGACGGCTCTTCCGCCGCGTGTGGGTGGCCCTGGCGGCGGCGCAGTGCGAGGCCGGGATCGTGACCGCGGCGCAGTTGGCCGACCTGCGTGCCCACCAGGACGACGTGGACATCGCGCGCGCCATGGAGATCGACGCCGAGATCGGCCACGACCTGATGGCCGAAATCCGCACCTACGCCGAGCAGTGCCCCATCGGCGGGGGCATCATCCATCTGGGCGCCACCAGCTACGATATCATCGATAACGCAGAGGCGCTGCGCATCCGCGAATCCCTCGACCTGCTGGCGGGAAAATTGCGCGCGGTGTTGGCGGCCCTGGCCGAAAGGATTCAGGCCCACGCCGACCACGTCTGCATGGGGTTTACGCACATCCAACCCGCCGAGCCGATCACCGTCGGCTACCGGCTGGCGACCTACGGGCAGGACCTGCTGGAGGACTATGTCGCCCTGCGCCGCCTGAGAGCCGAAGTCCGCGGCAAGGGGATGAAGGGCGCGGTCGGCAGCAGCGCCTCTTACGAGCGCGCGCTCGAGGGCACCGGGATGACGCCGGCGGAGATGGACGCGTTGGTGATGAAGGAATTGGACCTGGAGGCATTTCCCATCGCCACACAGGTCTACCCGCGCAAGCAGAACCTGCGCGTGCTGCACTTACTGGCCGAGATGGCGGCTTCGCTCTATCGCATGGCATTCGACATCCGCCTGCTCCAGTCGCCGCCCATCGGCGAGTGGAGCGAGCCCTTTGGCAAAAAGCAGGTGGGCTCCTCGGTGATGCCCTTCAAGCGCAACCCCGTCCACACGGAGAATATAGATAGCCTGGCCCGCTTCGTGGCCGCGCTGCCACGCGTGGCCTGGGACAACGCCGCCCATAGTCTGCTGGAGCGCACGCTGGACGATTCGGCCAATCGACGCATCTACATGCCGGAGGCCTTCCTGTCCAGCGACGAGCTCTTGATCCGCGCTCACCGTGTGATCGATGGATTGAACATCCACGAGGAGGGCATCCAGCGCAACATGGCCGCCTATGGCGTGTTCTGCGCCACTGAACGGCTGATGATAGAGGCGGTGCGCAACGGGGCGGATCGCCAGGAGATGCACGAGATCATCCGCGGCCACTCGATGGCGGCCTGGGGCGCGGTGTGGGTCGGGAAGCCCAACCCGCTGGCCGATCTGCTGGCCGCCGAGCCGGAGGTGCTCAAGTACGTGGAGCCTGCTCGCGTGCGCGAACTGCTCGACGCCTCGAGCCACGTCGGCGACGCGCCGCAGCGGGCGCGCCAGATGGCGCGCCAAATGGCGCAGGTGATTCAAGACGACCTGGGATAGCCTATCTCTCTCACACCTCTTCGCCGATCTGGCGGCGGTAGTGGATGATCTCCGCGGGTAGGAAGAGGTAGAGACACGTCAGCCCGGCGATCACCCCGCCCAGGTGGGCAAACCACCCCACGAGCGTCGTATAGCCGTACACCTGGAGCTCTTGCTCCAGCAGGCCCCCCACGATATCGTGAGCCACTGTGTATAGGATAAATGCCCAGGCAGGCATGGGGATGAGCAGAGGGACCGGGAAGATCCCGATGAGGGGCAACGTGCGAATGCGTTGGGTGGGATAGAGGAATAGATAGGCCGCCACGACCCCCATGACCGCCCCACTGGCTCCCAGGCTGGGTATCGTCCCCTGGGTAGCGGGCAGCGCTAACTCTGCCACCACGCTGCCGATGCTCGATACGAACACGCACGTCAGGTAGAAAAGCCCGAATTTCAGCGGCCCCAGCACATCCTCCAGCTTTCGAGAGAAGAAGAACAGGATGAGCATGTTGCCTATCAGGTGCATCCAGCTGCTATGGAGGAACGCGGATGTGATCATGCTCAAAGCTCCCAGTCCTTCGCCGTTGACAATATCGATCGGCACGAGCAGCATCTGGAACAGGATGTCCAGCTGGGTGTTTTCGTCGACCAATTCTGGCAGGATGTAGTAGACGAACACGTGAACGAGGGTGTTGAGCAGAACGATCCCGATCGTCATGGCCGGGAAACTGCGAAAGCGCCCGCGATCGTCCTTGATCGGGAGCAGGAACACGAAGGAAAGGATTTGCAGGAGCCAGAAGAGAAACAAAATGTCCATCGCTCATTCCGCCTAGATTTTTCCCAGGATCAATCCGAACCCAGCGCTCCACAGCAGCACGCCCGGAATCCCCACCAGGGCCTTGCGCCAAAACCCCTCCACACCCGTCTCTCCAAAGAGTGCGCGCATCGCTTGGTTGCGGGGCACGTCGGCTGCGCACGCCCACAGGTAAGCGCCCGTGGTCGCCAATACCAACGCCGCCAACACCGCTGGACTGATCTCCCACGGCACCAAGCTGGCATTGACCCATGCCGCCAGTATTTGCGGCAGCATCAGCGCGGACGTCCGCCGCAGCGTCTCCCCCCATCCCTGCGTGTGGCGCTCGGGCAGCGTGGGCTGCAGCTTGGCCAGCTCGCGGTACGCCTGCCGGCTCACCACCGATTCGGGTCCCGCCAGCTCGGCGGCGCGCCGGTAATGTTTGACCGCCAAGCGATCCTCTCCCAGGCGGCGGTACACCTCGCTCGCCAGCAGATGCGCCTTCGCGTACTCTGGATCGATCAGGATGGCGCGTTCCAGCAGGCCGCGCGCTTTTTCCATCAGGCCATCCTCAACGTATAGCTCCGCCAGTTCCAAGAGCGTCGTCGGGGTGTTGCTGTCCAACTTGACCGCCTGTTCGTACATCGCGCGTGCGTCTTCGATCATCGCGCGCCGCCGGTAGATCGCCCCCAGGCGGGCATAATAGATCGACTGTTCTGGGTACCTCTCGATGGCCCGCCGGTAAGTGGCGACGGCCATATCGGTGTGGCTCATTTTCTCGTGAAGCGCGGCCACTGCCTGCAGCACCTGTGGATCGTCGGGGGCCTCGGCCTCGGCCAGCGCGATGGTCTCCTGCGCCAGGGCAAACTGCTGCTTGTCCAGATAGGCCTGGGCCAGTACGAGATAGTAGTGGGCGCCGTCGCGGAAATCTCCCAGGAACTGCCCGCAGTCCGGGCACACGACGTGTTCTACCTCTACGTATGCCCCACAGCTAGGGCAGGCGACGATGAGCACCTGTCCGCAGTTGGGGCACGTCTTTCCTGAAGATGGGACGGGGGATTTGCAGCGCGGGCAGCTTTCTGCCGAGGCGGGAACCGCGGCAGCTTGCCTATCGAGGTGGCGCAGGCCCTGCTGGGCGTAGGGGTTATCGGGGTTGATCGCCAGCACGTTATCCAGACAAACGCGCCGGTCCTCGACCGAGTCGATGACCCCGCTCAGCCACAGCCAGGCTTGCTCGTTTCGCTCGTCCAGCTCGATGACCTGCAATAATGCCTGGCGCGCCTCTTCTTTGCGTCCTGCCTTGGCGGCGGCAATGCCACGCTTGAGCAGTTCAGTCACTTGGGGAGTATCTTGCATCTAGTTCCCTCCATTGTGCAGATTATACGCACATGCGCCATAGTGCGCAAATGGCAACGGGTGCGTTCACAAAGCGAGGGTAACCGTTCAGCTATGGCGACTTTTTGGACAGGATTAACAGGATGTACGGGATTTTTCTTTGGATTCACCGCTCAAATGTCGCTGTGAGTAGGTTTTCATCCTCTTAATGTATCTTCTCAATAAGTAGGAGAAGACGGGGGGTGTGAGGGCGGCGCAGCCGCCCCCACACCCCCACCCCCCGGATTATTGAGATGATACCTCTTAATCTTGTGAATCCTGTCGAGAAAAAGGTTTGAAACGCACCGCAGCCCCACGAATTTCTTGACGCTTGCGGCTACCTGTGATACTATCCTTCAATCACACAGTGACACGTTGAAAGGAAATCCATGATCGGAACTGGCACTATCATCAACATCGTCGCCGTCCTGGTGGGGGGGGCGCTGGGAACGGTGCTGGGTGCGCGCCTGCCCCAGCGGATTCGCGAGACGGTCATGCACGGTTTAGGACTCGTCGTCCTGGCCATCGGTGTTCACCTATCCCTCAAGACTGTGGAAATCCTCATCGTCCTGGGCAGCGTGCTCCTGGGGGGCATCTTGGGGGAGCTGCTGCGCATCGAGGACCGGCTCGACGGCATCGGGCGCTGGCTCGAACAGAGGGGAAGGCGGAAGACGCCAAACGAGCGGGGTGGGAAAATAGGCGAGGTGGAGGAAAAGCCCAACTCTGGCGCGACCCGGTTCAGCCGTGCCTTTTTGACGGCGAGCCTCGTCTTTTGCGTGGGACCGATGGCGATCTTGGGGTCTTTTCAGGATGGCCTCGAAGGCAATTACGAGATTTTGGCGATCAAGTCGGCGCTGGATTTCTTTGCTGCCATGGCCTTTGCCTCCACGATGGGGCCTGGGGTGATTTCCTCTGCCTTGACCGTGCTGGCCTATCAGGGAGCGCTGACGGTGGGCGCAGGCTGGGCCAGCGCCGTGCTGACCGATGCGATGATCGCCGAGATGACGGCCACGGGGGGCATCTTGATGCTGGCCATCGGCCTGGGATTGCTCGAGCTTAAAAAGATCCGCACGGGGAATCTTTTGCCGGCGATTGCCATCGCACCGGTCATCGTCGCCATAGTCGAATGGATATCGAGGGAGGTGGCTTTTTGACTTCCTCAGTTGGGTGCGTTATACTGTGCTCAATATGCTTCGATGAAATGAACCCTGGCCGTGGTCGAGGTGCTCAGCGCGTCTTGGCGACGCGCGTGTTTTTCAGAAAAGACTGCTTCTCGGCGCGGTGCTGTGGGCTTTTGGTGTGAGTAGGGAGCGAAAGGAACAGCGTGATCTGGCAAGAGACACCCTACACAGTGCCGTTGGCTGTGGTGACAGCCGTCCTGGTCGTATCGGCGCTCTATGTGTGGTGGCACAGGAAGGTCCCCTGGGCCAAGACGGGCACGCTGCTGGTGTTGGCCGGCGCCGTATGGTTGCTGGGGTACACGCTGGAGCTGGCGAGTGCGCCCTTGGCGGCAAAGTTGTTCTGGGCCAAGGTGCAGTACGTCGGCATCGTCATTGTCCCAACGGGTAGCCTGGCTTTTGTGCTTCAATACACTGGTCGTCAAAAGTGGCTAAAGCCCGCTATCCTGATATCCAGTGTCATCTCCTTCGTCACGCTACTCCTGGTCATCACCAACGAGGCCCACGGCTTGATCTGGACCAGGGTCTGGAACCGGGTGGTGCCCGGTGTTTTTGGCGGATATTGGGATTCGGATAAAGATTTTGGCATAGGGTACTGGGTCTTTGTCGCACAGTCTTTGGCCACCGCTCTGGTTGCTGTCTTCCTGTTGGCTCACATGCTCGTCCGCTCGATCCACCTCTATCGCTGGCAGTCCGTCGCGTTGTTGTTTGCCGTGTTTGTTTTCCTGCTGGGTGCCGCCATTGAAGCGTTCAATGATTCTCCTCCAGATTTCGTCGTGCTGGGGTTTGCCACGGCTTGCCTGATCGTGGCATGGTGTCTCGCCCGCCTGCGGCGAGGCGACGTGCGGTCGGTGTCGTATACAGTTATTTTCCAGAGTATGAACGATGGCGTCGTCGTGTTGGATGCCCATAACACTATCATAGACTTGAACTCTGCCGCTCTGCGTTTGGCCGACCTGAGGGTGTCGAAAGAGGCTGTTGGACAGCCTGTGGAGCGTGTGTGGCCCAATCTGATTGTTCCGGCGGAAGACGAGACAGAGGAGGAGATGGCGCTGGAAAGGGATGGCGGCCAGCGGCGGGTCTATAGCGTGGATGCTTCCTCCGTCTTGGGTTGGCATGGGCGATTGGTAAGCCGGGTGATTACCCTGCACGATGTCACGGAGCGTAAGCGGGCGGAGCAGGAGATCGCTCATCATCTGGCACGAACCCAGGTACTGCGTGAGGTGATGCTGGCTGCCGCCTCCACTTTGGAGTTCGACCAGGTGCTGGAACGGACTATCAGAGCGCTGTGGGAGATGCTGGGGGTGGAGTTCATCGGCTTTGCCAGGCCTGCTGAGGATGGCGATGGGCTTGGGCTTCACCCCGCTTGCATACGGTCCAATTTAGAGATGGGGGATTTGCGGATACCGCTGGATGGCAGTGTTTGTGGGCACGTTTTCCAGAGCGGAAAGCCGGAGGTAATCGGGGATGTAAGGCAGGTATCCTACTATTTCGAGGGACATCCACTAGTCCGTTCGGAGCTGGCCATCCCGGTCCATGCTGCCGGGGAGATCATCGGTGTTCTCAATATGGAAAGCCGCCACTTGGATGCTTTCGCCGAGGAGGATCTGTCCTTTTATATCGCCATTGCGGGGCAGTTGGGAATGGCTTTGGAGAATGCGCGGCTGTACAAGGAGGTATATCGCTACGCCGGTGAATTGGCGCATGCAGTGACCGAGTTGAAGGGTTTGGATCGTCTCAAGAACGAGTTCATCCAGGGTGTCTCACACGAGCTGCGCGCACCTCTGGCGTTGATTCGGGGGTATGCCGAACTGCTGGATTCCGGGGAGTTGGGCGCGTTATCGCCTCTGCAAAAAGGGCCGGTGGAGATCATCACCAGGCGAGCGCGGATGATGGGCAACCTGGTAGAGGATATCGCGATGCTACTGACGGCGAAGGCGCGTGTCCTTGTGCAAGAGCCTTTGGCATTGGGCGAGTTGGCGCGCGCGTCGGTGGAGGATTTCCACCTGGCTGCCGATCAGGCCAGTTTGACGTTGCGTGCGGAGATTGCTTCGGGGTTACCCCCTGTCGATGGCGTGCCCGTCTACCTGCGTCGATTGCTGGATAACCTGGTCGGCAACGCAATCAAGTTCACCCCGGAGGGGGGATCGATCACTGTGCGCGTGTATCGGGAGGATGGATGGATCGTGTTGCAAGTGGCGGATACGGGGGTCGGCATTTCGCCCGAAGAGCAAGAGCGAATCTTTGAGCGGTTCTATCAGGCGGATGGCTCTGGCGGAAGGCACCGGGGATTTGGGCTGGGGCTGACGCTGGTCAAAGAGATCGTCGCGGCGCACGGAGGCACGATCAACGTAGAAAGCGTGTTGGGGGCAGGCAGCACGTTTACCGTCAAGTTGCCGGTTGCCGAGTAAGACCCTTGTGGCAAGATTCAGTAGCGCTGCACCCAAACGCGCGGCGTGGGCGCCGCCCCTTGGCTTGGCGCCCACGCGCAAATGGCGCTACCTCTAGCCGCCCGTTTCCTCCAGCGACTCGATGAACTCTTTCACCTCCGGGATCCCCATCAGCTTGGTCTTGAAGAACTCGTTGACCAATTCTTCCACCTTTGCCCGCGACTCGTCGATCAGCTCGCCTAGGCCCTCGCCCAGGTCTTTCCGCCCGGTGAGGTCATCCCGCAGCCGGATCAGTGCCATCACGATCTCCGACTCCAAAGGTCCCTCGGTGGTCTCCATCACGTCGCGGATCAACTCGTCCGTCTGCTGTACTAGTGTCTCGCTGTCGATGGTCGACTCGTCCTGGCTCGCATCGTCGATGGTGCGCAGCAGCGACCATACCTGGTAGAGCAGCGCAGCGGGCTCGTCGAACAGCTCGCGGATCAGCGCGGCGGCCTGGTGGCGGCCGGTCAGCCGGAAGATGTTGTACATGCGCTTGGCCGCCTTGCCATAGTTGATGTGTTCGTGGGTGTATTTGTAAACTTGCCCCGTGATCGCCTGCACGTAATCATCCAGTGATTTTGGTGAGACCTGCTGGGCCAGCTTGGAGAACAGCGGCACCGAATCCGCCTCCAGGTAGACCTCCTGGAAGTATGGGTCGATGAATCCGTCCAGCGGGGTGATCGACCCATCGGTGGCCTCCCAGGTCACGTCCAGCATGTTGCTGGCGTTGACCACGTGCCCCTTTTCCTCCTCGGCGATGACCCAGTCCATCTTGCACCAGCCGGGGTCGATGCATCCGTACTCCCACGGCACTTCCCACGCCTCGCCGGAGGCGCGCTCGACCTGCATCTTGGCCGCCTTGATCTCTTCGGGGTCCCACTCTATGGAAGAACCGGATTTGAGCTGTGTGCCATCCTTGACCACGTCTTCCTTCCAGGTGCCGAACCGGACAAAGACCAGATGGTAGCCAGGTCCCTCGATCTTGTCCAGCGCCTTGTCGCGCATCAGCTTGGCCAGAACGTGGCAAGCCTCCTCATGCGTCTCGGCCTTGATGTTGACCCGCTCAAAGTAGTCGCAGTCGCCGGGATAGAGCTGGATCATGCCCTGGGCGGCGCTGCCTGCCAGGCTGACGGCCGTCTCGACGTTTGGCAGGTCGGGCAACTGGACGATGTCGGCGATGCGGCGGTAGCGCTCGAGTGTGGCCTTGTCGAAATCCAACAGCGTGATCTCGTGGCCGTAGATGCCGGCCTCCTCGTCCACCTCCCACGCCATCGTGCCGGAGGCCGCCATCGCCGCCAGCCACTGAGCGACGTCGGTCTCGTCCACCTCAACCCCTAGCGCTTTGGCCGTCTTGATGATCTGCTCCACTTCATCTTGAGCATCCAATGGGGATTTTTCGTCGGTCATGATTTTCCTCCTAATAAGCCTAGATTTCGCACATTAACAATCGAATAGAGAACAAACTGGCGGAATCGCCCCTTTTGTGGCAAAGTATAGGTTGCTCAA
>JAFGED010000093.1 GCA_016931785.1 Anaerolineae bacterium
CCGTCAACTCGTTGGGCGAACACTGCTGTTCCAACAGGCCTCCTCTGTACGTTATTGAGGCCTATTATGCTATCACTTCCCGATTCGTCAATGAGATGAAAAAAGAGCGATTACACCCAAACCAATTAGCTTGACAGCCCTCTGCTCTCATGCCATAATGCCTCCATCTGCGGCCGACCGGTTCGAGCCGCACAACCCCCAAGGAGACGCAGCCGATGGCAAAAAGGCCTCAACAATGGGTGATAGGTGGATTCATCCTCCTCGCCATCCTCGTGATCGCCTTTGTGCTCGTCAACCTGCTGCTATCTCAAGGAATCGGGCTGCCTGCAACCTTCCTGATCCTTCCCGGCGAGGTCACACTCCACCCAGGAGAAGGTTGCCAGTTTCGAGCCGTCGCCGGCGATAGGTTGATGCCCGGGGTAAAGTGGACGGCCTCGGACGGCGACATCGGGCCGGAGGGATTTTACGTCGCCCCAGATGCCCCCGGCGACTACCAAATCATCGCGCAGCATCCTAACTCGGAGTATCGCACAGCAGTGACGGTGCACGTGGTAGCTGCAGACGAAAACAGCACCGAACAGCCCCCAAACCCTACAGAGACGGCAATACCCACAATAGCGTCCACAGTGACGTCCGCAGCCCCGGCGCATTCTCCCTCACCAGCGCCAACCCAAACCTCCGCCTCGGTTTCAACGGTATTTTTCGATGCCGCCGGCGACCTGGTAAGCTTTGACACGCTCGGGCCGGTCGCCTTTGCCCCGCCCGGCACCGATATCAGGGCGGCCTGCTTTGCCAGCGAACGCCAACTGATGCGGACGGTTCCCGAGGAACTGGCAGGTAAGGTCAGCGACTGGGACACGAAAGAGAACCTGGTTCTCTGGCTTACGTTCCACGAGCCGGTCCCAACAGTCCCGGATATGGAGAGATACTGGATCTTTGCCCTGGACGTCGACGGCAACACGGCGACCGGCCGCCCTATAGACGAGGGCAAGATCAACCCGGACATCGGCGTCGAGGTGACGATCGGCGTACATTCAAACCCGACTGCCGGGATCGAACTATCCCCCTACATAATGATCTGGAACACGAGACTCGCCACCTCAGAACTCGTGGCAATGGATCTGGACGCCCGCCTCAGCACCACACGTGATGCATTGTTCGTACGCATCCCAGAAAAACAGCTCGCCGAAACCATCCGGGCGGTTTCAGGAGTCGAACCCAACTGGAACCAAGCAGCCGGGCGCGCATTGGCGACGGCGACGACCAGCGAGGGAACCGTCGCGGATTTTGCCCCCGAACGCCCCTAGCCAGCTTGACAGCCTATTGCTCTTGTGGCATAATGCGCGTAGATTTGAGCAAAGCTCAAATCTACACGCGGGCAGTTTCTTCGAAACTGCTGCTTAAGCAATATCAATAGGGTGCGTTTCAAATGAGTTGAGAGGCCAAGGGGGGTGAGGGCGGCTTCGCCGCCCTCACCCCCCGCCCCCAACTGAGATGAAACACACCCATATCAATAAAGGCGTTGATGGAGACGAGTAAGCGCGGGGACCGGTCCAGAGAGCCCGAGCCAGGTGAGAACCGGGCACGGAAGCCGCGCTGAAAATCCCTCCGGAGCCGCTGACCGAAAGGCTGGCGATGCCAACCCAGTAGACTCGGACGGACTCGTCCCCCGTTACCCGGACGCGGCGATGTTGGTCGCCGACCGAGTGGTTTTGCCAGGCAAAGAAGGACCCGCCTTGCAAAGCAAGAAGGGTGGTACCGCGGAAGTACTAGGCCTCCGTCCCTTTGGGACGGAGGCTTTTGTCTTTAGGGGGGACGCGATGGATTTCACGGTTCGGCCTGCAACCGAGGAGGATTTCCCGGCAATGATACGCCTGTGGCGTGAGATGATGGACTTTCACGCCCAGGTGGAGCCGCGTTTCCGCCCCCTTTCCACGCCGGAAGGTGAGGAGGCTTGGGAGAGATATATGCGTGAGACCGTGTGGGGAAACGAGCGTGGTGCATATTTGTGGCCGAGTCGGAAGGCAAGGTGATCGGGCAAATGGCCGGCACGCTGCGCGACGAGTATCCGGTTTTCGAGCCGCGGCAGTATGGCTACGTGACCAACGTCGCGGTCGATCCGGCCGCCCGGCGCAGTGGCGTAGGGCGAGCGCTATTCGAGGCGCTTAAGGATTGGTTCCGCAGCCAAGGGATCTCCCACCTACGGTTGATAGTGGCCCACAACAATCCGATTTCGCAGGCTTTCTGGCGGGCACTGGGATGCACCGACTACATGGATCAAATGTGGTATGATCTGGAGGCAAAATGACCAAACTGCTCTACCAAACCGATAGTTACCTGCGCGAGTTCGATGCCGTCGTGACCGAAATCGTCGGCGATGGCGCCGTGCTGGATAGAACCGCCTTCTATCCCGGTGGCGGCGGGCAGCCATGCGATCTTGGATGCCTACTGGCCGTCGACCAAGAATGGCAAGTGACGAAGGTCAAGCACAGCGATGGCCGCGTGGTACACAAGCTGGACCGCGACCCGCCGCCGGTGGGCGCGAAGGTCATCGGCTCTCTCGACTGGGAGCACCGCTACGCGCTGATGCGCACCCACACGGCCATGCACATCCTGTGCGGCGTGATCTGGCGCGATTACGGCGCCTCGGTCACCGGCGGACAGATGGAGCCGCTGCGCGGGCGCATGGATTTTGAGTTCGAGCGGATGCAGGCCGAGCTGGTGAGCGAGATCGAAGAAAAGATCAACGCCGAGGTCGCTGCCGCCCGCCCGGTCAGCGTGCAGATTCTGCCGCGCGAGGAGGCGTTCCAGATTCCCGACCTGATCCGCACTAAAATCAATCTGCTGCCGCCACAGATCACCGAGGTGCGCGTGGTGACGATAGATGGATTGGACACACAGGCCGACGGCGGCACACACGTCGAGAACACGTCCGAGGTCGGCAGCCTGCGTATTGTGGATTACAAGAGCAAAGGCCGCATCAACAAGCGGCTGGTCGTGGAATTGGAGGAGGTGGCACAATGAGCTTCAAGCCGGTACCCTCAAGTGTAGATTTTATCGAGCAGGAATACCAAACACTGGACTTTTGGAAGCAAACGGAGGCCTTCAAAAAGCTGGTAGCGCTGCGGGAGAATAGCCCTCGCTGGGCCTTTACCGATGGCCCCATCACGGCCAATAACCCCATGGCCGTCCACCACGGCTGGGGGCGCACCTACAAAGACGTCTACCACCGCTTCTGGGCGATGAAGGGCTACCGCACACGCTACCAAAACGGCTTCGACTGCCAGGGGCTGTGGGTCGAGGTCGAGGTGGAAAAGGAACTCGGCTTTCAGTCCAAGCAGGACATCGAGGACTATGGCATCGCCCGCTTTGTGCGCAAATGCAAGGAGCGGGTATTGCGCTACGCCGCCCAACAGACCGAGCAGTCCATCCGGCTGGGCTACTGGATGGACTGGAACGATACGGATGTACTGCGAGACCTGGCAGGGAAGCTGATGGACGATCCAGAGCAAACCGTCACGGTCGATGGGCCAGAAGGTCCCGTGACCGACACGGCCGAGCAGGTCGTCGCCCGCCTGGGCCTGCCCGAGCTGGGCGGCTCCTACTTTACCTTCTCGACCGAGAATAACATGATGATCTGGACCTTCCTCAAGCGCTGCTGGGAACGGGGCTGGGTGTACAGGGGGCACGACGTGATGCCCTGGTGCCCGCGCTGCGCCACCGCCATCAGCCAGCACGAGATCGTCACAGAAGGATACCAGGAGATGACACACCCAAGCGTCACGCTGCGCTTTCCACTCCGCGGACAGCCTGGGGAGAACCTCCTGGTCTGGACCACCACACCTTGGACGCTGACCAGCAACGTGGCGGCGGCAGTGGGGCCAGAGCTGACCTACGTCAAGGTCCGCCAGGGCGATCAAATCTACTATCTTTCCAAGGGCACCGTGTCGATGCTGCAGGGCAAGTACGAGGTGCTGGAGGAGATGCAGGGCACGGCCCTCGACGGCTGGACCTACGACGGCCCCTTCGACGAGCTTCCGGCCCAACAGGCCGCCGGTGGCCCGCAGGCTCACCGCGTCATCCCGTGGGACGAGGTCGGCGAGGCCGAGGGCACCGGCATCGTCCACATCGCACCGGGGTGCGGCGCCGAGGACTTTCAGCTTGGCAAAGAATACGACCTGCCCGCCATCGCCCCACTGGACGAGGAGGGGCACTTTGGCGAAGGCTTCGGCCCGCTCAGCACCACGCACGTATCCGAGAGCGCCGAGCGGGTTTTCGAGAGCCTGCGCGAAAAGGGCATCCTCTACAAGGTCGAGGATTATACCCACCGCTACCCCGTCTGCTGGCGCTGCCAGACCGACCTGGTCTTTCGCCTGGTGGACGAGTGGTTCATCTCGATGGACGAGCTGCGCCACGACATGATCGAGGTCACCAAGCAGATCCGCTGGATCCCCTCATTTGGGCTGGATCGGGAGCTGGACTGGTTGCGCAACATGCACGACTGGATGATCAGCAAGAAGCGGTTCTGGGGACTGGCCCTGCCCATCTGGAAATGCAAGTCCTGCGGGCATTTCACCGTCGTCGGCGATGCCAAAGAGCTGGAAGAGCGCGCGGTCGAAGGCTGGGACGCGTTCAAGGGGCACACGCCCCACAAGCCGTGGATCGACGCCGTCAAGATCGCCTGCCCCGAGTGCGGCGCGAAGGCAAGCCGCGTTCCCGACGTGGGCAATCCCTGGCTCGACGCCGGCATCGTCAGCTTTAGCACGATGCAGTACCGCACGGACCCGGACTACTGGCGGCAGTGGTACCCGGCCGACTTTATCTCCGAGTCCTTCCCAGGCCAGTTCCGCAACTGGTTTTACAGTCTGCTTGCGATGGCCACGGTGCTGGAAAACTCGCCGCCCTTCCTGACCTGCTTCGGCTACGCCACGCTCACCGACGAGCAGGGCCGGGAGATGCACAAGTCGTGGGGCAACGCCATCGAGTTCAACGAGGCCGCCGACAAGATGGGCGTGGACGTGATGCGCTGGCTCTACTGCGCCCACAAGCCGGAGAACAACCTGCTCTTCGGCTACAGCCGGGCAGACGAGGTGCGGCGGCAGTTCTTGATCCCGCTGTGGAACGTGTACTCGTTCTTCGTGACGTACGCGAACATCGACGGGTGGAAGCCCAAGGGAGAGGGCGCGAAGGGACAGACGCTACTGGATAAGTGGGTCCTGGCACGCCTCAACCAGGTCGTCGCCCAGGTAACCGACCGTCTCGACAGCTATGACGCCTATGGAGCGACGATGGCCGTCGAGCCCTTCCTGGACGACCTGACCAACTGGTACGTGCGTCGCAGCCGGCGGCGATTCTGGAAGAGCGAGCAAGACGCGGACAAGAGCGCCGCCTACGCCACGCTGTACAGCGTCCTGACGACGCTCTGCCGGTTGCTGGCGCCCATCACGCCCTTCGTGACGGAGGTAATGTACCAGAACCTGGTGCGCTCGGTCGATGCTAACGCACCGGAGAGCGTCCACCACACCGATTGGCCGCAGATGGATGCGGCGGCGTTGGACGATAATCTGCTCACACAGATGGCACTGACCAGGCAGGTGGTCACGCTGGGCCACTCCTGCCGCGCCAGCGCGAACATCAAGCTGCGCCAGCCGCTGGCCGGCGCGCTGATTCACCTAGAGTCCAGCACCGACAGGCTGGATGACGAGGATCTGCTCGATCTGGTCCGCGACGAGTTGAACGTCAAAGAGATCACGTTCGTGGAGACGGCGGGAGAGTTGGTGGCCTATCAACTGCTGCCCGACAACAAGCTGCTGGGACCGCGCTTTGGCCAGCAGTTCCCGGCTGTGCGAAAGGCACTCTCAGAACTGGACCCTGCTGCCGCAGTAAAGCGCCTAAAGACCTCCCTCCCGCTCCGCCTCGAGGTCGAGGGCGAGGAAGTCGAGTTAGCGCCCGAGGAGGTACTGATACAAGAGCAGCCCCGGGAGGGATTGGCGGTCGCTTCGGAGAAAAGCGTGACGGTGGCGGTCGACATTGTCCTGACGCCCGAGCTTGCGGCCGAGGGGCTGGCCCGCGACGTGATCCGCCGCGTGCAGAACCTGCGCAAGAATGCAGGCTTTAACCTCGACGATCGCATCGCCACGACCTACCAGGCCGAGGGCGAGCTGGCCGAGGCCATCGAAGCCTACCGCGACCTCGTCGCCGCCGAGACTCTGAGCGTGACCCTGCGCGCTGGCCCGCCGGAAAAAGACGCCGCAGTGAGCCAAGATCAGATCGCCGGACACACGCTCACGCTGGGGGTCCGTAAAGCGTAAGTGAATCTCCCCAGCGCAAAGCGCCGGGGAGATTCCTACGAAGGTCGTTTGGGATATCTGTGTTATCCAGGCAACAAAAGCCTTGCCAATTCAAGCCGAGTGCGGTAGAATACGCCCGCTTCGAGATGGCAAAAACACAGGAGAAAACAGATGCCTTTTTCGTACGAAAAAGTCAAACAACAACTCGTAGAAGAACGAGCGAAACTCGTCGAGCAGCTAGAGCAGCTAGAGGCCTCCAAGTACGAGAGCATTGGCTACAGCAATCACATCGCCGATGACGCCACTGACGCCCTTGAGCAAGCGGTAGACCTGACGCTGAAGCGCAGCGCCGAGACCTCTCTCGAAGAGGTAGAGCAGGCGCTGTCCAAGCTTAATAATGGAACTTATGGCCTCTGCGAGGCCTGCGGCACCCGGATCGACCGAGCGCGCCTGGAGGCATTGCCCCACGCACAATACTGCCTGGATTGCCAGGAGAGGCGCGAACATACCGGAAAGGCTTCTCATTGAAGCGCATCAGACTTGAACTCTGGATCATGCCGTCCGCGGCGGCGCTGGTCTTGATTGCCGATCAGATCACCAAGTACCTCGTGGCGACGCAGCTAGAAGTGGGCCAGTCTGTGAACCTGATACCGTGGCTGGCCCCCGTGTTTAGCATCACCCACGTGACGAACACGGGCGTAGCCTTTGGGATGCTCCAAGGCTTGGGCAGCTTGTTCGCCATCGCACACGTCGTCGCCGCCGTGGTGATCATCCTATACTCCCGCCGTCTCCCTCCCAAACAATGGACCCTGCAAATCGCGCTCGGCCTGGCCCTGGGTGGCTCCATCGGCAACCTTATCGATCGAGTACGCCAGGGGTACGTCGTGGACTTTTTCGACGTGAATTTCTGGCCGCTGCAAGACTTTCCGGTGTGGAACGTAGCCGATAACTCGATCGTCGTCGGTGTCGCTCTGATGATCGGATTGTTGATGTGGGAAGAGCGGCAAGAACGCCTCAAACAGCAGGCGGCAGAGGGTGCCTGAACAAGAGACGTCCACCCTCTCGTTCACCTTAGAATCCGACGGCGAGAGGCTAGACAAAGTGATCGCCTCTCACGCGCCGGCCGTCAGCCGGGCATCGGCCCAACGCCTGATCAAGGAAGGCGCGGCCACCGTCAACGGACGCCCCAGCAAACCCAGCTACCAAACGCAAGCCGGCGACGAGATCGTCGTCCACGTCCCCATCGAACTTCCCGATCAAATTCTGCCAGAAGATATTCCCCTTGACATCGTCTACGAAGATGACGTCCTGCTGGTGATCGACAAGCCGGCGGGGATGGTCGTGCATCCGGGGGCCGGTCACACCAGCGGCACCCTGGTCAACGCACTGCTGGCCCACTGGCCCCAGCTAGCGGACGTCGGCGGGGCAGACCGCGCCGGGATCGTCCATCGTCTCGACAAGGATACCTCCGGCCTGATCCTCGTCGCCAAGGACGAGGCAACTCACACCGCGCTCCAGCGGCAGTTCAAGCGCCGCCAGGTATCCAAAACCTACCTGGCATTGGTGGAGGACCGAGTGCAGCACAGTGAGGGTGTCATCGAGGCGTCCGTCGGGCGCGACAAGCGGCAACGCAAAAAGATGGCGGTCATGCGGAGCGGGCGAGAGGCGCAGACGACGTATCGCGCCATCGAGTACTTTGCCGGCCACACGCTGCTGGAAGTGCATCCCCACACAGGTCGCACCCACCAGGTGCGCGTGCACCTGGCCTGGCTTGGGTACCCTATCGTGGGAGATACGGTCTATGGCCACCGCCGCCAACCCTTGCTCAAGAGCCGGCACTTTCTCCACGCCGCGCGGCTGCGCTTCACCCACCCCGTCACAGGTGAGGAGGTAGAATTCGAGGCTCCGCTGCCGGAAAAGCTGGCCGACGTGCTGGATCGATTGCGCAGGCAGTAGGCTGGCGGCCGGTAAATTGGTAGTCGGTATATTGGCACACGGGGAATCGAGCGGGCACCAGCCTACCGCTATACCCGTTTCCCGTCACACTTGCGCACCCAGAACATTTGTGCTATACTGGCAATATGAGCTAGAGACAACAAGGAGAACCGAAAATGCGCGCCATTACCGTTGCAACCGTACAGATGCAGCCTGAATTGGGCAAGACGGAAGATAACCTGCTCAAGATGAGCGAGCTGATCACCCGCATCGCAAGCGAGCAGCCGGTGGACCTGATCGTCTTTCCCGAGCTGATCACCACAGGATACGAAGTCGGCCCACGCTTCCCCGAGCTGGCCCAGCGCGTGCCGGGTCCTGCCGTCAATCTCATCGCCCAAAAGACCGGCGAACTGGGCATACACGTTGCCTTCGGCCTGGTCACCAAGGAGAAGGTCGAGAGCATCATCTACAACACCGTCGTCATAGTCGGCCCCGAAGGTGACGTGGTCGGCCAATATAACAAGATCCACCTGCGGGGGGAGGAACAGATCGCCTTCCGTCCGGGCTACAAGCTCGACGTCTTTGAAGCAAACTTTGGCGCCGTGGGTGTGATGATCGGCTGGGACCTGGCCTGCCCGGAGGTGGCGCGGAGCCTGGTCCTGGAAGGCGCAGAGCTGCTCGTGGTATGCGCAAACTGGGAGCGGCCCAACGAGGAGGAATGGGAGACCTATTTACGGGCGCGCGCTTTCGAAAACGCGGTCTTTGTAGCCGCGGCAAACCGCGTGGGAGAGGAACCCTCGTACACCTTCTGCGGCCGGAGCAGCATCATCGGCCCGCGCGGCAAGATCTATGCCACCATCAAGACACCGCCCGAGGCTCCCCGCCCCATCACCGCGCCTTCGATAACACCGAGTGAGGCCAGGCCCGCCGCCCCGCCAGAAGGGTACGCCGTGGCCCGCATCGACCTGGACGAGATACGCCAATACCGGGAAGAGACCCAGGTGCTGCAGTGTCGCCAGCCGACGACGTATCGGGCGATTGTGAAAAAGTACTAAATACGCTCAAAACACCCAGCGGGGACTGATGGGCATCACCAGTCCCCGCTTTCGCATGTGCAGCCAATCGATTTTTTGAAGGCGGCCTACCTCATTCGGCCCCCTCGGTAGTGAGCCCGTAGCCAAATGGGAACAACGGTTCGCCTGAGCCCGAGCCCAGCGGGATCTGCGCCATCGAGCGAGGCCAGGTGTACGAAAGCTTGCCGGTGAAGGGATAGTCGCCAAACAGCACGTCGGCCACGCCCTGCCCCTCGGTGCCCGGCAGCCACGCGGCAACCACCGCATCCCAATCATCGACCTGCTCGGTGATGATCAGCGGGCGGCCGGAGATGATGATGACCACCACCCTGTCCGAAACCGCCTGGACACGATCGATCGTCTCGATATCCTCCGCCGAAAGCGATAGGTCGGCGCGGTCCCCCACCCCCTCGGCGTACGGCTCCTCACCCACCACGACGATGCCCACATCGGCCCGGCCGTAATCCCCGGCAAAATTGCCCGCCCGATCGTAGCGCACGACCGTGCTCTCGGCGGCGGTATCCTGGATCGCCTGGAGGATCGTCGTCCCCGGGGTGATGTCTCCCATCGCCCCCTGCCACTCGATGGTCCAGCCGCCACACTGCATACCGACGTCGTCCGCGCCCGACCCGGCGACAAAGATCACCGGCGTGTCCTTGACCAGCGGCAGCACGTCCCCCTCGTTCTTTAGCAGCACGAGCGACTTGCGCACCGCCTCGCGCGCCACCTCGCGGTGTGCTTCCGAACCGACCTGCGCCAGCAGCGCCTCGTCCGAGAAGGGGTGCTCGAACAGCCCAAGCTGAAACTTGACGGTGAGAATGCGCCGCACGGCATCGTCGATGCGCGCCATCGGCACGTCGCCGTTCTCGACCGCCTCGGTCAGGGTATCGACGAACAGCTCGTAATCATACGGCACCATCACCATGTCGATCCCGGCGTTGACGGAGATGACGACATCGCTGTAATAGTCACCTGGAATCTGGTCGATACCACCCCAGTCAGAGACGATGAACCCCTGGAATCCCAACTCCCCTCTCAGCACGTCGGTCAACAGGTACTTGTGGGCGTGCATCTTGGTGTCCTGCCAACTGCTGAAGGAAGCCATGACGCACATCGCGCCGTTCTCAACGGCCTCCGCATAAGGTGGAAGGTGTACCGCTCGCAGCGTCGCCTCATCGACCTCGGTCACACCTTGGTCGAGCATATACTGCTGGACGATGTAGGTCTCCGAAGTTCCCCAGGCAGTCCCGCCATCGCCTACATAGTGCTTGGGCGTGGCCAACACCGTAGTAGCCGCACTCAGATCGGTAACGCCATCCACGTTCTGCTGGCCGCGAATGTAGGCGCTGGACAGGGTCGAGACCACCTCGGTATCCTCGCTGTACCCTTCATATGTCCGCCCCCAGCGAATATCCTGTGGCACCGCTACCGTCGGCGCAAAGTTCCAGTAAATGCCCGTGGCTGCCATCTCCTCGGCAGTGACCCGCCCCACCCGCTCCACCAGGTCAGGATCTCGGGTCGCGCCAAGCCCGATGTTCTGAGGAAAGATGACCGCCCCCTTGACGTTGCCATGCCCGTGGATGGCATCGACGCCGTAGATGAGGGGAATGCCCAAGCGGCTTTCCAGCGCAAGCGTCTGGAACCCATCGACCATGGCGGCCCAGTCCTGCGGCGTATTGCGATCAGGGGTTCCCCCGCCGCCACTCAGGATGCTGCCGATGTAAAGGCCGGCAATATCCCGGCCGTCGATACTGCCTTTCTCCACCTGGGTCATCTGCCCGATCTTTTCGGCCAGCGTCATTTGAGCCAGCAGCCCTTCCACCCGTTCCTCGATGGGAAGCTCTGGGCCGGGAATCGGCAAAGTGGCTTCGGCAGTAGCTGCTGGCGCATCAGTGGGTTCTAAAGTGGCGCCGGCAGTAGCCGATGGCACATCACCGGGTTCGGTGGGTGTCGGCAGAGAAACACAGCAAGCCGCCGAGACCACACCGACGACGAGACACAAAATCGCAAAAGTAAAGATGGATTTACGCATAGATCACCTCTTTGCTATTGTCGGAAAAGAATACAGCACGATCAACTGGCAGTGATCGCCACCCGGGAGAAAAACGCCAAGCTGTAGACGCGATTTCACGATCGCGCGGGGTAATGCCACCTAAGTCAAGATGGCCTTCACCTCAACCTCGGTCCGCCCTTCCGGCGGCGCAGGAACGATATCGCCCTCAACCGGCTTGCCATCGACCACGAGCGAGACCGCGTTCCCCCTGCCGGCGCGTTCCACCGAGATGTGGTACGTCACGCCCCGAAAGACGCGCGTAGCCTCATATCCCGCCCACTCAGCGGGGATGACCGGGGCTATCTGCAGCCCGGCGTATGCCGGTCGGATGCCCAAAATCCACTGCGTGATAGCCACATAGTTCAACGCCGCCGTGCCGCTGAGCCACGAGTTTTTCGCCTCGCCGTGGGTCGGCGCATCACGCCCGGCAATCATCTGGGCGTAAACATACGGCTCGCAGCGATGCACCTCGCTGATCTCTTCCCGCGCAGAGGGATTGATGCGCATGTAATAGTCGTAGGCTTGATCACCATTCCCCAACAACGCTTCAGCGATCATGATCCACGGATTGGAGTGGCAAAAGATGCCCGCATTCTCCTTATACCCCGCCGGATAGGATGATATCTCGCCCATATGGAGATGGTAGCGGGAATAGGCCGGTTGGTGAAGAACGATACCATGGGGTGTTGCCAGCCTCTTGTTTACTGATGCCAGGGCCTTTTCCGCCTTGCCGTCGGTGAGGCCGATGCCTGCCATGACACACATCCCCTGCGGCTCGATAAAGATCTGTCCCTCCTCACACTCGTGCGAGCCGATCTTTTCACTGAAGGCATCATAGGCACGGAGGAACCACTCACCATCCCAGCCGTGCCCGAGCACGGTGGCCGCCATCCGCTCGGCGGCTTCCAGATACGATACTTTTTCATCCCCATACCTGCAAGTCTGCAAGTTCGCAAGTTCGTAATTGGCTAGCGCGCCATCTGACGTTTGAGATTTGAGATTTGAAACTTGCGCCAATTCCTTCGCCGCCAGCACGAACAACCCGGCGATAAAGACCGACTCGGCTACGGTCCCATCCTTCTTGAGCGGCGCGGTCTGAAAAGACTCGCCGGGCTCATCAGAAAAGACATTCAGGTTCATGCAGTCGTTCCAATCGGCCCGGCCGATGAGGGGCAACCCGTGTGGCCCCAGTCGATCCAGCGTGTACTGGATGCTGCGCTGCAAGTGTCCGTACAACGGCTGCTCCGTGCCAGGCTTGCTTTCATAGGCCACCGGCTCGTCCAAGATAGACCAATCGCCCGTTTCTTTTACGTAGGCGGCCACAGCCGGCACCAGCCACAGCGGGTCATCGTTAAAACCACTGCCGACGGAATCGTTGCCTCGCTTGGTCAAGGGCTGATATTGATGATACGCTCCGCCGGTCTCTAGCTGCGTCGCCGCCAGGTCAAGGATTCGCTCCCGCGCCCGCTCGGGCACTTGGTGCAAGAAGCCCAACACATCCTGGTTGGAATCCCGGAAACCCAACCCGCGCCCGACGCCCGACTCAAAGAACGAGGCCGAACGGGATATATTGAAGGTGACCATGCACTGATACGCATTCCAGATGTTGATCATACGGTCGGTATGGACGTCCGGCGTATTCACGTGCAGGACACCCAGCAGACCATCCCAGTAAGCGCGCAGCTCTTCAAAGGCTCCAGCCACCACCTGTTTTTGCAGATACCGCTCGATGATCGGCTTGACCGTCTTTTTGTTGATCCGCTGCAGGTCGGGAGGATCAAACTTGCGGTTCTTGGGGTTCTCGTGATAACCCAGCAGAAAAATCACCTGCCGCGTCTCGTTTGGCTCCAGCACCAGTTTCACGTGATGAGAACCTATAGGCGCCCACCCATAGGCCACAGAGTCGAACGACCGACCCCGCTCCACCGCCTCTGGATTCTCCCATCCCCGGTAGGCCCCCAAGAACACATCGCGCTGCGTGTCGAATCCAGCCAGCGGCTCCGAGCAGGCGAAAAAGGCAAAGTGATCGCGCCGCTCGCGATACTCGGTCTTGTGATAAATCACCTCATCCTCAATCTCTACCTCACCGGTGTTAAAATTGCGCTGATAGTTCGTCGCATCGTCCAACGCATCCCACAGGGCAAACTCCGCACAGGAAAAGATCGATAGGTCAATCGCTTTATCGCGCCGGTTCGCCAGCGTGACCTGCCATACCTCGAGATTCTCTCCCAACGGCACAAAGTATCTGGTTCGCGCCTCGATCTCCTTGTAAACTGAACCGATGATCGTATAGCCCAAACCGTGACGACACACGTACTCCTTCACCTCGCGCCGCGTCGGTTGCCACGATGGGGACCAGAACTCGCCACTCCCATTATCCCGCAGGTAGATGTATCGCCCTCCATAGTCCAGGGGGACATTGTTGTAGCGATAGCGCGTCACTCGCCGCAACCGTGCGTCGCGATAGAAGGAGTACCCTCCTGCAGTGTTCGAGATGATGCCAAAATACGCCTCGCTGCCCAAGTAGTTGATCCAAGGCAATGGCGTATCGGGGCGCGTAATCACGTACTCGCGTTGTGCGTCGTCAAAGTGGCCGTATTGCATAACTCTCCTAGTTTTTGTAGAGTATTACCTATTATCGTATCATCTCAATAATCCTGGGGGGGGGCG
>JAFGED010000094.1 GCA_016931785.1 Anaerolineae bacterium
CATTGCGGGTAGGCTGCCCTGCTCTGCATTATAGAATTGGAGGCATCTTATCAATAAGTAGGGGAAGACGGGGGGTGTGAGGGCGGCTGCGCCGCCCTCACACCCCCCACCCCCCGGATTATTGAGATGATACAATTGGAGGCTTGAGTGATGGCAAAAGGGCTGGTTGTAATCGATGAGGATCGCTGCAAGGGGTGTGGTTTGTGCGTGGCCGTCTGCCCCATGCACGCCCTCCGCATGGCCGAGGGCCGCTTCAACATCAAGGGATACTCCCCGGTGGAGGTGGCAGACCCGGAGGCATGTACCGGGTGCGGCGTGTGCACCATCATATGCCCCGATGTGGTCTTTACGGTGTACAGGCAGAAGCGGAAGCACTCCTCAGCTCCCGCCTCAACATAGGAGAGATTGTTATGTCACAAGAACTGCTCGAAGGGAATCGGGCCATCGCCGAGGCGGCGATACGGGCGGGGGTCGAGGCCTTCTTTGGCTACCCCATCACGCCCCAGTCAGAGATCCTGGAGCGCCTGTCGAAGAGATTGCCCGAGGAAGGACGCGCCTTTTTGCAGGCCGAGAGCGAGCTTGCATCCATCAACATGGTCTACGGCGCGGCATGCGCCGGGGCGCGGGTGATGACCTCCTCCTCCAGTCCTGGCATCAGCCTGATGCAGGAGGGGTTCTCCTACATCGCCTGCTCCGAGGTGCCCGCAGTGGTCGTCAACGTCATGCGCGGGGGACCGGGCCTGGGTAACATCCAACCGGCCCAGGGCGACTACTTCCAGGCGGTCAAGATGGCCGGCCACGGCGATTTCCACGCCATCGTCCTGGCCCCGGCCAACGTGCAGGAGGCCATCGACTGCGTGGTGCTGGCTTTCGACCTGGCGGAAAAATACCGCACCATCGGCATGGTCGTGCTCGACGGCGCCATCGGCCAGATGATGGAGCCGGTGGAACTCCCGCCGATGCGTCCCGTCCGCCCGCCGGAGGAGCGCCCCGACTGGGCGCTGACCGGCGCGAAGGGGCGCGATCCCAGGACCATCACCTCCCTCTACCTGGGTGGCGAGAACCTGGAGCGGGTCAACCTGCGCCTGCAGGCCAAGCTGCAGGAGATCGCCGCAAACGAGGTGCGCTGGAAAGAGTACAGCGCCGACGACGCCGATCTGCTGCTGGTGGCCTTTGGCTCCGTGGGGCGCATCTGCCAGACGGTGGTGCGGGAGGCGCGCGCGGAAGGCATCAAAGCGGGCCTGCTGCGCCCCCTCACTCTGTGGCCTTTCCCCAGCGCCCGTCTCGCCGAATTGGCCCAACAGGCGCGCACCATCCTGGTCGCGGAGATGAACGCCGGGCAGATGGTGGAGGACGTGCGGCTGGCCGTCGGCGACCGCTGCCCCGTCCGCTTCCACGGGCGCATGGGCGGCGTCATCCCCCTGCCCGACGAAATCCTGGAGGTGCTGAAAAAAATCGCTGACGACACCGCCAGTGGAGGTGAAGCCTGATGGCGACCGTAGAGATTCCCACAGACTTTGAGCTGGTCTACAAGCGACCGGAGAGACTGACCGAGGCCTACACCCACTACTGCCCCGGCTGCACCCACGGCGTCGCCCACCGCCTCATCGCCGAGGTGCTCGACGAGCTGGGCGTGCGCGAGCGCACGGTGGGCATCGCGCCGGTGGGGTGCGCGGTGCTGGCCTACGACTACATCAACGTGGACATGGCGGAGGCGGCCCACGGCCGCGCCCCGGCGATGGCCACCGGCATCAAGCGCGTCAGCCCCGATAAGGTGGTCTTTACCTACCAGGGTGATGGCGACCTGGCCGCCATCGGCACGGCCGAGATCGTCCACGCCGCCAACCGGGGCGAGCTCTTTACCACCATCTTTGTCAACAATGCCGTCTACGGCATGACGGGCGGGCAGATGGCCCCCACGACGCTGCCCGCCCAGGTGACCACCTCCTCCCCCACCGGGCGGGACGTGGAGACCGCCGGGTTCCCCATACGCATGGCGGAGCTGCTCGGCATCCTGCCCGGCGCCGCCTACGTCACCCGCCAGGCGTTGTTCGACGTGCCCGGCATCCGCAAGGCCAAAAAGGCCATCAAGCTGGCCTTCCAGGCCCACATGGAAGGACTGGGGTTCTCGATGGTCGAGCTTCTCTCCACGTGCAACATCAACTGGCACATGCAGCCGGCAGAGGCGATGGAATGGGGCAAGGAGCACATGGTGGCCTATTACCCACTGGGCGACACCAAGATGATCGACGCGGTCCGCGCGATCCGGGAGGGCAAGTGATGCAAGAGGAAATCATCATCTCCGGCTTTGGCGGGCAGGGCACGCTCTTTGCCGGCCAACTGCTATCCCACGCGGCGATGGACCAGGGCTTTCACGTGACCTGGATCCCCTCTTACGGGCCAGAGATGCGCGGCGGCAAGGCCCGCTGCACCGTGATCGTCTCCGACGAGGAGATCGGCTCGCCGCTGGTGCGCCGCCCCAGCACGGCCATCGTGCTCAACATCCCGTCGATGGACGCTTTCGAGCCGGCGGTCAAGCCGGGAGGCGTGCTGATCGTGAACAGCTCGCTGGTGACGAGGCGGAGCGAACGGGGCGACATCCGCGCCCTCTACCTACCGGCCAGCGACGCGGCGACCGAGCTGGGCAACGTCCGTCTGGCCAACGTCATCTGCCTAGGCGCGTTGGTACAGGCCACCTCCATCGTGCCGCTGGAGGCGGTCAGCCAGGCTTTGGACGACCACCTGCCAGAGCGGCACCGCGGTCTGTTGGACTTGAACAAAGAGGCCCTGCGCAAAGGAGCGGAACTCGCCGCGCAGAAATGAGCAATGGACACGCGGATCGGCCTGGCGCTGAGCGGCGGCGGAGCTAAAGGCTTCGCCCACATCGGCGTGCTCAAGGTGCTGGAGGAAGCCAAGATCCCCGTGCACGTGCTGGCCGGCACCAGCATGGGCGGGGTCGTAGCTGCCATCTACGCCGCCGGCCATCCGGCTGCCGAGATCGAGCAAATCGCCCGCTCCCTACGCCTGCTCGACATCGTCCAGCGCGACCGTACCGGCCTGGGGCTGATCGGACAGGACAAGATCGCCAACCGCTTGCGAGAGATCATGGGAGGCGACCCGTCCTTCGAGCAGTTGAGGCTGCCGCTGGCGCTGGTCGCCAGCGATTTGGAAACGGGCGAGGAAGTGGTCATCCGCGAGGGCTCGGTGGTCGAGGCCATGCTGGCGACGATGGCCGTGCCCATCTTGTTCCCGCCCGTAGAGCGGCAAAACCGCCTGCTTGTGGATGGAGGTTTGCTCAACCAGGTTCCCTTCGACGTCGTACGGCAGATGGCTGGCGGTGGCACTCCCATCCGCGTCATCGCAGTACACACCCTGCAAGGTTTTCCCAGCAAGCCGGGAGAACCGACCGCAGGTGAGAGCCAGCAAGGGGCGGAGTCGGTCCTCCGCCTGCTGATACGCCGCAGCCGCTGGGCGCCGATGTTTGAGGTCGCAGAGCGCAGCTACGCCATCATCAGTCGCAAACAGGTCGAGCGACTGATGCGCCAAGAGCCGCCCGACCTGATGATCGAGATCACGCTCGACGGTATAGGGCTTTTGGATTTGGACCGGGCTAGCGTTTGCGTGAAAGCCGGTGAACAAGCCGCGCGCCAGCACATCCCTGAGATGCTCAAGTTGCGCGACACGCCGCCGCCGAGCTGGCTGGCGCGTTGGTGGCACACAATGATCGAAAAGTTGTAACTATTCAGCCCTGCTTCGCAGTTGCCTTCCGCGTCCGAAAAGAGAGAGAAATAACCAACGATGTACACCAAGATCGTTATCCCACTCGATGGGTCTGAGCTGGCAGAGGGGGTGCTGCCTCACATCGTTGAGGTCATCCGAGATCGGGAAAGCCAGGTCCACCTGCTGACGGTCGCTCAGGTGGCCAGAGGAACGGCGTCCGTACTCACCGACCTGCTCTCCTCCAGCAACACGCGCGAGGAAAGACGGCACGTCGAGCAAGAACTATCGACCTACCTGCGGAAGATCGCCGGAGGGCTGGAGCCGGTCGCCGCAAAGGTGCAGGTCGGCGTGCGTTTTGGAAGGCCTGCCGAGGAGATTCTCACCTTTGCCGGCGAGATAGGCGCGGACCTGATCGCGATGTCCACGCACGGCCGCTCCGGCATCAGCCGATGGGTGTTTGGGAGCGTGACCGACCGCGTGCTGCACGGCGCTCTATGCCCCCTGCTCCTGGTGCGGACAGAGTCGCTCCAACCCGCCGTCGCGTACCAGCGCATCCTCGTGCCGCTCGACGGCTCCGAGACGGCAGAGCAGGTGCTGCCCTACGCCAACGCGCTCATCCGACCCAACTACACGCGCATCTTTCTCATCTCGGTCCTGCCAAACGGATTCAGCGACCGCACCGTGACGCTGCTGACGAGCAGCCCGCCCGGGTTGCAGCTTTCCACCACCGCGCTGCCAAAGGCCGAGGTCCAATTGACCGCCTACCTGCGCAGCGTGGCCGCCGCACTGCGCGAACGCGGAGCCACCGTGCAGACCACCGTCCGAAAAGGGTCACCCGCCGAAGAAATCCTGGCCCACGCTGCCGAGAACGAGGTCGACCTGATCAGCATGACCGCGCACGGATTCTCCGGCGTGAGCCGCTGGGTATACGGAAACGTGGCGGGCAAGGTGCTGCAAGGCGCGCACTGTCCCATCCTCCTCGTCCGTCCGCCAGCCAAGTAAAGCTCCCTATTCACACGCCCGGGAAACAAAAAAGCGAGCGCTCACGCTCGCTCCTCAAACGCCCACCCGCCAGCACCAACTACGGCACGGCGATCTCGCCCTCCGGCCCCCAACTGCGCGTGCAATTCTCAGCCCGCCCGCACATCGCCCCTTGCAACTGGCCGTTCACGGTCACCTGCAACCCGGCGCCGTTGCCGGTCTCTACGATCACCTCCTCCTTGCCCGACCACGCCTCCGATTGCCCCCGGCCCATCATTCCCTCGAAAGCCGTCAAGCCGTCGACTGTCACGCGCACCCAGACGTGCTCCGTGGCTTGCAACTTTAGCATCACGTACCCATCGGGATCGGCCGGAAAGGTAGGGGTGGGGGCAGGCGGCGTCGCCGTCCGCGTGGAAAGAACAAGCGCCCCAGCAGATGCGGCGGCGGGGGCGACGGCGGTCGCGGCCTCCTCTCCCCCCCTGCCCCGGCTGACGACAACCATCGCCGCTATCACGACCACCAGCAGGATGATGAGTATGATGCAGGCGATGATGATCGTCTCCAGGCTCAGCCAGTGGGGTATCGTCGGCGGCGTGGCCGATCTACCGGGCCGGGGTGGCGATGGCTTGGCGACGGCGGGAGGGGGCACTGCAGGTGCAGCAAACGGCGCGGGGCTGATGGGCGGCGGCGCTGCAGGCGCGGCCGCCGGTTCAGGCTCGACGCGGCGGACTTCTCTATCGTAGCGGATTAACACGCTTTCGGGGGATAGATCGAGGTGGCGGGCATAGATGCGCAGGAATCCGCGCACTTGCACCTCACCCCCAGGCAGGGCGTCGAACTCGCCCTCCTCCAGCATCTCTAGAAAGCGCAGTCGGATGCGAGTGGCAGCCTCGACGTCCCGCAGCGTTTCGTCCCTGGCCTCACGCGCCTGACGCAGCCATACTCCGAGCGTTTCCATCCTTGCCCTATCCCCTAACGTTAAGCGCTTTGCCTACTCTTCCGCTTGATCGCCCTCCGCCGGCTCCCCGACCTCCGCAGGCGCTTCAGCCGGCTCCGCCTCGGGCAGATCCTCCCCCTCCGGTTTCACCACGACCTCGACCTCGGCCACCACGTTCGCAGACAACCGCACCGAGATGGTATGCTTGCCCACCTCGCGCAGCGGCTCGGAGAGGATGTGCTTGCGCCGGTCGAACTTTTCCCCGACCTCGCGCTCCAGCGCCTCGGCGATAGCAGCGGGCGTGATCGAGCCATACAGATGGCCCGTCTCGCCGGCCTTGGCCTCGAACGTGAGGGTGATGCCCTCCAGTTGCTTGGCCAGCGCCTCGGCGCGAGCTGCTATCTTTTCCTCGCGGCGGGTATCCACCACCCTGCGGCGCTCGAAATCTTTTACCGCGCCCTTGGAAGCCTTGACCGCCAGCCCTTCGCGGAACAAATAGTTGCGGGCGTAACCGACCGCGACATCTTTTACATCGCCAGCATGTCCCAGGTTAGGGACGTCATGGGTCAGGATGACTTTCACTGCACTCCTCCAGATAGGAATCGAATCAGCGTAATAATACCTCAAGATGGCGAAAACTCAAATCGGACACACAAACGCGACACGTGTAGGGCGGGTGGGATTCGAACCCACACGTCCTTTCGGACAGAGGATTTTAAGTCCACGGCGTCTACCCATTCCGCCACCGCCCCGTATGCACGTACGGGCAGCCCTGTCCGCTGCCCGTTGTCAGTGTGAGCCAGAGGCGACGGTCGGAATTGAACCGACGAATAAGGGTTTTGCAGACCCCTGCCTTACCACTTGGCTACGTCGCCTGGTGTGCGACCGAATCTCTGGACGCGGGGAAATTCTACCATGCATCGGGCTTCTGGGCAAGTGTTTCATCCAAAACAAACCGGCAGGACGCCGTCGGGCCGTCCTGCCGGTCAACACCCAACGCGATGCCGCTCTAGGGTCCAAGCCGCTCCCACAACACGTGCACCCGCGCCGTCCCCGTGCCTTCAAAGTACTCCACCTTCACGGCGTGCACGCCCTCGCTCAACCAGATGGTCGCATTGCGATAGCCGCGCATCGGCTGCCAGGAATCGATCAACAGGCGGCCGTCCACCCACAGCCGTATGCCGTCGTCAGAATAGGTGGTGAAGCGGTAGCCGCCCGCCTCGAAGTAGATGGGCTGCGTCCAGCGGGCGGAGAACCCATCGGGCGGCACGCCTTCGCCGGGAGAATCCCAGCCCCAGTTATGATCAATCACCTTCTCGATGCGCGTAAACACCGGCTCCCCTTTCAGATCGGGGTTGTCAAAGTAGGACGTCTCCCACGGATCGTCCTCGTCGACGGGCAGTGTTCCGGGAGGCGCCGGTGGGACAGCGGTCGCGGGCAGGGCGGCGGCCGTCTCCCACCACAGACGCACGCGGGCGAGCCCGGTGTGTTCATAATACTCCAGCTTGATCTGGTGCAACCCTTGCAGGTAGATACGGTCCACGTAGTGAAGCTCGTAATCCATATCCCCCCACTTGTCGATGAGGAGGCCGTCATCGAGCCACAACCGGAAGCCATCGTCGGCCCGCACCGAGATGCGGTAATAGCCCGCCGTAAAGTTCACCGTGCGCGTCCAGCGGACGGAAAAGTTGTCGTCGGGCATCCAGCTCACGGGCGGCTCCACGCCCCAATCGAAATTCACCTCGGCATCTTCGCGGTCCAGCACCGGCCCGCCGACCAGGTCGGGATTGTCAAAGTACTCGCCGTGCCAACCCGTGTAGCCATCCCCCTTCTTCCACCAGACATGGGCGTGGGCCTGGTCCCCGTGCTCGTAGTATTCGACGACGACGGTATGCTGGCCGGCAGCCAGGTAGACGTCGCCCGTGTGCGTGTTGGGCAGCTTTTGGTCGTACCACTTGTCTATCAACAAGTTGCCGTCCACGAACAGGCGCACGCCGTCATCGGTGCTGGTGAAAAAGCGATAGGTGCCGGCGGCAAAGCCCACAGAGCGCGTCCAGCGCACGGAAAAGTTGTCGGCCGGGACGGCCGGATCGGGGCTGGCGGTACCCCAGGCAAAGTCGATTGCGTTGTCGTCGCGCATCAGCGCCGGCGAGCCCTCAAGCTTGCGGTTGCCATAGTACTCGCCACGCCAGGTCTCGCCGCCCACTACCCTTTCCCAGCCGACGCCGATCAGAGCGCCCCCCTGGTGCTCGTAGTACTCGATCTGCACCCGATACGTGCCCGCCGCGATGTAGCGATCGACGTAGATGACGGACGGGCTACGATCGTGCCATTCGTCCACCACCAACTGATCGCCGACCCACACGCGCACGCCATCGTCGGAGACGACCGTGAAGCGGTGCGTCCCTCCATCGAACCAGACGTCATCGCGCATCCAGCGGACGGAAAAGTTGTCGTTGGGGATCGCAGAATCGGGGCTGCCGTGGCCCCAGTTGAAGTTGATGCCGACGCCGGAGGCGTCGTCGTAGCGGCTCAGTACAGGGCCCCCACTGAGGGTGGCATTATCAAAGTAATCGGCCCACCACTTTGCCGCCGCGGCCGTAGGAGTAACTATGATGACACTACCCAGGGCTAACGCAAGCAGCGCCGACCCCATACTAATGGCTCTGATAAACCTTTTATCCACTTGTGCACCTCCTCGCAAACTATTCAGGCATTTGCGGGGGAGCAATAGCCTACACGTAATAGTATAGCATAAAATGCTACCGGCTGCATCGAACTTTTGACCGATCTTTGCCCTAGCCAGGTGGCCAGGTCGAAAAAGCTACTCGGGTAGCTCAGGGTAAAAATCGGCGACGCGCTCCGCGCCTGCCGCCGAAAATGCCGCCACCCGGCCCCTCACGCCATCGGGCACGGTGGTCACGCCCGAGTTATCCGCCACAGACTGGACGAGCCCTTCGCGCGATATGGCCAACCCGATCAACGCACCTGATTCGTCTATGGTATAGCGCACCTCGGGACCGGCCACCCAACTGCCGGCAGCCCAAACCAGGCAATAGGTGCTGTATGCATCGGTGCCGGGATCGTAGGCCAGAGCGATGGCCACTTCATACCCCATGTCGGGGTTGATGGGACGCTGGCCAGCCGGCCGGCCAGTCGCGGTATCGCCATCCATGTCGAGCGCAAAGAACCACTCCAATTTCTCCGCAGGCTCCTCGGGGATCGACTCGTAGAGCTGTACCCACAGCAGCACCTCATCCCCAGAGGCCCATCCGGCCAACGCCTCCGGAACCTCTTCGGGGGACTCGAGCGCCACAGCCATGCCGGCACCGATGCTGGCGACGCGGATATCTATCCCGGCGGGAATCTCCTCAACCGGGTTCCCGGTCTCATAGACGACCGCATCGCCCTGGGCGTCGACCGCAAACGCAGGCACAGTAGGCTCCGGCGTCGGCTCTTCAGTAGGGGGCACTTCGGTCGGCGCCGGCGTCCACGTCGGAGGAGGCGCAGTGGGCATAACGCTCACCGGCGACTCGGCATCCGACGTTGGCTCCAACGGCGATGAGGTGGGGAAGAGCTTACTCGCGATCAATATCGCCGCAATGCACAGGATTATGACGATCAGGCCCAATCCCACCGCTGCGCCTATCTTTACGCGCTGATCTAGCTCATACCACCATCCTGCAATGTCGACTCGGGAAGCTGGACTTTTCATTTTGATTACCTCTCTTTCACGATAATCTTCGGACTTTTAGGCGTTTCTCGCGATGCGCGCTCGAAACACCGCTCAGTTTTGCTCCGCAAAACTGAGGCCGGGCAAGATAAATGCCACGAAATCCTGCCTCATTTGGACAAGAATTGGTATCATCTCAATAATCCGGTGGGTGGTGGGTGTGAGGGCGACTGGGCCGCCCTCACACCCACCGTCTTCCCTACTTATTGAGAAGATACAAGAACTGGGATGTGAAGATGTCTAGGCAGCAAGGCAGCGGCAGGTCTGGAAAGGTACTGCAGGTACATCGGGGCAATCTCTGTAAAGATAGAGGGTGCAGAACCCGCCCGCGACCGATCGCTCCTTCTACCGACGATCAGTATTGTAGCACAGAACGCGGCTGAAGGGTAGTGGACACAACGGCGGCGCGCCTGTAAACAGGCGCGCCGCTGGACACCCAAGCCGGCCGATAAGCCGGGTTCTGTACCAATCTATGATTGGGTGCGGTCATCTATCTAGGACGGCGGTTACCCGCCGCCTCCAGCGGCCTACCCGGAGCTCAAATGGGACGGGCCGCCCCGTCGCTCCTGCTTGGCCTTGCTCCCGATGGGGGATGCCTGGCCGCCCGTGTCGCCACGCGCGCCGGTGGTCTCTTACACCACCTTTTCACCCTTGCTGCCCCCACCCATCCCCTCCCCCGCAAGCGGGGGAGGGCCAGGGAGGGGGAGCCGTCTGCTTTTCTGTGGCCCTTTTCCGCGGGTAACGTATCCGTAGATACGCCCCCGCCTGGGCGTTACCCAGCACCGTGCCCTATGGAGCCCGGACTTTCCTCGACCTATGCGTAGCATAGACCGCGACCGCCTGGTCGACTTGGGTGTCAATCCTATGATAGCACACGGTTAAGGGCTGTCAAGGGCCGACTCAAACCCCCAAGTGCTACTCCGGCCTATAGTAAATCCGAAAATCGGCCGCACTCTGCCGCTGGCCATTGATATAGAGCGTGACGGTATAATTCCCACCGCCGAGGGGCTCCCCATCCTCGCCGGCCAACGCGACCCAATACGCGCCCTCGCTCCCGGCATCTCCCGCGTCCCAAACATAGTCCTCCCTGGCTATCTCTGTGCCATTGCGCGTCCACACCACCGACCAGCGCACGCCATCGCTCATCCCCTCATAGTCGAAGACGGCGTGAACGACGCGAGTCGCCCAGCCAAAGGGCGTCTCCTGCGCCGTGACCGGCGCGCCATCGGGCTGCACGCCCAAAGCGACGGTGATATCGCCAAAGGCCGGAAGCCCCGCCACTACTTCCTCCTCCTCCCCCACCATAAAGCTCACGCGTCCCTGCTCCTCACTATCCACCGATACCGCTATTTCATAGCTGCCCGCAGGAAACGGCCGTCCATCCGGAGCCTGGAAAACGACCTGCGCCAGTCCTTGCGTGCTGCCGTGCCACACCTCCAAGTACTCTTGCTTCAAAGTCCCTTCATAATACAAGGCGGCTGAAACATCCAACCCAGGACACCACCCCTCGTAAGCATAACCCAGGTAGAGCACCCGCGCGCCGGCCCCGAACCTATCCCTATCAAACGACCCGGCCACATCCGATACCTGCAGGTCAAAGGCGCGCGGGGCCATCCCCAACACTTGGAACGAGCGCGCCCCCACCACGCGTCCCTCGGCGTAGGCCAGCAAGGTGTACCGCCCGGGCTCTATATCCTGCCCTCCACCGACCTGGATACGGAAACTAGCGTATGGCACATCCTGCCCCCAGGGAGCCTCCGGCTGGGAAGCCACGACCTCCCCCTCGCGCTGCACCTCCCAGCGCCACGCCGTCTCGGGCCGAACGCCCCCCAAGTTGAACTCGGCGACGATCTCGCGCACGCCCAGGCAGAAAGTATCTGCAGCCACCCCATCGTCCGTCAGGGTCTCTAGCGTGGCATAACGCACAGCGGGCGCTGGTGTAGAGGCAGGCGGCAACTCGGCCGCAACCTGTGGGCGAGACAAGCGCGCGATAGCAACCAGCCCTACCGCGATGACGATGGCCGCTGCGCCCCCGACGAGTATCCAGACAAGCGGAGGCCACGCGCGTCGATCCGGCTCCTCCGTTGAACGGGCATTCGCAGGGTCGAGCGGCAGCAGCGTGGTCTCTGGATAGGCGCCCGCGCGCTCGTAGACGACGCCCGTCCAAAAGCGCACCAGCGCCCGCAACTGACCGCGCCCGGCCTGGCCGGCGACAGAAGCGCCGGCATCCCTCAAGTCGGCGATCAGGATGCGCACACCATCCAGCAGGGCCTCCTCATCCTCGCCGCTCTCTAATTGCACCAGCTTCTCCTGGTGCCTGTGTTGAAAGGCCTCCAAAAGATCGCTCATTCCAACCCTCCCTGCAAGATCGTCAATAGCCGGCGCGTCCTATCCACCACCGCTGTCAATTCGCGGTCGGCCACGGCCAAGTGGCGATGGCAGGCCCCGTCCAACTCCTCGACCAGCTCGATCAGGCCAAGACCGGGATCGTCCTCCTTCAGCGCGTCCTCCACGAGCATTCGCAAAGCGACGACATCCACTACCCACCGCTCCCCTTCCAACTCGCGGCCCTTTCGACGGAACGGACGGCCAATGGACGCGACCTCCTCGGCAAAATCCGCCAGCTTGTCCACACAGCGCTGGCAATAACGCCAGTCCTGCAACAACGCCTGCCGCCCTTCAGCATCGAGCGCGCTTCCGTCAGCCGAGGCCAGCAAGGCGTGGAAAGGAGCCAGGGCGGCAAGCAGATCGTGAATGAGGCGGTGCAGCTCTGCCCATTCGGCCAGTCGGGCATAAAGATCGACGAGCGTCGCGATCACCACACTCAGATCGGCCCGCGCCTGGTCGCCGGCCGGCAGGGCTTGGAGCATCGCGCCCACCTGCCTCGCCCTCTGCTCGATCTGGTCAATAAAAGCTCTATCGGGCCCAGACAATGCTTCGACAGCGCCCATACGTCTCCTCTCCGATGGCTTGCGGACTCTGCCATCTATCTCAGAGGTCATTTGAAAATTCGTCATCAGGCAACGGTTAAGCTCTCAGGCGGTGATTATAGGCCAGATACGCCAGCTTTACAAATCTACCATAGAGGAGTTGTCAACAAGTCGCCATCCCTTTGAGGTGGAGCGAGAGGTGAAGTTGTAG
>JAFGED010000444.1 GCA_016931785.1 Anaerolineae bacterium
CCTTGGGGGCTGCCGCCCCCAAATCCCCCGCTTTGCCATTCACCCCCACCGCAAGCGGTGGGGTTCTCTGGCTTTTCCCCATAGATCGCAACTTTGCGGACATCGTCGCCCTGGAGCACGGACTCTAGCACCTCGACCTCGACAGGCTTCTGGAGGATCTCCTCCCGGACGCCCTTGTAGAAACCAGCACCACAGTAGCAATATGTGGCAGAGACCGCCTCCGAGGTCTTGAGCGCCTACCTGATCCTCGGGCAATAGCAATAGCACTGTCGACGCTTTTCAGGGTCGGCAATCTCATCCAGGCAACAGGAGAGCTTTTCCAACCAAGCGCGCTCGAAATCCTGGGTTTCCGACATCCTACTTGACTACCGCCGCACCCCACCCATCGTACGTCACCCCCCTGTCCCTGCAGTAGTCGAAAAGCCTCCCCGTCACGCTAAAGACGTCATCGATATTCAGCTTCGACTCCCTGCCCATCACCAAACACCCATCCCTCAGCGATATCTCCTTGAACCCATTGTTCCCCAGGTCGTCCCGAATCTTTGACAGCGTATCCTCATCCCCAACGATCACATGCTCCAAAAGATGTGAGAGCTCGGGGTTGCTGCCGGCATCGATCAGCCCCCTGATCACCGCCTGATCACCGATCTGCTGCCAGAACACAGGTCTGGGACTCACCTTCTCGTCAAAGAACCGCCACCCTTCCTCCTCCCGGAGCTCGATCTCATAGTCCCCGGCCAGGCCCTCCAACTTTGACGCGCTTTCCCTGAACCCCTTCACATCCTCCACCTGGAACACAAACTCGCGCATCCCGCCGTAGGTCATTCGCCCCACCAACTGGCAATCAGCACTCCGCTTTTCCAACGCCTTGAGCAGCCCACCCTCGAACCGCTCCAGCCTGGGAAACTCATCCCGCACAGGAAGGCCGTTTTCCATGACGCGTCCAACCAGGGGAATGCGAACGATCACCCGGATCGAGTGGCCGTACCCCCGGTGCTCATCCTCACGGGCCCGATCCACGTCAAAGCTGATGACCGCCTTCATCCCCTCCCCGTAGGTGTACGAGTACACGGCCCAGGAATCTCCGACCACCTTGACAGACTCTTTCTTTTTCCAGAACATGTGCCGCCTCTTTTTTTTACTTGCCCGCCACGAACGCCACACCGACCAAACCGGCGCCCGAGTGCACCGAGAGCCCTGCCGACAGGCCGGTCAGTAAGACCCTCTCAGGGCAATCCATACTCGCCCGCACCTGCGCCTCAAACTGGCGCGCCTGTTCCTCCGCATCGACGTGGATGACAGCCATCTGCTCTATGGGTCGGTCGCCCGCCGCCTCTGCCGCCAGTTCAATCGCCCGCGCCCACGACTTGCGCTGTGTCCGCACCTTTTCCAGCAGATCGAGCTTGCCATCTCGAATGGTCAGGATCGGCCTGACGTTCAACAAGCTGGCCATCCCTGCCGCCAGGTACCCCACCCGCCCGCTCATCGCCAGATACTTGAGCGTCGCCAGGGCCGCATACAGATACGACCGTCCGCCGACGTCCTGGGCCCGCGCGACGATCTCATCCTTGGCCGCGCCCGCCTGCGCTGCCTCGGCTGCAGCCAGGACCATGAACCCCTGTCCCATCGAGAGGCTCAACGTGTCCACTACCGCAATATCGCGCCCGGGCAGCAGGTCGCAGGCAGCGGCGGCCGCGCCATACGTGCCGCTGACCTTGCTGCTCACGCAGAAGCAGACGATCGACTCGGCCCCCTCATCAAAGGCGGTCTGGTACGCTTCGGCGAACTTGCCGGGCGAGGGCGCGGCGGTCGTCGGCAGCTTGCCCTCACGATCCACCCGCTCAAAGACCTGTGCGTCGTCGATATCCACACCGGTCTCGAACGTCTCCTCTCCAAAGTGAACTGTGATGGGCACCTGCCGGATGCTGTAACGCGCGGCGACATCGGCAGGCAAACTGGAATCGGTATCGGTAATGATCGCAATCTTGGACATGGGTTCCTCCTATTTCGTAGGCCCAAGTATCAATAACAGACCCTCTGTGTAAGGACCTTGCCCGTCTCTGATACTCGTACGCCCTCAAATGCAAGCAAGGCACGCTTCATCGCCAGGCCGCCCTGATACCCCCCCAGCTCGCCATTTGACCTGATCGCCCGGTGGCAGGGAATCACTATCGGAAATGGGTTCCGCGCCAGCGCATTTCCCACCGCTCGGGCGCCCATCTCGACCCCCAGGTGCTTTGCGATCCTCCCGTACGTGCTGACCCAGCCCCGTGGTATCCCATACTCGGCCAGCACGACACGCCGCTGAAAATCGGAGCACCCGTCAAGCGCCATCAAGTCCAGTCCAAAGCTGACGGCATGCCCCTCGAGAAAACTCTCGATCCGCTCGCCGAGGCCGGCAATCGCCGGATGTGATTTACGGCCAACACCGGGAAAGATCGCTTGAGCGATATCCTCCGCCGAAGCCCGCTCGCTGGACAAAAAGATGCGATAAACTCGCGGGCCGCTCGCAGTTCCCCGCCAGACAATGCTGAACGTGCCAAAGGGAGAGGGCCGCGTTACGCAAAAGGAAGGTTCTGCTGACATCTTTCCAAAGCGATACCTGGTGCCAACTTTGCCACCGATTGTACTCACAATGCTGGCGGTTGTCAAAAATGACCGTCGTCGTATAATGCGCCTAAACACACAATCGAGGCAATACTTGCTAAAAGCCATCGAACGCATCAAACAGAAACTCTCACAAGCATTGGAAGCAGGTAGGGGCAAAGAGGCCGCCTACACCGTACCGGGGTTGTGGCTCGATCCCGACGGTCCGGTGGCCCGGCGGCCTGCCAACCCCTATCGCTTCTTTCTAGACAGCATCGACGGGATCACAGGACAGCCCCAAGAACCGCTCATCACCGGGGCAACCCAAGGCGAGTGGTCGCAGCACGCGGCGATCTACAACCTGTTCGTCCGCGCGGCCACCGGCTTTGATCACGACGGCGACGGTCAAATCAGCCTCGACCCCATCGGCGACGGTTGGATGGAGACGGGCACGTTCCTCAAGGCCATCACTCTATTGCCATACATCAAGCGCCTGGGCTTTAACACGGTGCACCTGCTGCCCATCACCGCCATCGGCCAGGATGGCAACAAGGGCACGCTGGGCTCCCCCTACGCCATCAAGAACCCCTACCGCCTCGACCCGCGCCTGGCCGAGCCCGCGCTCGGGCTGGACGTCGAGACCGAGTTCGCCGCCTTCGTCGAGGCGGCCCACCACCTGGGACTGCGCGTGGTCGTCGAATTCGTCTTCCGAACCGCGTCCAAGGACGCCGATTGGGCGGCCGAGCACCCGGAGTGGTTCTACTGGGTCCGCGCCGATGTGCCCGACCGCACGCCCGGCTCGGCGCAGGAGGACGCTTACGGCCCTCCCGTCTTTACCCCAGAGGAGCTTAAGAAAATCAGGGACCTCGCCCCGCACAGGGAGCATCACGACCTGATCCCGCCCCACGCCATCTACCGCGAGATGTTCACGCCGCCGCCCGAACAGGTCGAGATGGTCGACGGGCGTTGGATCGGCACGTGCGCAGATGGCACGCGCGCGCGCATCCCGGGGGCGTTCGCCGACTGGCCGCCCGACGACCCCCAGCCGCCGTGGGGCGACGTCACCTACCTGCGCCTGTACGACCACGCAGACGACTTTAACTACATCGCCTACAACACGGTGCGCATGTACGACCGCCGCCTGGCCCGGCCCGAGCGTGCCGTCGAGCCGCTGTGGGAGCGCATCGTGGGCATCCTGCCCCACTACCAGCGCACCTTTGGCATCGATGGCGTGATGATCGACATGGGCCACGCCCTGCCGATGGAGCTAAAGCGGCGCATGGTGGACGCAGCCCGCAGGATCGACCCCGACTTTTGCTTCTGGGACGAGAATTTCACCATCGCCCAGCAGAGCCGCGACGAGGGATACAACACCGTGATCGGCAACTTTTGGTGGATGGCCTACCGCCCTGAGCGGCTGGCGAACGAGATGCTGCACACGTGCGCGCAAGCAGGCTACCCCATCCCCTTCTTCGCCGCGCCGGAGAGCCACAACACGCCCCGCGCTGCCGCCCGTCCCGGCGGGGTGGATTACGCACGGCTGGTGTGGGCGCTGGGATGTCTCCTGCCCGCGCTGCCCTTTTGCCACGCCGGGTTCGAGCTGGGCGAGACGCTGCCGGTCAACACCGGCCTCGACTTTTTTCCCGAGGAGCTGCCAAGCTATCCCGCTGAGAAACTGCCGCTCTTCAGCCAGGCCGCATATGTGTGGGAGAGCGAGCAAAACCTGATCGACTGGGTGCGGCGCACGCTGGCCGTGCGCGCGCGCTACGCCGGTATGGTCACCGATTCCGATCCTGCGACGTTCGACCTGTTGGAGACGGACAATCCCCTGGTACGGGCCGTCGTGCGCCGCCGGGGAGAGCGAGCCGTCGGCATCGTGTTTAACCTAGATTGGGAGGCCGCACAGGGTTTTGGCGTCCAACTGCCCACCGTGCAGCCCCACCTCACCGACCTGTTGAGCGGTGAGGAGCTTGCACTGGAAGATGGCTGGCTGCGAGCCGAGTTCCCCCCATCTCACTGTGCAGTCGCGGAATTGTGAATTCCCGGCGCTTTGCGCCGGGAATTCCTAAGGGAAAAGCCCGGGCGAGTTCCGCTCACCTGCCACCCGCAATTCACCCACCGCAAGCAATTGCCAACCGCGAAGCGGTTGGACGCTTTCTGGCTTTTCCCCGTAAAGTTGCGGGCTGCCGCGTTCGCGGTATAATCATCCCCATCGCAGGAGAAAACTATGGCGGAAAAACCCGAACTCTCTGACCCAACATCCGGCTTTGCACGCACCCTGCTGCGCGGCTCATGGGATGTCGCCAGCACCATCCTGCTGGCCCTGCTCATCACGCTGGTGATCAACACCTATGTCGCTCAAGCCACGACCATCGACGGTCCAAGCATGCAGCCCAACCTCTACTACGGCGAACGGGTGATGGTCGAGAAGGTCACCTACCGCCTCTTCCACGGGCCGCGCCGAGGAGACGTGGTCGTAGTAGACGTGCCCGACTCGCCCGAGCCGCTGATCAAGCGCGTGGTGGCGCTGCCCGGAGAAACGATCGAGATTCGCGGTGGACAGGTCCATATCGACGGAGAGCCCATCGAGGAGCCCTGGGTGGAATACACGGCGGCACAGGATTTCCCCCCGACGACCGTGCCGCCGCTGCACATCTTTATCATCGGCGACAATCGACCCAACTCCCGCGATTCACGCTCCTTTGGCCCGGTGCACGTGGACCAGGTCGAGGGACGGGCCTTGTTCGTCTACTGGCCGCCGGAGCACGTTGGCACGTTGGTAGATTGGTAATTGGTAAACTGGTATCTGACCAGTCTACCAGTGTACCAACTACCAGTTTCCCATCGCAAGGAGCACCATGCGACCCCACCTGCAGTTCCTCTCCCGTGAGACCATCGAGCGCGTCATCGCCGAAGCCTACGACCTGCTGAGCGACCCCGGCGTGCGCGTGCACTCCGAGCGCGCGCTGCGCCTCCTCGCCGAGCACGGCGCCGAGGTAGACCTGGAAGCCCAAGTCGCGCGCGTACCAGCCGACCTGGCGCGCAGCGCGGTCGAAACGGCTCCCTCGTCGTTCTATCTCTACGATGCCGGGAGCGCGCCGGCAGTCCACTACGGCGGCGACGACGTGCAGTTCGACCCCGGCTCGGCCGCCATCGAGATCCTCGATCATGGCGAGTCCAAATCGCGCGCGCCGGCCACCGCCGACTTTGTGCGTTTCATCAAGTTGGCCGACGGGCTCGACGCCCTCGACGCCATCGCCACCTCGCTCGTCTGCGCCGACGTGCCGCAAGAGATCGCCGACCTGTACCGGCTCTACCTGGCCCTGCTATACACCGGCAAACCGGTGGTCACCGGCGCATTCGCCGTCGAGACGTGGCACACGATGAAGGACCTGCTGGTGACCGTGGCCGGTAGCGCGGAGGCGCTGGCAGAAAAGCCCAGGGCCGTCTTTGACGTGTGCCCCTCCCCGCCGCTCTTGTGGTCCGAGATCACGTGCGAGAACCTGATGGACTGCGCCCAATATGGCATCCCCGCCGAACTGGTGAGCATGCCGTTGACCGGGGCCACGGGGCCGGCCACCCTGTTGGGCGCGGTCGTCCAGCACACCGCCGAAAACCTGAGCGGCGTGACCATCCACCAACTGGTCAAGGCCGGTTCCCCCATCGTGTGGGGCGGCTCGCCGGCCGCCTTTGACATGCGCACAGGCACCACGCCAATGGGCGCCATCGAGACGATGATGATCGACTGCGCCTACGCCGAGGTGGGCAAGCATCTCGGGCTGCCCACACACGCCTACCTGGGTATGTCGGATAGCAAGGTGGTCGACGCCCAATGTGGGCTCGAATCGAGCAGCGGCGCGCTCCTGGGGGCGCTGACCGGCATCAACATGATCTCTGGCCCCGGCATGCTCGACTTTGAAAGCTGCTTCAGCCTGGAGAAACTGGCCATCGACGCCGAGATCGTGGGGATGGCCAAGCGCTTGGTGGCCGGGATAGACGAGCGGGAAACGCCGCTGGGATTGGACATTATCCGCCAGGTGGGGCACGCGGGCAATTTCCTGACCACGCGCCACACCCGCCGCTGGTTCCGCGAGGAGCTGTTCATCCCCAGCGGAGTCATCGACCGCGACTTTCGCCGCAACTGGGAGGCCAAGGGCAGCCTCGACGC
>JAFGED010000445.1 GCA_016931785.1 Anaerolineae bacterium
AGCCTGAGTAGTTACTTTAGGATATCCTATCCAACAAGTGCGGGAACGTGTGATTCAGGTACTCCAGCGAGGGGAGTTCGGGTGGACGGTGATATGGCAGGTCCAATCGGGTCTCATCGACGCTGGAGAAAATCTGCCTCACGGCGTCGGCGGTGAACGAGAAGTCGATCAGTGGGTCCCTGGCCGACATGGCGAACCAGCACGGCTGTGTGTAGTGGGCGGAGTGGAGAAAATGGCGGGTGTGGAATATTTCGTCCAACTGCACGGCCAGTGTCTGAACCGTTTGCCATGGAGTGGCGCGTATGTTCTGCTTCAAAATGTCCAGGTGTTCCGCGTTCCCGACCCTGACGGCCAGCTGCGCCCAGAGTGCGCTGCCCGCATCTGACTGCAACGAGCGGTGGATCACCCGCTGTAGCCTGGGGCCTTGACTCAACTGGATCAGGGTACGCAAGAAGTGTTGGTTCAGCGGTGCGATGCGCAGGGCAGAAGAGTCGATCAGGGGCGAAATCAGGATGACCCTGTTCACGCGATGGGAGAGGCATTCCAAAGCCGTCAGGGTCAGAATCCCTCCGAATGAAAACCCCATCAGGCTTACTCGTTCGAAACCAAGGTGGTCCAAAAGATCGGTGATGACCTGTGTCATCAGTTTGCTGCTGTAATGCTCGAGGGGGGTCGATAGGCCGTGGCCGGGCAATTCGAAGAAAAGGGCCCGGAAGCGCTGTCCCATGAAAGCCACCAGTCCCTCCCAGTGCCAGACCTCGGACATGCTCGCCGGCACGATGATCAGCGGCGGGCCGGAGCCGACCTCAATGTAGTGCAGGTCGCACAGTGGCAGGGAGGCGATGCCCCTGGACACCTTGACGCCTTTCGGCACGAGGGAGGGTCTGGCTTGAGGCATAATGGCCTCTAGAGGCAGGCGTCCAGAGCCTGTGCCAGGTCGCCGATGATGTCCTCCACTACCTCGATGCCCACCGAGAGGCGCACCAGCCCGTCGCCGATGCCGATGCGGGCGCGCTCCTCGGCGCTCAGCGCCCGGTGGGAGGCGTGGGCCGGGTAGAGCGCCAGCGTACACACGTCCCCCAGCGTCGTGGCGGGCAGGCACAGCCTGAGCGATTCGAAGAGGCGAAAAACCCGTTCTTGACCGGCCTCGGCCAGGTCGAAGGATACCACACCGCCATAGTCCTGCCCTTGGAAGAGCCGTCCCGCCAGGGCGTGCTGGGGATGGGAGGCCAGGCCGGGGTAATACACGCGTCTCACCTGGGGATGCTCCTCCAGCCACCAGGCCACGGCCAGCGCGTTCTTGCAGTGCTGCCGCATGCGCAGCGGCAGCGTCTTGACCCCGCGCAGCACGAGCCACGCCTCCTGGGGGCCCAGGTTACCTCCGGTTACTTTCAATACCTCGAACAGCTCCTTGTGTAAGGCTGCTGATGTGACGACGACGCCGCCCAGCGCGTCGCCGTGGCCGCCCAGGTACTTGGTGGCGCTGTGGATCACCACGTCGGCCCCGAGCGCCAGGGGCTGCACCAGGCACGGGGTAGCGAAGGTGTTATCGACCAGGAACGCGGCCCCGTGGTGATGGGCCGCTTGGGCCAGTGCGGCAAGGTCGGCCACCTTGAGCAGGGGGTTGGAGATGGTCTCCACCAGCAAGGCCGCGGGTTGGAGTTCCGCGCAGGCGGCCTCCACGGCCTGCAGGTCGGTCACGTCCACGAAGCGCGTCTCGACTCCCTGCGAGCGCAGGAGCTTGTCCAGCAGGGCGTAGGTGGCGCCGTAGACATCCTGGGCGGCAACTACCGTCGATCCCGCCCGCGCTCCCACGGCCAACAGCGCGGCGTGGACGGCCGCCATGCCGGAGGCGAAGGCCAGCGCGGCTTCACCTCCCTCAAGTATGGCTGCTGCCTCCTCCAGCGCGGTCACGGTGGGGTTACCGTAGCGAGAATAGACGTACCCTGGGTGCGTCCCGGCGAAAACGCCGTCCAGGTTCTCCATCTGGTCGTATAGGTACGTGACGGAAGGGTGGATTGGGACGACGGCGGGGGTAAAATCTGGCCGGGGCGTGCGCGTGCCGGCGTGTACGGCGCGCGTGGCTAGACGGCACATCTCCAAGTCGTTCATCGTGTTCCTCCTTACCTTTTCGCTTTTTTGGTGTGGCTAAAAACGGGTGCGTTTGCGCTTTGGGGCAAAGGTGATCCCGCCGCACAAAACCAGGGAATGGGTGCACGTCGACGCGCGGGGGCGTCCCAAACTGCACATCATGAATCTATTTCCATTTTCTTGAGGGTTCGCAGCGCTGCCTTGACCCGCTCCCAGCGCGTGCGTACCTCTCTCTCCTTCTCGCGATTGATGGGATGTGGGCTGTAGCGCGCCTCGACAAAGTCGTCGGTGAGCAGCCCCATCTCTTGCTGCGCCTGTGGTAGATGCGGCTCCAGCACGGCGTCGTACTCGTAGGGTGTCTGCGAGTTCTTGCGGCGAAAACCCTGTTGCCCGGCCCGCTGCAGGACGCTCAGGTAGTAGTACAGGGTGCGCTCGCGAGGAGATAGCGCGCCCAGGCGGAAGAAGCGAAAGACCGGCTTGCGCGGAGCCTTGTCTCTCTTGCGCAGCGACAGTCTGCGCGGGATGCGCGCGCCGATGGCCTCCGCCACGCCGCTCAGCCTGCGCCACAGGGCGACCAGAAAGTTGCGTATGCTGCGAATCAGCCACGGCGAAGATAGCGCCTCGCGCACCTGGGGGTGGTCGCGTAGATAGCTGCGAATCACGTAAAAGACGATGCCCAGTGCGACGATCCAAAAGACGAGGGAACGTAGCGTCTCGAACCACGGGAGGGCGGCGACAGGAGCTTGGGTGGGTTGTACCGGCTGGGGCGATGGCATTGGCAGTGATGGTGGCGGTGCATCTGCCTTGAACAGTGACATCAAAAGCCATATTGGAATCGATACGATAAAGATGAGCAAGCTCAGGATAAACTGGGCAATTCTGTTTAACAGGACGAACGCATTGCCGACGGCTTCTAGAAAGCCCATCGTGTAGCCGGTGGGGATCATAAAGACCACCAGGGTGATCAGTCCGATGAATACCAGGCTGTAGCGCACCCAGCGGGCAGCTAGTTTGTCGGTGACCTTGACGCTTTGCGCGCGCCAGCGCCTGTGTAGAGTGGTGTACTGCGTTTGTCCCATCAGTACCAGCCCTAGTAGAAAATAGATCAATACGTTGAGCACCAGGCCGGGCGTGGAGGGACGGCCGAGATCCAGCAGTGACGCGATTCTCAGATGGGATAATCCGGAGACGATAAACAGCAGGACTCCTCCGATCAGGAAGCGGTTAGAGAGGCCCTGGCTGGGGGAAATCGTATCGCGGTGATATTCCGGCGGGTCTTGGAGGCGATCCAGGTCCTTCATCGTCTCGGTGGCGGCTAACCAGGCTAGGAGGGCCAGGGTGAAGGCGACTAGATCCTCTCTGGTAAGGAAGGACGACGTCGTACTGGGCCACGCCTGCACTTCGGTCAATATGCTGATGATGCTATCGCCGATATAGTTGCCGATCTTGATCACGATCAGCAATAGCACCAGTTCGATGGCTCGAAATCTAAAGGTCTTTCTTTCCAGTGGGCCTCTGGCCTTGAGCAAGCGATAGGAGTAGCAGGCCTCCAGCGCCGTCAATATGCAGGCCGCGACGAGAAATACCCCGCTCCACGTCGGATCGATGAGGCGTAGCAGGTCCGCGAATGCCACGGCGATACAGCCGACCATCCCGGCGATCACCAGCGGATGGAACGTATCTCTCAGCCACTGATTGCGCGTCATCGCCAGGCCTCCAGATCGCATTCCTGCCACACGCGGTATACCGGTAGGCTGAGCAGGTCGGCCTGCTTCTGTAGCTCTGGCGAGGGAAGCATCGGCTGCACCAGGATCACCGCGACGGCAAAGCCCGTGCGTTTCAAGTAGAGCAATGTCTCGAACAGCGCTTCGCTCTCCTGGCCGGTGATTGCCAGGATGGTGGCTCCCCAGGGGAGGTCCATGCTCCCGTGGCGCAGTAGCTCGACAAATGGTGCGGTGGGAGTGACCTGCGCCCGGGCCAGCACCTCCAAAAGCCCGATCAGATGGGCGCGCTCCCGGCGCGGGGGCAGGTGGAAGCGGGTTGTTGTCTCCGAGAGTGGGTCCAATGCCTCGGTGACCAGGCCGACGGGTAGTTTTTCCTGGACGACGATGTGGTTGGCGACGGAGGCGGCGGCGACGATAGCCAGTTCGGTGGCGGTGTACCGCCGACGCTGGGGGTAATCGTCCTGGCTCAGGTTGAGGCAGATGAGTGTCTCGCGGGCGATGGCGGGCTGGTAGCGCTTCACCAGAAGCCGCCCGGCGCTGGCCGTCGCGGTCCAGTGGATGCGCCGGGGAGAGTCGCCGCGTTGGTAATCGCGCACGCCCATGATGCGCGCCGGGTCTTCGAACAGGGGCGTGCGGTTGGGCAGAGCCGCCAGCGGTGAGTGGGTGGGCAGTCCCAGTGTTTGGAGGTGGACGACGCGTGGGTAGATGATGATGTATTCTGATTTTACCTTTAGCTCTCTGACAGGGATTGCCCCCAGCAGGTCACCGGCCCGTAGCGTCAACGGGCCGATAGGATAGTAGCCGCGCTGGCGGCAGTTGAGGCTGTAGCGAACGGAGTAAAGTTCGTGCATACCCAGGCTGATGACCTCGTGGTGAAAAGGCGGGGCGGCGAGCGCGACGGGCAGCGACTCGTGTATTTCCAGCCAGGGGATGGGCAGCCGTCCGGCGTTGCGCACTGTGAGGTCTACGGACACTTGCTCGCCGCGGAAGGCGTGGTTGGTAAAGTGCCGTCTGGTCTCCAGGCGGCGTGTCGCGCGCTGCATCCACAGTTGCGATACGATGTAGACGCCAAACAAGAGGTAGACGACGGTGAAGAAAAAGTCGATGCGCCAGACGGCGGCGATGACGAATAAAATCAGCAAGTAGGGTACGAAATTTCCCATAGTGTGTAGCTACTCTAGCTCGCCGATGTGCAACTCCGTGGCTTCCAGGATTTCCGCCAGTATCGTCGCGGCGGTGCGCCCGCGCAGTTGGCTCTCCGGTTTGACGATCAGCCTGTGAGCAAGCGTCAAGGGTGCCAGCGTCTTGACGTCGTCAGGGATGACGTAATCGCGGTCGCGCAGGGAGGCCAGCGCCTGGGCGGTCTTGTAGAGGGCCAGCGACCCGCGCGGGCTGGCTCCCAGCGCCAAATCGGGATGGGAGCGGGTGGCCCGCACGATATTCAGGATGTACTGCTCTAGCGAGCCGTCCACGTGCACGTCGGTGACCGCGTCGTGCAGCTCCAGGATCTCGGTGCCCTCTGCCGCCTGGCCGATGGTCTCGATGGGGTGCTGCTTACGCAGGTTGCGCAGCATCAACCCCTCGTCTGCCTGATCGGGATACCCCAACGACAGGCGGATGAGGAATCGATCGAGCTGGGCCTCCGGCAGGGGGAAGGTGCCCTCGTACTCGATGGGGTTCTGCGTTGCCAGCACCAGGAACGGCGCAGGCAGCGGTCGGGTGACGCCATCGACCGTGACCTGTTGCTCCTGCATGGCCTCCAGCAGCGCGGCCTGGGTGCGAGGCGTGGCGCGGTTGATCTCGTCGGCCAGCAGCACGTTGACGAACACCGGCCCTGGTTGGAACTCGAAGGTGTTGGTGCGCTGGTTGAACACGCTCTCACCGGTGATGTCGTTGGGCAGCAGGTCGGGGGTGCATTGCAGGCGCTTGAAGTCGATGCCCATACTGGCGGCGATGGCGCGGGCCAGCATCGTCTTGCCGGTGCCGGGTACGTCCTCGATCAACACGTGCCCCTTGCACAGCAGGGCGACCATCATCAGCTCGATCTGTGCGCGCTTGCCGACGATAACGGTCTCGACGTTATCGATGATGCGGGTGGTGAACTGCGTGAGAGAAGCCATAGCTGCCTCCTGCTGGCCGGTGTATTGGAGATGGGTTCAGTATAGCATAGCTCCGACGAACGTACAAAATTGCCTTCTCAACGAGTAGGGGAATGCGGGAGATGTGAGGGCGGCGCAGCCGCCCTCACATCTCCCGCACCCCAAGAATTTCTCTTCCGAGGCATTGGAATGTGCCACATCGAAGATGTGCGTAATCGCCAAAATGCCCTCAGCAGCGTTTTGTGGTATAATCTGAACAGTCTAGGAGGGCGAGTGAAGATCCTGCTGCTCGAACCGTATTGCGGCGGCAGCCATCAGGCGTGGGCTGAAGGATACGCCGCTCATAGTAACCACGAAGTAAAGCTGCTCTCGCTTTCGGCCCGCTTCTGGAAGTGGCGCATGCAAGGCGGGGCGCTCACGTTAGCTGAGCGGGCGCGCGCGCTTCGTTCCCGTCCCGACGTCATCTTGGCCTCCGACATGCTCAACCTGCCTGCCTTCCTCGGATTGACCCGCGATTTTCTCGCCGACGTGCCGGTCGCTCTCTATTGCCACGAGAACCAGTTGACGTATCCTTTTCCCCCTGACGACAGGCGCGATCTGACCTATGGCATGATCAACTGGCTCTCGATGCTCGCCGCCAACCGGGTTTTCTTCAACACCCAATATCACATGGACGATTGGTTCGACGAATTGCCCAATCTGTTGAAGCACTTTCCAGACTATGCGCACGTCCACCGCGTTGCGGAGGTGCGGGCCAAGGCGGGGGTATTGCCGGTGGGTTGCGACCTGCAGCGCTTCGATCCCGTTCCGGACCCTGCCGTTGCCACCCGTCCGCCGGGACTGCCGCCGTTGATCTTGTGGAATCAGCGCTGGGAGTACGATAAGGACCCACAGACGTTTTTCCGCGCGCTGTACATGCTGCAAATAGAGGGGGTGAATTTTCGAGTGGCGCTGGCAGGTCCTTCCTACCGTCAAGCCGCGCCCGAGTTCGAGGCGGCGCGGAAGCGGCTGGGGGAACGGGTGGTTCAATTTGGTTACGCCGATGAGGACGGCTATGTGGATATTCTGCGCCAGGCTGACGTGGTGGTCAGTACGGCGATTCACGAATTTTTTGGCGTTGCGATTGTGGAGGCGATCTACTGTGGCTGTTTCCCTCTGCTGCCACGCCGGTTGAGTTACCTGGAGATCATCAAGCCTGCCTACCACGAGGCTTGCCTGTACGATAGTTTTGAGGGCTTGTTGGAGCGTTTACGCTTGGTTTTGACCGAGCCCAAGCGATCCCGTGAATTGGCCTCCCAGCTTTGCCACACCGTCGCCCGCTTCGATTGGTCAAAGATGGCGTCCCATTACGATCGGGCGCTGGAGGCATTGCTAGGCGACTGATGCCGGTGCAGCCACCGCATTGCCGCCAGCACGCGTGGCATCACGCTGTTGTAGAGCCAGTAGCCGATTCGAGAGGCAGGGTAATCCCACGCACCGATGTGCTCTACGAATTCTCCGCCAAACCCCCGTTTGAAGCGGTAGACGCCCCACATCGGATCCGATTCCTCCAGCACGTCCGGCGCGCCCCACATATCATAGACAGCGCAGCCCTGCTCGCGTGCCCACAGCATCGCTTTCCATTGCAGTAGGTGGTTTGGCATCTTTTCGCGATGGGCGTCGCAGGAAGCGCCGTACATATACCACGCCTGTTCCCCAAAGCAAAAGATGATAAGCATCGCCACAGCCTCCCCTTCCACCTCGGCGATCAGGGGCTGGGCCAGCCCGGCCTCGATAAAGCTTCCCCAGGCATCGCGGTAGTATGCCTCTGGCCGGATGACGAACCCATCGCGGATGGCCGTCTCGGCGTACATTCGATACAGCCGCGGCAGATCGGCGAGCGTGCCGCGGCGCACCGTCGCGCCTCTGCGCTCTGCCAGGCGCACGTTGTAGCGCCATTTGGGCTTCATTGCTGCCAGCATCTCGTCGGGATCGCGGGCCAGATCGACCACCATCGTGTTGCGGAATTGGACCTGCTCGCGGGAGGCGCGCCACCCCCGGCGGCGTAGCGTCTCCACGACGGCTTTCCCTTTGACGGTGTCGGCCCGTACGCCAGGATCGATCTTGACGAACAGCGCGCGCTCGCGGCGGGCGGCTGTCTCCAGATGCGCCAGTACCTCCTCTAGGAGAGCCGTGTTCTCGTAATCCAGGGTGGGACCTTTGGGGACGTAGCTTACCGCCGCGGGCAGGCGACCCGGTCGCCGCGTCAGCATCAAGGCGGCGGCGTGAGGTCGGCCGTCATCTTGCCACAGGTAACGGGACGGCCGCCACCCGTAGCGCGCCTTGAACTCGCCCCATTCCCATGACTGGAGCACGTGGGGGCAGGGCAGCGCAGCAAGTGCGGCGTTCCAACTTTCGCTAGATGTTGGAGGTTGAGGGCTGAGGGTTTGCGATTTGTAATGTGTAATTTGCTGTTTCATCGTGGTCGTCGCATCGACAGTGCCATCCGGTAGAGCCGGTAACGCACTGGCGCATACACCCGGTCCCATGCGCCCGCGCTGCGCACCAGCTTTCCACCAAAGCCGCGCTTGAAGCGATATACGCCCCACAGGTTGTCGCTTCGCTGCATGAACTGTGCTTCTAGTTTCTCTTCGTCCTCGTCGGGGACGCCGTACAGGTCGTAAGTGGTACATCCCAACGACTTGGCCCAGCGCATCGCCTCCCATTGCAGCAGGTAGGTGGGCATTTTCTCGCGGTGGGCGTCGCTCGAAGCGCCGTAAAAGTACCAGGATCGTGGCGGCAGCGCGAAAACCATCACGGCTGCAACCGCCTCCTCCTCTGCCTCGGCCAGCAGGAGCCTGGCCCAGCCGCGCGGCGCGAACAGGTGGTAGGCTGTTTCGTAGTAGGCCGGCGTGTGGACCCCGAACGCGTCGCGCTCGCCGGTGGCCGCCATCAGCGCGTGGAAAGCTGGCAGATCGGCTTCCGTGGCTTCTCGTACCGTCACGCCTTTGCGGGCTGCCAGGCGTACGTTGTAGCGCGTTTTTTGTTTCATTGCCCCCAGGACCGCCTCTTCGTCGGGCGCGATGTCCACGACAATGGTACGGCGGGGCTGCACGCTGTCCAGGGGCGATGGACCGAATCCCAGTGCTTGCAGTCGCTTGTCGTGAGCGTCTCCGTTGGGCAGATCGGGTTCGATGGTGAGGGCGATAGCGCCTTGGGCGCGGGCGGCGCGGTCGAGAACGGCCACCAATGTCTTTACCTGTGTCTCGTCTTCCCAGGTCACTATTGGCCCCTTGGGAACATAGGCCAGGCGGCCCAAGGCCGCGGGCAAGCGTCGGTAGAGGACTTGCGCCCCGGCCACGAGTTTGCCCTCGCAGGCCAGCCCGACCCGTTCGGCACTCCAGCCAAAGCGCGATTTCAGCGTTCCCCAGGGCGTGGTCTGGAGGATGTGCCCATTTGGACATGCGGCGACAAACCTATCCCAATCATCTGGGGCGATAGAGAGAATAGCGTCTAGCATTTTGGGTTAACCGTGGGGCAGTATACCGCAGAGGGCGCTCGGTGTCAAAGGGAAACCTTTTTGGGATACCGCAATAAGTCAAGCTATGTCAACGCCTTTTTGGACGCAGATTACGCAGATTCGCACAGATTTTTCTTTTTGATCAGCATAGATCAGCGTTTTTCCGCGTTTATCTCCGTCCCAGAGCAAAGGCATTCGATATCAAAAAGTCAAC
>JAFGED010000446.1 GCA_016931785.1 Anaerolineae bacterium
ATTTGTTCCCTGGGGCAAGATGGATTTACCCGACCGAGTTGAAAGAAACAACACCGCGCAACGCGCATAGGATCATACAAATGCACCCTTGGCGCACCGCACTAATTTATTGACAACCCTCCCCATCTCCACTATACTGGAGGTGATAGGCCAAAATGCTTAGGGCACGTACTGCTGCCCACAACGCCGAGGTGCCCTCCAGGCTCTTGAGCACAGGAGGTGTCACGATGGAAAAGCCCTGGTTAGCCAATTACGAAGAGGGTGCGCCCGCCGAAGTCGAGATACCCGACCACCCCGTCACGCAGAACCTCCTCAATTCCGCCACAACCTACCCTCACAACACAGCGCTCATATTCGGCAACGTAGTCGACAAATTCGGCGACGCGCTGATGGACGCCAAGATGGACTATCAGACGCTGCTCAGCCTGACCCGCCGCTTTGCCAACGTGCTGCAAAGGCTGGGGATCAACAAAGGCGACCGGGTGGCGCTCTACCTGCCCAACTGCCCCCAGTTCGTCATCGCCTACTACGCCACGTTGATGGTCGGCGGCATCGTCGTGCCCTGCAACCCGACGTACGTGGCACGCGAGCTCAAACACCAACTGCAGGATTCCGGCGCTAAAGTGATCGTCGCCTTGAGCTTGATGTACCCCGCCGTGAAGCAAATCCGCGCCGACACCCCACTGCAACACGTCATCGTCGCCAACATCAAGGAGTACTTCCCCGGCCTGCTCAAGTTCCTGTTCACCGTGGCCGTCGAGGTAAAGGAAGGACACTACCAGGATATATCGGGCGATGTCAACACCTACTGGTTCAAAGACCTCCTCGCCAACACACTGACCGAACCTGACCCGGTGGCCATCACCATGGAGGACACCGCCGTGCTGATGTACACCGGCGGCACCACCGGCGTCTCCAAGGGAGCACAACTGACCCACCGCAACGTGCAGGCCAACGCCGTGCAGGTGCGCGCCTGGCTGCCCAAGATGGTCGATGGAAAAGAGATGATCCTCACCTCGCTGCCCCTTTATCACAGCTACGCGATGACCACGTGCATGAACCTGGGCATCCTCTCCGGCTGGTCGCTGCTGCTGATCGCCAACCCGCGCGTGCTGATCCATATCCTCAAGTCGATCAACAAGCACGGTCCCACCCTCTACCCCGGCGTCCCGGCGCTCTACGTCTCCCTGATAAACCACCCCGATATCGCCAAGTACACCATCAACTCCATCAAGGCCTGCATCAGCGGGGCCGCCCCCCTGCCGGTCGAGGTGCAGCAGAGGTTCCAGGAGATGACGGGCGGGCGGCTGGTGGAGGGATTCGGCCTCAGCGAGGCCAGCCCGGTCACCCACGCCAACCCCATCTATGGCGAGAATCGCATCGGCACCATCGGCCTGCCCTTTCCCAGCACCGAGGCCAAGGTAGTGGACATCGAGACCGGGGAGCGCGAGGTGGAGCCAGGAGAGGTGGGCGAGCTGATCGTGCGCGGGCCGCAGGTGATGGCGGGCTACTGGCAGATGCCCGCGGAAACAGAGAACGTGCTGCGCGAAGGCTGGCTCTACACCGGCGACATCGCCCGCATGGACGCGGACGGCTACTTTCAGATCGTGGATCGCAAGAAGGACATGATCCTGGGAGCGGGCGGGTTCAACATCTACCCGCGCGAGGTGGAGGAAGTGTTGTACGAGCATCCCAAGATCCAGGAGGCCGCAGTCGTGGGCATCCCGGTCAAAGACAAGGGCGAGCGGGTAAAGGCCTACATTGTGCTCAAGGAGGGCGAGTCGGCCGCCGAGGAGGAGATCATCGAATTCTGCCGCAAGAACATGGCCGGCTACAAGGTGCCCAGGTACGTCGAGTTCCGTGACGAGCTGCCCAAGACGATGGTGGGAAAGGTATTAAGACGCGTGCTACTTGAGGAAGAGATGAAAAAGCAGGCCGCCCCATAGACCTGGGAGGTCTCGGACGATGATCCCACGCCAAGATCATCTTCACCACGTCTAGCTTTTACCGACAGAGGCCTCTTTGGAGACCCCCCAGGTCTTGCGAATGCAATCAAAAAGGCGGAGCTCGTGCGCTCCGCCTTTATCGTTTGACTCTATTAGCTCACGCCGGCGCCGGCGCGGGAGGCATCTCCAGTCCGGACTGCTGTGGCTCCGGCTTGGGTTGCACGACCGGGCGCCCGCGGCCGGCAGCAGGTGGGCTCTGCGGAGACTTTGATCCTTCTCCTCCGGCCCCCTCGAACAACGCAATGAACTCGTTGGTATCCAGCGTCTCGATCTCGATCAGCCGCTGCGCGATACGGTCCAACTGCTCCCGGTATTGGGTCAAGACTTCCTTGGCCCGCTCGTAGGCCTCGTGCACGATACCCCGCACCTCTCCGTCGATCTCTTGCGCCACAGCGTCGCTATAGTCCCGCTGCTCGCCGATCTCCTTGCCGAGGAACACGAGCTCTTCCTTCTGGCCGAAAGTCATCGGCCCCAGCTTTTCGCTCATGCCGTAGCGCGTCACCATAGCGCGGGCCAGTTCAGTCGTCCGCTCCAGATCGTCGGCAGCTCCCGTGGTCACGTCGCCAAAGACCAACTCTTCTGCAGCGCGCCCGCCCAACCTGCTTGCCAGATCGTCCCTGAATTTAGCCTTGCCCATCAGCCGCCGGTCCTCGTCGGGCAACGCCATCGTGTAGCCCAAGGCCATCCCGCGCGCGATGATGGAGACCTTGTGTACCGGGTCGCACTTGGGCAGCACGTGCGTCACCAGGGCATGTCCGGCCTCGTGGTAGGCTATGATCCTTTTCTCGTCCTCAGACATCAGGCGGCTCTTGCGCTCGGGGCCCGCGATCACGCGCTCGATCGACTCCTCGAACTCGCCCATGTCGATGACCTTCTTGTTGCGGCGAGCCGCCAGGATTGCCGCCTCGTTGACCAGGTTCTCAATGTCGGCTCCCACAAAACCCGGGGTGGCCTTGGCCAACGTCCACAGGTCTATGCCATCGGCGACGGGCTTGCCGCGCACGTGCACCCGCAGAATAGCCTCGCGCCCCTTGATATCGGGCCGGTCGAGCACGATGCGCCGGTCGAACCGACCGGGCCGCAGCAGCGCCGGATCCAGGATGTCCGGGCGGTTCGTCGCCGCCATGATGATCACGTTGGTATCGGTATCAAAACCGTCCATCTCGACCAGGATCTGGTTCAACGTCTGCTCGCGCTCGTCGTGGGAACCGCCCAATCCTGCGCCGCGATGGCGGCCGACTGCGTCGATCTCGTCCAGAAAGACGATGCAGGGGCTGTGGCGCTTTGCCTGATCGAACAGATCGCGCACGCGGGAAGCGCCCACGCCGACGAACATCTCGACAAATTCTGAACCGGAAATGGAAAAGAAAGGCACCCCGGCCTCACCGCTGACCGCCTTGGCCAGAAGCGTCTTGCCCGTCCCCGGCGCCCCGACCAGCAGCACGCCTTTGGGGATGCGCGCTCCCAATTGGACAAACTTTTCCGGCTCCTTGAGGAACTCGACCACTTCCTCCAATTCCTCCTTGGCCTCGTCGACGCCCGCGACGTCGTCGAAGGTGACCGCCGGCTGATCGCCGGTGTACATCCGGGCGCGGCTCTTGCCAAAAGCGAGCGCCTGGTTATTCGCGCCCTGGAACTGCCGCAACAACAGGTAACCGCCTACCAGCATCGCCACCAACACGAGGATGTACCCACCGCTGCTCAAGACGCCCCACCAATCCGTTGGCAACACGTTCTCGATCTCCACGTTCCCCAACTGTTCAGGCGTGATGCCCAGCTTTTCCAACTGGGTATAGATATCGGTCTCGGTGCCCTTGAGCGACGTGATCTTGGCGCCATCCTTAAGTTCGACCAGCAACTCGTCGCCTTTTACCTGGATCTGTTTGACGTTCTCGGCCCGTATCTCGGCCGCGACGTCTGTAAGCGGCTTTTCGACCGTATCCTGAACCTGCCGTGATAGGAGAATGATCGCCGCGATGGCAACGATGATAAGGATAATAACGAACTGACCCTTAGACCTCGAACTCACACTATTCCTCCAACCGACTGGGTATCTTTACAAAAATGTAGAGACCCGTCACTATTTTTCAAGACCATTATACCAGAAATTACCCATTGTGCCACATCGAGCGCATTAGATATCCGTTAATTCCGGCAGGCCGCACCCACAGCGAACATCCCCTCTTTGGCATTCCAAGCGACTGAAAGGGCCCTACACGGAGAGTGGGGAATCTCAACTCACGGGGAAAATGATGAGAGGAGGGTGTCTTTGGATGAAACTGCAA
>JAFGED010000447.1 GCA_016931785.1 Anaerolineae bacterium
CCACGTCCGTAGAGCGCCCGCATAAAGGGCCGCGAGTCCAGATCGAGCCAAAAGGGCGGAGAATAACACGCTGGATCGCCGATGGTTCGCGCCTCGGCAGCAGCCTGAGCCCGCTCATAGTGCTCCAGTGCTTTGACCAAGCGCCCTTCCTCAAAGCATAGATTGCCCAAGTGCACCCAGGCATCGGCGTGACCCGGATCGATACGCAGCGCCTCCCGGTAGTAAGACTCGGCATCCACATCCCAACCCTCCCACCGGTATTCCATCCCCCGCTCGAAGAGATACTGGCCCCACGCCCGCCGCGCCTCATCCGATTTGACTTTGCGACGATCTCCCCGCGGCCGAGGTGAGCTCCAGGGGTCGTGCGGCACATCTCGTTCCCGTTCCTGGTAGTCCACCATCCTGTCCGCCAGGTAGACGTTGAAGCGCCAGACCACAAAGCGCAGATCGGCCCGCAGAACATCCTCCCACGGATCAGGAGGGAACGGATCCCGGTAGGCGTCCTGAGCAATGAGGCGCGGGATCAGGTCAAAGTACGGCATCGGCGACTGTCCCGCCCGCACGACGGCCTCAACAGCATCGGCCAGGGCCTCGTTGCGTGCAGCCATTGCCTCCTCGTCTCGATCGGAGCGGCGGCAAAACTCCAGTGCATAACGGCGCGCCTCGAGATCAAGCACACGCACGATCAACTCATCCTCGGGCTTTGCCCGCTGCTCACGATACCAATCGGCCAGCGCCGGCGTGGGGGGCAATCCCCAGACAGCCTGCCCTTCTACCAGGTGCTCGATGCGGGCCTCTAGCACACGGCCACCGGGAAGGACCAGCGTCACGTCCCCTTGACTGCGGTCAGCCCCACCGTGGAAATCGGGCCACAGTGCGGCCCAGGTCTCTTCGTTCAGGACCAACGCGCCGGTTTCCAGGTCCGAGTCGGCCAGCGGTTGGCGAAAGCTGCTGCCGGCCAGGTGCCGGGGCCACCAGGTGTAGCGGGCGGGCCTGCCGCCCAGGCTGGCGATCAGGCGATTGCTGTTCACTGCGGTTCGCAGGGTGGCCTGGGGATTGCGGGTATCGACCGGGCGAATCATCTCCACCCGCGCCTTGATCTCGGCCAGGGTGAGAGGACGATCGGCGCCAAACACAGCCTGTGTGACAAGTTGGGCGAAAGAAGGTTCAGTTGGCATCATGAGAACTCAAGTCCATTAGACAGGCTACTCTCCTCATCAGAAAGGTACAATCAGCATTCGCACAAATGCAATAGTCGGCAGTATGTTATCACTTCTGGGCAAGAATGCAAATATGGGCATTGTAGTGCGAGGACTGGATGTGGGGCAAAAAAGACATTACCAAGACGCGCCGCCAGCGCCGCCCCGGCGACGATCCCCGCGTCCGCTCGGCGATAGCCACCCAGAACGCCCTGGCCCGCCTATCTCCCGGCACAGGCGAGGATAGCACCGCCGACGTGCGCCGCTGGCGCGAGGCCCGCTGATGGAAGGCGACGTCGGCCTCGATACGTCGGTGGTCATCAAGTGGTTCCGCCAGGGCGAGGTGTTAGCCGGTCCTTCCCTAGCGCTGCGGGATGCCTACTTGGACGGGCAGATCGTCGTGTCGGCGCCTTCCCTGCTGGCCTACGAGCTGGCCAACGTACTGCGCTACAAGGACGACCTGACCCCTGACCAGATCCAGGAGGCAGTCCAGAGCATGTTCGATATGGGCCTGGAGCTGGTCCCACCCTTGAGCTCGGTGATGCGCCGCGCGGTCGAGATCGCTCACACCCTCGACACGACCGCCTACGATGCCGCCTTTGCCGCGCTGGCAGAATCGCTGAACGCGACCTTCATCACGGCCGACGAAAAGCTGGCCCACAAACTGGGGACGTTTCCCAACGTGCAGCTCCTGGGTGACATCGACTCAGAGTGACGCTGTAGTAGAAAAAGTCCCCTCATCCAATTGCCAGGGCCAGTGTAGAAAGTCCCGGCTCACAAACCTGAGTGCCTGACACGTGAAAAACGAGTGCCTGCCCCATCGTGTCAGGCACTCGTTTTGAAAGGCCTCTGCACATCAAACCTGCTCAATCTCGATCCATGAATAGGCCAAAACGGCAAAAACCCGCCTCTTGAGTGGGTTTCCGTGATGCCGAGAGACAGATTTGAACTGTCGACTCCCTGATTTTCAGTCAACGCATGTTGTTCACCGACCCGCCTCAGCAGATTGTAGCCCGCAATCGCCATGGCTCCCCCTGAAAGCCGCACCCGGCCCAGCCCGCAATCAGCTCAGATTGTCCGCCGGGGAAGCCTGGGCATGATCCTCCAAAGCGTCCCGGTCAGACGCCCACAGATATACCTCAGTCGATCGGAGCGTCGCGTGCCCCATCAGCCGCTGCAGGGTGTGGATCTTGCCGCCGTTGTCGAGGTACGCCACCGCGAACCCGTGACGAAAGGCGTGGGGATTATCCGGCCCCTCCACCTCTGCCTCCTGGCAGCGCCTGCGCAGCATGATAGCCAGACCATGCCGGGTGAGCGGTTCTTCGCGCCGGTTGAGAAATACGTAGGGAGGAGTTTTCCCGTTCCGCAGCCGCACGTCGAGCCATTCGGCCAACGCTTGCTGGGCACGCTGGCCGACGACGATGTAGCGATCCTTCTCCCCCTTTCCGCTGCGGATGAGCACCCGGCCCCGTTCCAGTTCCAGATCACGCATCTCCAGGTCGCATAGCTCGCCGGCCCGCGCGCCGGTGTCCCAGAGCAGCAGGATAATGGCACGGTCTCGCTTCCCATACCAGTTACAAGGGTCAATAGCGTCCAGCAGTTGTGTCACGGCAGAGTAACTACCCAGACATGGGGCCTGATTTGAGCAAACTGCGCCCAATGCCGTCATTGCGAGCCGCCGCAGGCGGCGAAGCAATCTCACGCTACGCTTGCCGGAGATTGCTTCGGACGCTTCGCGCCCTCGCAATGACAGGGCTGGGTAGTTACGTCATTTTGCTATCATTGTCAAGCCGACGCCAGTGACCAGCATCCAGCGTGTCCACCGATAATCTGAGTGAATGCGTCGCTTGTCTGAATCCGTAAAAGGGTGTAAAATACATACAGATTGCATTTTACACCCTTATAGGAGGAGGTGGCGAAAGTGAACACTGCGCAGTACATTCCCAAGACCAAACTAGCCCGCAACACGCGCCAGGTGATCAACAGCGTGCTGCGCGGCCAGCCGGCCGTGGTCGAAAGCTACGGCCAGCCGGAGGTGGCCATC
>JAFGED010000095.1 GCA_016931785.1 Anaerolineae bacterium
CCCCCGACACGATTCGAACGTGCAACCTGCGGATTCGAAGTCCGACGCTCTGTCCAATTGAGCTACGGGGGCATTTGGTGTATAATGGCTTTTGATAAACGAAAGCCGGATTCAGTATCCGGCTGCTGCGGCGGCTTGGGGTGAGTGATGGGATTCGAACCCACAATCTCCTGGGCCACAACCAGGTGCCTTAACCGTTAGGCCACACCCACCAAGTGGGGCTATTTTACCATAAACTACGCGAAGGAGCAACCGATGGTATTCGAAGCACTGCCCTCTCAGCGCCACGAGGTTCAAATCCTGACCGTCAACTTCCAGTTCAGCGGCCAACTGGAGACGGTGGGAAACCTGGCCGTATTCATCAACGATGCCGTGCGCGATAGCCTCTCGCTCTACGATGCGCACCTGACGCCGCTGACGCCCGGCAGCCCGATGAAGGGGTTTCAGCGTCCGCACGTCGTCGTCCGCAGGCCCCAGGTCGTGTTCCTGCACTTTGCTTCGGCTGAGACCCGTACTTCGTTCCAAACCCGGCAGAATAAAGAGTTCCTGGTGGCCTATACGCCGGTGGCGGTGTGCCGGGGCTATTTCCACATGTCGGCCGAGGCGCGCGTGCGCGACTTTGTCGACGCCGTCCAGGAGCAGCTGATTCCCGTGACCGAGGCACGCATCTTTCCCCTCGTCGAGCTCCCCGCACCGTTCCCCGCCGAGACCGAGATGATCATGATAGGCCGTTCCCAGCTACAGTCCTATCACCCCGCCTGATTCTTCTCCGCGATAACCAGCAGCACCCGGCTGTGTTTGGCCTTCTCCCACGTCACGCGCGCGGAGAATCCGGCCCGCGCCAGGATCGCCTTGCCCCTGTCGATGAAGGGCTCCCCCTGCCCCGTGATCCGGTAGAGCCACCAGATGAAGCGCGAGAGCGGGTCCCGCCCGCTCAGGATGGCTCCCAGGGCGATGACCAGCCGCCCCTCCGGCTTGAGGACGCGCGCCACCCCGCGCAGCGTTTTTCGGTCTAGGATGTACTCGCTGGGAAAGGTCGCCACGGCGCTATCGAAGCAGCCGTCGCGGAAGGGGAGCGCCTGCGCGCGGGCGCGCACCAGGGGAACGGCGGGACCGCCGCTTTTTGCAAGCCGCCGCCGCGCCCGGCGGCTCATAGTCGGCGAGAGATCGAGCCCTACCGGCGAGAGCCCACGCCCCGCCATCGCCACCAGCAGGTGGCCGGGACCGTGGGCCAGCTCCAGCACACACTCGCCGCACAGGTGCGGGATCGTCGTGCGCCCCCACGCCTTCCACTGCCCCAGCGATACCACCCACGCCACAAAGTCGTAGGTCCAGGCAAACTCGTTGTAGAGCAGGTGGAAACCGAACCGCACAAACCTCCACCACAGACGGTGCATCCCTTCCCTCCAAATGAACACCCCCACCGCAATCGCTACGGTGAGGGTGTCGCGAATCCGTGATCGATGGTTAATCTACATCTCGTTCGGCAGGATGGTCGCGATATCGTCCTCGAACGCCTCGCCGCCTTCCGGCACCGCCTTGACCCACACCGCCAGGTCGATCGAAAGCCGCTCGAAGAAGCTGCTCTGCGGCAGGTTGCCGATCCCGTACTTTGCCTCGACGATGCGCGCCTTTATGCGCAGTGTCTTGGTCTCCAGCGTGACCTCTGCCCCTTCCCTAGCCGCCACCGGCTCCCCCTTGGGCGCCAGCTTGGTACGCAAGGCCTCGTCGTTGAAGGCGTAATCGGACATCACGACCTTGGTCACGGTGCGGATGTCGCTCTTGTCAAAGAGCCAGACCTCAAAGGCGGTGACCTTGTTGGGCGCGCCCACGCCGATATTCTCGGAGACGCCCACGCCGCACTCGCCCATGAACTCGCCGCTATCCAGCTCGATGCTGAAGGACGGATCAAAGTGGTCATCCCCCAGGACGTACGTGGTGGGGAACTGCGCCAGCGGCGCTCCCTCCATCCCCCAGGCGGCGGTCGGCGTGACGGGCCGGGCCCTCTCCGCGATCGCTTCCCGCACCTCCTGCTCTTCCTGGCGCCCGCGCCACCAGCGGTAGAGAAGGAACCCGCCTCCCAAGACGATGAGAAGGATGAGGCCGACCAGGCAGACCTGCTTCAAATAGCCCCATACCGTCTGCAAAAAGTTCTTGCTTTGAGGTTGGTCGCTGGCTACGGTCTTGATATCCGCCGACAGGTTGCTCAGGCGCGTCGCATCGTCGCTGCTGCACAGGCTCGGGTCCTGGCCGCTTTGGCATTTCTCTGCCAGGCTATCCAGCGCCGCCGCCACCCGCTCGGCGTACGTTTTGACCTCGGCGGGTTTGCGTTTGCTGGCGGGATCGTTGTAATCGTAATCCACCCCCAGCAGCTTGTAACGCGCCCACTCGGAATTGGCCAGGCTTTGGGCCTGATAGTTCCTGGCGACCCACAGGAGGTAGTCTTCTCGAAAATCCCAACGGAGCTCGTCGGGCCCGGCGTTGGTCCAACGCAGACCGCCCAGGTAGGATTGCATGTAGAGCAGTCCCACGACGAGGCCCAAGATTATCCCCAGGACCAAAATTGCCCACTTGCGTTGATCAAAGAATTCCAAGACCTTAAAGAAAGCGTTTGCGATAGTGGTCATCTTCGCCCCCCTTGACTTTGGCTGCTCGTGTTGAAGATGCTTCGTACTGTATTGTACCACAGGCGCGTGTGGCGCGCAATTACTTTACCATAAAGCGCCAACTAAGGCAAATGCGATTGGTGGTTGCCCGAGGCATACTTGACCTCCAGACTGCGATGTGCTAAAGTAATCCCCGTGAAGGCTTCAGCGGGCGTGGATGTGAGAAAGGCCCATCCCGGCGACCGGATGGCTATCGAGGCGCTCTGCGACATGGCGCAGTACAAGCTGCCCCAGATGTGGCGCTGGGAGGAGCACCTGGACGCCGAGTCCTTCGTCGTGGTGGAGAACGGCAGGGCCGTGGAGGGGGCCATCTTCGCCTGGGCCGACGGGTCGCCGGTGGCCTGGGTGCGGACGGCTGCCCTGAACCACGGGCTGGATATGAATGCCTGGCTCGATCTATCGCTGCCTCTCGTTCTCGCTGCGCTCCGCCGCAGCGGGGCGTCCACGCTGGCCTGGATGGACTATGGAGGTTGGATTGGAGGGCATCTGGAGCGGCGCGGCTTCAGGCCGCTGACCGACGTGGTGACGCTGTCCAAGTTCGACCGCAACCTTCCGGCGCTGGGCTCTTGCGGCGCCGACGTGCGGCCTGCATTGGACGCCGATATCCCGGCGGCGGCGGTTGTGGACCGGGCGGCGTTCACCGCTCCCTGGTGGCACAGCGAGGATACGATGCGCCGCCGGGCCGCGGTGGCGGCCTACTTTGCCGTGGCGGCGCTGGCCGGAGAAGTGGTGGGGTACGCGGAGGGAGAGCTGCGTCTGCCGGTGGCTCACCTCAACCGCATCGCCGTGCACCCGGCGCGCCAGGGCCGCGGCGTGGGCGCGGCGCTGCTGCGCGACGCGCTGCGCGCCTTCTGGCGGCAGGGCGCCGGATACGTCACGCTCAACACGCAATCGGATAACGTGTATTCCCGGCGGCTGTACCGCCGCTTTGGATTCGAGGCGACGGGAGATTTTGCGACCGTGTGGGAGCTGGAAGTATAATCGTGTAGAAACGAGGACACAGCTATGGACGATCGATCCCCCGAACAAGAACTGGACGCTTTCTTTGGCCCTCGGCCCACTGACTCCCCGCCCGCCCGCCAACTTGGCATCGTCGTCGCGGGGAGCCTCTCCAGGGGGCTGGATATCAAGCTCGACCCCGGCACGGTGATCGAAGGGCTGGCCGTGGGGCGGTACGTCGTGGTGCGCGGGAATACCGGGCGGCGTTTCTTCTCCATCGTCACCGACGTGCAACTGGACGCCCTCAATCCGCTGATCGAAAAGTCCCCGCCCGATACGGCCGATCCCTTCATGGCGCGCGTCTACGGGGGCACCGCCGTCTTTGGGCGCCTCCACGTCGCGCCGATGCTGGTGCTAGACGAGGACAGCGACGAACCAAAGCCGGTCAAGACGGTTCCCGCCCACTTTACCGCGGTCTACCCGGCCAGCGAGGAGGACGTGGGCCTCATCTTTGGGCGTGAGGACGAACCGGGCTACTTTTACATCGGCGACCCGCTGGAGATGGAGGGCGTCCACGTGGCGCTCGACCTGCGCCGTCTCGTCGAGCGCTCGGCGGGCGTCTTTGGCAAGACGGGCACGGGCAAGACCTTTCTCACGCGCACGCTGCTGGCCGGGCTGGTGCGGGAGAACGTGGCCGTCAACCTGGTGTTTGACATGCACAACGAGTACGGTTGGAAGAGCCAGGACGAGACGAGGCAGGAGGTCAAGGGGCTGCGGCAGATGTTTCCCACCGGGCAGGTCTCGGTCTTTACGCTGGACGAGGAATCCTCGCGGCGGCGGGGGAGCAAGATCGATGGCGTGGTGCGCATCGCCTACGAGCAGATCGAGCCGGAGGACGTGGACAGCCTCTCCAGCCTGATGGCCCTTTCGGACGTGCAGGTGGGCGCGCTTTACTTTTTGCGGCGGCGATTGGGGCAGGCCTGGGTCGCCCGCTTGCTCGACGAAAACGATCTGCTGGAGGATCTGAACGCGGCGTTGGAGCAAGGCACGCTTCACGGCGGGACGCTGGGGGCGATCCAGCGTAAATTGGGGATGTTCCGCCGCTTTGGTTTCCTGCAGGCCCAGGCGCTAGAGGACCCGGTGAAGCAGATTCTCGATCACCTCGACCGGGGCGTCAACGTCGTCCTGTAATTCGGGCGGTACGGCAACAGCCTGGAGGCCTACCTCCTGGTGGCCAACTATATCACGCGCCGCATCCACGATCACTACGTCAGGCGCAAGGAGGCGGCGCAGGGCGGGCAGGGCGAGGAGCCGCGCCCGCTGATCATCGCCATCGAGGAGGCGCACAAGTTCCTCGATCCCGCCATCGCCCGGCACACCATCTTTGGCACCATCGCCCGCGAGCTGCGCAAGTACAACGTCACGCTGCTCATCGTCGACCAGCGGCCCAGCGGCATCGACCCCGAGGTGATGAGCCAAGTGGGCACGCGCGTCACCTGCCTGCTGGATGACGAGGCCGATATCCGCGCCGTCTTTGCGGGGATCAGCGGCGGGGCGGCGCTGCGCGAGGTGCTGGCGCGGCTGGATACCCGCCAGCAGGCGCTCATCATGGGCCACGCCGTGCCCATGCCGGTGGTGGTCAAGACCCGCACCTACGGCACGCCCGAGTTCTACGCCGAACTGGGCTTACAGGATGCAGAGAGCCCGGAGGACGTGCTCGCGCGTGGACGGGCGGTGCTGCGGGGAGACGACGCGGAAATCTGATGTTGGTGGGCGGCGTACAAATTCCCTCGCGCCCAAAGTGCATTGACACCTGACGTCCCTCGATTATAATGCTCCGCTGGATGGTAGCTACTCAGGCTATTCGCTCGAGCAGTGCCCCTCGCCTGGAAAAGGGATGGAGGGGGGTCTAGGGCGGCTTTGCCGCCCTAGACCCCCCTGCTAATCCTTCTCTTGTAGGCGGGAAAGACAACTGCGAAGCATAGCTGAGTAGTTCCGCTGGATACCAGGGGCATTATGGAGATACAACTCGCATCAGCCGTAAAAGACTTTCGCCGCGCGCGCAGGCAGGCCCAGCTCGAACGGGTCATGTCCCGCTTGACGGGCGCCTCGAACGAGCTGCTCAACTATGAGGACGTGCGCCAAAAGCTCAAGGGCTCCCGCACCACGTCGCGCGGCTTGCAGGATATCCCCATCGACGCCATCGTCGGCAGCGTGGGGCGCTATACCGATTTCACCCGCAGCTTTTTGCCGCGCCAGGATGAGGATCAGTCCAGGTGGGCCAGGGTGGAGCGGGCCATGTCGGACCAGGTAGGCCTGCCCCCCGTCGAGGTCTATCAGATCGGCGAGGCCTACTTTGTGCTTGACGGCAACCATCGCGTGTCGGTCGCCAAGCAGCTCGGCGCGACCCACATCGAGGCGTACGTGACCGAGTGCCATACCAAGGTGCCGCTCTCCCCCGACGTCCGGCCGGAGGACCTGATCGTCAAGGCCGAGTACGCCGAGTTCTTGGAGCGCACCCGCCTGGACGAACTCCGCCCGGACGCCGACCTGAGCACCAGCCTGGCGGGCCGGTATCGCGAGCTGGAGGAGCACATCTCGGTCCACCGCTACTTTATGGGCATCGAGCAGGAGCGGGAGATTCCCTACCGGGAGGCCGCCGCCCATTGGTACGACACGGTCTACCTGCCGGTGGTGCAGGTCATCCGGGAGAACGGCATCCTGCGCGACTTTCCCGGCCGGACGGAGACCGACCTGTACCTGTGGATTCTCAATCACCGCGACGAGATCGGCCAGGAGCTCGCCTGGGAGATCGAGCCGGGCGTTGCCGCCGCGGACCTGGTCGATAGGTTCAGCCCCAAGCTCGGGCAGGTGATCGGGCGCGTGGTCCAGCGAATCCGCAGCGTCATCCTGCCTAAGGAGATTGCGCCCGGTCCGGCGCCGGGCGAGTGGCGACGGGCGCGCAGCGCAAAGGCCGCCTGTGAGCCCCTTTTCGGCAGGATCCTCGTGGCCATCAACGGCAAAGAGAGCGGTTGGCACGTCGTCGATCGGGCGCTTGAGGTGGCGCGGCGCGAGGAGGGACGCCTGGTGGGCCTGCATGTCGCGGCCTCGAAGCGGCAAAAGGAAAGCAATGAGGTCCAGGCGATACAGGCCGAGTTCGTCCGCCGCTGTGCGGAGGCATCCATCCCCGCTCAGTGGATCGTCGAGGTTGGGGACGTCTCCCGGGAGATCTGCGAGGCCGCGCGCTGGCTGGACCTCGTCGTCGTCAACCTGGCCTATCCTCCTGGGGACCGGCCTATCGCCCGGTTGAGCTCCGGGCTGCGCGCGCTGATTCAACACTGCACCGTCCCCGTCCTGGCGGTTCCGCCGGATTCGCTGGGAACGAACCGCATCCTGCTGGCGTACGATGGCAGCTCCAAGGCGAGAGAGGCGCTTTTCGTCTCCACGTATCTGGCGGGCCGGTGGAACGTTCCCCTGGCGGTCGTGACGGTGTTGGAGGAGAATCACACCACGCCTGAGACGATGAAGCTGGCTAAGCGGTACCTCAGGCGCCACGGCGTCGATGCTGCATACGTCGAAAAGCGGGGCGGCGCCGGCGCGGCGATTCTGGAAGCGGCCGCTGAGTTTGAGAGCGACTTGATCGTCATGGGCGGCTATGGGTTCAATCCCGTCTTGGAGATCGTGCTCGGCAGCGCCGTGGATCAGGTGCTGCGCGAGAGCCGCCATCCCGTGTTGATCTGCCGATGAGACCTGCCAGGTCCGACGCAGGCCGCGTTTGTGCAAGCGTCGCCGTTGGATTATAATTCAGACCATCCCGGTGACCTATGGACAAGATTCGCCTGCTGCACTTTGCCGATCTGCACGTCGGCATGGAAAACTATGGCCGGTTGGATTCCGCCACCGGCGTCAACGAGCGCGTGCTCGATTTTTTGCACCGCTTCGACGAGCTGATCGACTATGGCCTGGATCACGAAGTTGACCTGGTGATCTTTGCCGGAGACGCCTTCAAGACCCGCAACCCCAACCCCACTTACCAGCGCGCCTTTGCCCGCCGTGTCAAGCGGCTGGCCGATGCCGGCGTGCCCACCGTCCTGCTGGTGGGCAATCACGACCTGCCGACGATGGCGCAGCAGGCCAACAGCATCGACATCTTTCGCACCCTCGACGTGCCGAACGTCATTGTGGGATGGGAAGAAAAGGTACATCTCATAGAAACCCGCCACGGCCCCGTGCAGGTGGCCACCGTTCCTTACCCGGTGCGCCAGCGACTCTTGAATCAAAAGGAGTACCGCGGCCTGTCCATCAGGGAACTCGATGACAGGTTGCAAGCCGTCGTCGCCGAGGTCATCCAGGCGATGGCCGAGCAACTCGATCCCGATATCCCCTCCGTGCTCGCAGCTCACCTCAGCGTCTCCGGCGCGCTTTTCGGCTCCGAACGCAGCGTGATGCTCGGGCGGGACGCCGTCGTCCTCAAGTCGGTCCTGGCCGACCCGGCGTGGGATTACGTAGCGCTGGGCCACATCCACATGCACCAGAGCCTCAACGGCGATGCCCATCCCCCCGTGGTGTATTCCGGCAGCCCGGAGCGGATCGACTTTGGCGAGGAAGGGCAGCCCAAGGGATTCTGCTGGGTCGAGCTGGCGCGGGGGAAAACGGCGCGTGGCTGGACAGCCACGTGGGAGTTCGTCGAGGTGAATGCCCGCCCCTTCGTCACCGTGCGTGCCGACGTGCGCGACGTACGCGCGGACATGCGCGCGGACGCCGACCCGCTGCTGGCCCTGCGCCAGGAGATCGCCGGGCACGACCTGACGGACGCCGTGGTGCGCTTGATCCTGCGCCTGCGGGCCGATCAGGAGACGCTGCTGCGCGACCGGGATATACGCGCTTTGCTCTCCGACGCCTATTTTATCGGCGGCATCACCCGCGAGGTCGAGCGGGCGGTGCGGGTGCGGCTGGGCGGCTTGGCCCCGGAGGAGATGACCGACCGCGAGTTGCTGGTCAAGTACCTGGAGGCAAAGGACACCGAGGCCGGGCGGATAAGCACGCTGCTGGAACACGCCGAAGGTGTTTTTGCTGGAGAGACCGAGCGAATGAGCGAATGAACGAATATACAAACCACGGTTGATTCGTACATTCGCTGACTCGCACGCTCGCTGAAAGGAAAGGAGCAAATATGGCCGATGTACGCTGTTGCGTCCTCGGTGCCACCGGTTTCATCGGCGGGCAGATCGCCCGTGCGGCGCTTGCCGGGGGCTTGCAGGTGCGCGGTGTGCGCCGGCGGCCTGAGGCGACCGGCGCCATCGGCGACCTGGACGTTGAGTGGATGACCGGTGACCTGGCCGACCCGGCGTCGCTGGTGACGGCGATGCGCGGGTGCCCCCTCGTCTTTCACGCGGCAGGCTACTACCCGCGCCGCGCCCGCAACACCCAGGAGATCGTGCGCCACGGCGTGACCGGCATGCGCAACGCCCTGAATGCCGCCGTCACTGCCGGGGTCAAGCGCTTTATCTACACCAGCGCCCTCACCACCGTCGGCCCGCCCGCCGATCCAAGCCGCTTGGCCGACGAGCGCGATCTGTACGTGCTTGCCTCCATCCCCAATCCCTACTACGAGGTCAAGTGGGCGATGGAGATGGAGGCGCTGCGCGCCGCAGCCGAGGGGCTGCCCGTAATCGTCGTCCTGCCCACGGCCGTCTTTGGCCCCGGCGATGTCAAGCCGACCACCGGCTCGCTCCTGCTGGCGGTGGCCCAAGGGCGCGTTCCCGTATACGTCGAGGGCGCGATCAACGTCGTGGACGGGCGAGACGTGGCCGTGGGACACATCGCCGCCGCCAAGCGGGGCAAGCCGGGGCGGCGGTACATTCTGGGGGGGCACAATCTCACCATCCGCGAGATGCTGGCCGTTGCCGCCAATGTTGCCGGCCTCAGGCCGCCCGGCCTCAAGCTGCCGCTCTGGCTCGTGCGCGCCGCTGCGGGCTTGGGAGGGTGGCTGGGAATCGCCGGCGCGCATCACCTGCGCGCCATCGATCGCTGGCAGATGCTCGAAACTGGGCGTGCGCGTACGGAGCTTGGTTTGGGGGAACCCATCCCCTTTGACCGGACCTGCCGCGATACGCTGGATTGGTTCTACGAGCGCGGCTATCTGAAGAGCAAGCCCGCGTCGCGCCAGATGGCCCCCCCCCCCGCCCCGTCCGGAGATCAGTAACCAAAAAACTCGGCTACCGATCAGGCTGCTCTATTTGGACACAGAGAGCAGAGAGATTCGTGGGGAATGACTAGAAGAAAAGTAACTACTCAGCCCTGCTTCGCAGTTGCCTTTCGCGACAAAAAGAGAAGGAAGGCGGGGGGTTCGAGGGCGGCTTCGCCGCCCTCGAACCCCCCATCTCTCCCTTTTTTGAGCGAGAGCCACTACTCGGGCGAACAGCCTGAGTAGATACGAAGAAAAACTCTGTATCTCTGTGACAAGCTCCGCGAGGCTCTGTGTAACGACAGCCCGGGCAGTTACAAAACTTGAACCTCAAGGGGGTTTCATGAAAAAAGTATTGAGTGTCAGCTTGGGGTCATCGACGCGCGATCACACCACCGAGACCCAGTTCATAGGGGAGCATTTTTGGCTCAGCCGCCAGGGTACCGACGGCGATTTCGAAAGGTACCTGCAGATGTATCGGGAGTACGACGGCAAGGTGGACGCCTTCGGCATAGGCGGCGCCGAGTTCTACCTGCAGGTCAACGGCCATCGCTACTACTGGCGCGAGCTCCAGCGTGTGCGGGAGGCGATCAAGATTTCCAAGGTCGGCGATGGGAACGGGCTCAAGCACCTGCTGGCCCCGTACGCGATTCAGGCTCTGCGCGATCACGGCATCGAACTGTGCGGCAAAAAGGTCCTCCAGACCGCTGCCGTGGACCGGTATGGGCTGGCGAAGGCGTTGGTGGAGGAGGGCTGCGACGTCACGTTTGGCGATTTTCTGTTCGGCCTTGGCGTACCTATTCCCGTCCACAGTTTGCGCGCCATCCATATCTTGGCCGCTGTCCTCTTGCCCGTCCTCACCCACCTGCCCTTTTCCTGGGTCTATCCGGTGGGAGATAAGCAGGAGCAGGAACCAGCCAAAAAGCACAGCCGCTTCTACGAGGGGGCCGATGTCATCGCTGGTGACTTTTTGCAGGTCTGGTCAAACTTGCCGGACGACCTGAGCGGCAAAATCATCATCACCAACACCACCACCGCCAAGAACGTGGAGGAGCTGCAAAAGCGCAACCTGCACATCCTGGTGACGACCACACCTCGTCTGGCGGGGCGTTCCTTCGGCACCAACGTCATAGAGGCAGTCTGCCGTTGCTTGATAGACAAGCCCGACGACCAGATCACCGAGGCGGACTTTGTCGACCTGATCGAGCGCGTGCCCCTCAAGCCTCAACTGCACGTATTGAATTGAAAAGGGTGTGTTTCATCTCAGTTAGAGAACGGGGGGAGCGGGCGGC
>JAFGED010000096.1 GCA_016931785.1 Anaerolineae bacterium
CGTTTCAAATGAGTTGTAAGGATGGGGGGAGCGGGCGGCGAAGCCGCCCGCTCCCCCCGTTCTCTAACTGAGATGAAACACACCCATGAGGGCCAGCAAAGCGCAGGCCTGCGCCACGCCGTAGAGATGCACGAACCCGCAACGGCGCTCTGCCACGTCTGGCTGCCGCCGCAGGATGCCATCGACCACTTGACGAACCGACTCGACTCGATTCATGTCCCCTCTCCACCTCCGCTACTACATGCCGCAGTAGCCAAAAGCGTGACAAGCCGATTATGGTACGGGCAGATGATTTTGTCAACGCGCGAGGATGCTTGGTTGCGTTTTGGGAGTTTTATTGTAGACTTTCTCCGAAATGAGCGTTACAGAGCTTGCCGCTCGATTCCGCGATCCCACAACCGCCCGCGCCCTGGTCGAGGCGATCCGCGCCCGCTCCACCCGCCTCACCCGGCTGATGGAGTTCTGCGGCGGGCACACCCACGCCATCCTGCGCTTTGGCATCCCGACGCTCTTGCCACCGACCGTGAGCTTGCGCTCCGGCCCGGGCTGCCCGGTGTGCGTCACCTCTGCCGCCGACCTGGATCGCGCCATCGCGCTGGCACAGGTGGAGGACGTGATCCTGACCACCTTCGGCGACATGATCCGCGTGCCGGGTTCGCGCGCATCGCTGGCCCAGGCCAAGGCGGAGGGCGCCGATGTGCGCGTGGTCTACTCGCCGCTGGACGCGCTGCGCGTCGCGCGCGAGAACCCACAGCGCCCGGTGATTTTCCTGGGCGTGGGGTTCGAGACCACCGCGCCGACGGTCGCCTCGGCGGTGCTGGCGGCAGAAGCCGAAGGGCTGGGCAACTTTACCGTCTTTAGCACGCACAAGCTGACCCCACCCGCCACCCGCGCCATCCTTGCGGCAGGCGAGGTGGCGCTGGACGGCATCATCGGCCCGGGCCACGTCTCCGCCGTCATCGGCGCCGACGCCTGGCGCTTCCTGCCCGACGAGTACGCCATCCCCGTCGCCATCTCCGGCTTTGAGCCGCTCGACATGCTGCAAGCGGTGCTGGCGCTGGTGGAGATGGTCGAGGAGAACCGGGCCGACGTGACCAACACCTACGCGCGCAGCGTGCGGCTGGATGGAAACCCCGCCGCGCAGCAGGCGATGGGAAAAGTGTTCGAGGTCGCCGATGCCGAGTGGCGGGGATTCGGCGTGGTACCCGCCAGCGGCCTGCAGATCCGGGAAGAATACGCCCGTTTCGATGCCGCCCGAGCCTTTCCGGTGGAGGTCGCGCCCGCCAAGGAGCCTCCAGGCTGCCGCTGCGGAGAGGTGCTGCGCGGGATGCTGCTCCCGCCCGAGTGCGCGCTTTTCGCCAAGGCCTGCACGCCACAGAGCCCGGTCGGCCCCTGCATGGTCAGCGCTGAGGGGGCATGCGCAGCGTATTACCAGTATGGCGAGCGCAGAGGTCGATGATAGGCCGTTGGCTGTTTCGACTGGCCCGATCACGGCTGGGACAGAGACTGGTTCGTTGGGGATTTACCAGAATGAGCTTTGCGATTCCGGTCAAACGGCTGCGAGAGACAGAGACGCTGATGGCCTTCCACCATCCGCAGCCAAGCCACCCGCTGCACATCCTGCTGGTGCCCAAGCGGCCCTACGCCAGCCTGCTGGAGCTGGCGCCGGACGACGTTGGTCTCTTGAGGGACCTTTTCACGACGGTGCAGGACCTGGTGCGCGAGTTTGACCTGGAGCGCAGCGGCTATCGCCTCATCGCCAACGGCGGTGCGTATCAAGACGTGCCGCATTTGCACTTTCATCTGATCGCCGAGGAAATCGTATGAAAGAAAAGATCATTCGCCTGGCCCACGGAGCCGGCGGCCGCATGATGGCCGACCTGATCCGCGACACCTTTGCTCCCCCCCTGGATAACGAATACCTGCGCCAGATGGCCGACTCGACCATACTGCCATTTGATATTTGCAATTTGAAGTTTGCCATCTCCACGGACTCGTTCGTCGTCCGCCCACTTTTCTTCCCCGGCGGCGACATCGGCTCGCTGGCTGTCCACGGCACGGTCAACGACGTGGCGATGAGCGGCGCGCGGCCGCTGTGGCTCACCGCCGGGTTCATCCTGGAGGAAGGGCTGGAGATGGATGTGCTGGAGCGTGTGGTGCGCTCGATGGCCAGGGCGGCCCGCGAGGCGGGCGTGCTGGTCGTGGCGGGCGATACGAAGGTGGTTGAGCGCGGCCACGGCGACGGTGTCTACATCAACACCGCCGGCATGGGCGTGGTGATGGAAGGCGTGGACGTCGGTCCAGACCAAGCGCGGCCCGGCGACGTGGTGCTCCTCAGCGGTACCGTGGGCGATCACGGCATCGCCGTCCTCAGCCAGCGCGAGGGGTTGGCCTTTGAGACGGAACTCGTCTCCGACAGCGCCCCGCTAAACGGGCTCGTGGAGGATTTGCTGGCAGCCGCTCCCCACACCCACTGCCTGCGCGACGCCACCCGCGGCGGGCTGGCCGCGGCGCTGAACGAGCTGGCCGAGACGTCGCGTGTGGGTATCGAGATCGAAGAGACCGCCGTGCCCGTGCGCCCTGCCGTGGCGGCGGCCTGCGAGATGCTGGGCTTTGACCCCTTGACCGTGGCCAACGAGGGCAAGCTGGTCGCCTTCGTTCCACCTGAGGAGGCAGATGCGGCACTGACAGCATTGCGCGCCCATCCCCTGGGGCAGGAGGCTGCCCGCATCGGCGTCGTCACAGATGAGCATGCGGGGATGGTGCTAGCCTGCACTCCCATCGGCGGCCGGCGCATAGTCGACATGCCATTGGGCGAGCTGCTGCCGCGCATCTGCTGAACCACCTACCAATTTACCAGCTACCAATCTATTTTATCTTGCGCACTGAGGGAACTCGGGTATAATTGTGTCGTTGTAGCTTCTAGTTCCATGCACGAACTATCGATCACCGAGAGCATCTTGAGAATAGCCCTGCGTCACGCCGAGCAGGCCGGCGCCAAGCGCATCACCCGGCTAAACCTCGTCATCGGGGAGCTGAGCGGCGTGGTCGGTGAATCGGTGCAGTTCTACTGGGATATGGTCGCCCAGGATACCATCGCAGCCGGATCTGAACTGCACTTTGAACACGTCCCTGCCAGCCTGCGCTGCCTGAACTGTGAGCACGCCTTCCCGCTGGACGGCAAGAATCACAACTGCCCTAACTGTGGGCAGAACCGCGTCGTGGCCGCCGGAGGCGACGATTTCCGGCTGGAGAGCATCGAGGTCGAGGAATAAATGACTATCCAAGTCCCCGTCGTCGAACAGATCATGAGCGCCAACGACCAGTTAGCCGCCGCCAATCGCGCCCGCCTGGACGGAGCTGGCGTTTTTGCCCTCAACATGATGGCCTCCCCAGGCGCGGGCAAGACCAGCCTGATCACGCGCACGGTGGAGGCGCTGCAGGGCGAGCTGCGCATCGGCGCGGTCGATGGCGATATCGCCACCACCATCGACGCCGACCGCATCGCCGCGCTGGGCGTGCCTACCGTGCAGATCAACACCGGCGGCGCGTGCCATCTGGACGCGGCGATGCTGCAGAACGCGCTCGCGCAGCTTTCGCTGAAAGAGCTCGACCTGCTCATCATCGAGAACGTGGGGAACCTGGTCTGCCCGGCCACTTTCAGGCTGGGCGAGCATCGCAACGTGCTCATCGCCAGCGTGCCTGAAGGGGACGACAAGCCCTACAAGTACCCGGTGATGTATCGCGGCGTGGATGCGCTGGTGCTGAACAAGATCGACGTGCTGCAGGCCTTCGATTTTGACATCGATTACTTCCGGCAGGGTGTGGAACCGCTGAACCCCGGATTGGCTTTCTTCCCCCTCTCCTGCAAGACCGGCGAGGGGTTGGACGCCTGGCTGGAGTGGCTACGCCGCGAGATCATCGAGCGGCGCCGAAACGAGGCTAAACAACATGTGTCTGGCAATTCCGGGTAAGGTTATCGAGATCGACAGCGCCAACGTGATGCGCATGAGCAGCGTAGACTTTGGTGGGATCACGCGCGAAATCTCACTGGCCTACCTGCCCGAGGTGCAGGTGAACGACTATGTCATCGTCCACGCAGGCTTTGCCATCAGCCAGCTTGACGAGGAAGAGGCGCACGAAACGCTGCGCTTGCTGGCCGAGCTCGGCGCCGTCGAACAAGAGCTAAACGCGGCGGCCGAAGGAGAGACGTGATTCCTGCACTCACTCCAAAGAAGCGTCACAGATCCGTGCGGTGTCCGCCAGCCAGGGAGCCGGCTCACCCCGGCTGGCGATGGCCGACAACATCTCCTGCATCGCCTCCCGGCATTCGCCGTAGCCGACCACGCCCGGCTCTGCAGCAACCTCGCCATCCAGAAAACTGAGCGCGACGTCGTACCTCGGGTTCTCCGCAATGTAATCCTGGAGGAAATCCGCAGTAGATGACCTGATCGACAGGTCACCAAAGGTCCGCGCCCAACGGGCCTGCTGCTCCGGCGCAGTGAACCACTTGAGGAACAACCAAGCAGCCAACTGTTTCTCCGGCGTGGATTGAAAAATCGAGAAACTGGGTCCTCGAACGGACGCCCAGGGTTCGGAGAGAGCGGTCGGCAAACGGGAAATAGACCAGTTGAAACCCGCCCCTTCAGCCACATCCCTACGATATTGAGGCAAGTCAGAAATACTACCGATCGTAAAGAGCACCCGGCCTGCACCAAAGTCGGTCCGCGCGCCAGCTCGCTCCGTCTTTAGAATGGCGCACTCTCTACCCAAGAGATCCTGGATGAAGGTGAGCGTCGCCAGCCCTTCCTCACTGTCAAAGACATAGGCTCCAGCATCCTCGCCGAACACCTGCCCACCCCGGTTGAGGAGCATATCGACGAAAGTTAATGCATCGACGGAAAATTCGTACCCATAGGTACCGACCGCAGAATCAGAGGCCGCACAAGCCATCTCGGCAAAATCGGCCCATGTCTTGGGCGGCTCGGTATATCCCAATTCGACCAGCCAATCCTCGTTATAGTACAAAACCTCCATCGAAAGATAGAACGGCCAGCCGTAGCGATCGTCGAACTGCGGAACCCGGTCGGCGTTTAGGGCAATGGGAAAGAAATCCCCCAGATCCTCATCTTTATACCCCCACGCTTCGCTCTCCACGTAGGGGTCCAGCGCGATCAGGGCACCCTGTGCAGCATAAGCCGCCACTTGATGCTGCTCCGCGATCACGATATCGGGCAGCGCATGCGATTCGATACGACCAAGAATCTCATCATACAGAGCGTCGCTCGAGCCGGCATATTCACCGACGATCGTGATCCCCCACTCGTTGCCAGCATTGAACTGGTCTATCAAAGCGAGCAGCAATTCCTCCTGGCCTTGCGTGTACGGGTGCCAGAACACGATCACTTGCTCGCTAGGATCGATGCCCTCCAACTCACCATAAATCTCCACATCGTAGGACGGGCGTCTCGTCGGCTCGACATCCTCTTCAGGGGGCCTGGGACAGCAGGCAACAGCCAGCACACTAATAAGGATCGAAATCAAAAAAAAGGCCAACAGCTTGGATAGGATTTTACGCGTCATTTTTGCTCCAGGGAAACAGTGGGTTTACTGCGAGCATGCCGCAGGCATTATAGAGTGAAGGATATTGGGTGTCAAGCCTTGATGCCAGCTATCACCGCCTGCCCCAGGGAGATACACGCATCGTTAGGCGGCACCAGGCGGTGGATGTAAACAGTAAAACCAGATTCTCGCAAAAGGGGCAGGGTTTTTCCCAGCAGAGTCACGTTTTGAAAGACGCCGCCGGAAAGAGCCACCTCTTTCAACCCGGTCTCTTTCCGCAGGCACAAGCAGACCTCGCTTATCATCTGGGCCAGGCCGTTGTGAAACCTGGCAGCGATCACACCGGCAGGGACGCCTGCCCGCACGTCGGCGACGACAGCGCGGATACACGGCGACACATCGATCTCTTCGCCAACCAGGTTGAAGGAATACGCCTCCCCCACCCCATCCTCCGCCAACATCTCGAACTCGACAGCCGCCTGCGCCTCGTAATTGATCTCCTGTCGCACACCCGCCAAAGACGAGACGGCATCGAACAGGCGCCCGACGCTGGAGGTCGAGACCACGCCCACTGCCTGCTTCAACTGCTGGAGCAATACTGGGCGCTCGCCAAGGGGCGCGGCAGCTACGGCCGGTAATCGGTCATCCCAATCCAACCCCGCAGCCCAGAGGTGCGCCAGCGCCGTGCGGTAAGGCTTGCGAATGGCGGCATCCCCGCCTGGGAGAGACACGTACTTGAGATGTGCAGCCCTGCGGAAAGAGACATAGTCCGCGACGAGAAACTCACCGCCCCAGATCGCGCCATCGGCGCCGTAACCGGTGCCATCGAAGGCCACGCCGATGACAGGTTGCTCGCCGGTCAGGCCATTCTCCGCCATCACCGAGGCAATGTGAGCGTGATGATGCTGAACGGGATACAGGATGCAGGATGCAGGATGCAAGACACGAGACGCAGGACTACCGCTTGCTTCCTGCTCTTTACATCTTGCTTCTTGCTCTCTTGCATACTTACTAGACAGATACCCCGGATGCAGGTCACACGCAATGATCTCGGGCTCAATGCGAAATGCACGCTCCAGTTGCTCCACCATCTGCTCAAAGAATCGCAACGCCTCATAATTCTCCATATCGCCGATGTGCTGGCTGAGAAAGGCGTACCGGTCGCGGGTGAGGCAGAAGGTGTTCTTCAGCTCCGCCCCCACCGCCAACACCTGCCTGACCTCAAAGGGCAGGTGCACCGGATACGGGGCATAGCCCCGCGAGCGGCGTATAGGCAGCTCGGCCCCAGAAAAGATGCGTGTGACGCTATCGTCGCAGCGGGCGTGGATATCTCTATCGTGCAGCAAGAAAGCGTCTGCCAGACCGTCCAGCCGCTCCAGGGCCTCGTCGTTATCCGTGGCGATGGGCTCCTCGGAATAGTTGCCGGAGGTCATTACCAGCGCCAGAGGAAATGAACAATGAACAATGTCCAATGAACCACTGGGCTCGAGAAGCAAATAATGCAGCGGTGTATAAGGAAGCATGACACCCAGGTAGTCATTCCCCGGGGCAGTCAGCGGTGAGATAGGCGCGCCAGACCGCCTGCGCAGAAGAACGATTGGACGTTCACGCGAGGTGAGCAGCGCCCGCTCGTCGTCGCTTACCTCGCAGCAACTCTTCACCGTCTCCAGATCGAAGGACATGATGGCAAAGGGCTTGTCCACCCGCCCCTTGCGCTCCCGCAGCAGCGCTACCGCATCATCGTTCGTCGCATCACATGCCAGGTGGAAGCCGCCCAAACCTTTAACGGCAACTATCTCTCCTTCAACCAGCATCTCGCGCACTTTCTGAATCGCATCGTCACCGGTTGAGATTTGAGATTTGAGATTTGGGATTTGTAACCACACCTTGGGACCACACACTGGACATGCATTCGGCTGTGCGTGAAAGCGGCGGTCCGCCGGATCATCATACTCCGCCCGGCAGTCGGGGCACATCACAAAGGACGCCATCGTCGTCTTGGGCCGGTCGTAGGGGATATCCTGGATGATGGTAAAGCGCGGGCCGCAGGTGGTGCAGTTGATGAAGGGGTAGCGGTAGCGCCGGTCGCCAGGATCGAAAAGCTCCCGCAGGCAATCGTCGCAAATGGACACGTCAGGCGAGATAGGCAGGAATTCGCCGGGCTGAGCCTGGGAGTGGCGGATGATGAAATGACCATCGGGGACATCGACGGCAGACGGGGGAATGGTTGTGGCAGAGATATATTCGATGCGCGCCAAGGGCGGCGCGTCCTCCATGAGCCGCTCGACAAACTCGTCCAGCACGTACCCCGGCCCTAGGGCCTGAATCTCTACGCCGGAGGAGCTGTTGAGCACCCAACCTTCGAGACCCAGCTCGGCGGCGAGGTTATAGACAAAGGGGCGGAACCCCACCCCCTGTACAATGCCTTTGATGTGAATGTGCCGAGCGGAAATCGAATGACCTTTGGTCATTGATCCCCCGAACTGGCTAATACTGCCCCGATCGGCCCCAGCGCCCGCACCGCCTCGACGAACTCTTGCATCACCTGGGCAAACTTGAGCGGTTCTTCCAATGACACCCGGTCCAACCGCAGCCGGCCGGGGTGGATGCTGACATAGTCCACCAGGTCGCGCACCAGCGGCGCGCGCGTGGCGACGTGATAGCCGCTGCTGACATAGTGGCAATCGCCGGCGCTGCAGCCCAGGACCAGCACCCCGTCGACGCCGATGCGAAAGGTGCGCAGAATCATCTCTGGCGATACCAGCCCGCTGCAAAGCACACGGACGGGAAGAACGTTGGGCGGCACTGATGCGAGGCTGTCAACTGCCGCGTGGTAATACCAGTTGCAGAGAAAAACGACGATCGTGGGTTCAAACAGTTCACTCATAGGTCATTCCCTGCCAAAAGCCCAAAGCGTAATTGATCAGCATGGGCAAAAGTCATGGCAAGTACGCCGCGCACCCGGCAAAGAACGCGTCGCCAGGGCGCAATGCCGCCGCCTGATGCACGTCGGCGCGGGCCTGCGGGCTAGCGGGATTGAGCAGGTACCGGCCCCAGCCACGCAGAAAATACGCCTCCGCCAGGTCGGGTTTGACCCCCAGCGCCGCGTCGGCGCTTTCGACGAGATACCCCGCCAGGGCGTCCTGCCAGCCCTCCGCCGGCGTCCCGACGATCAGCGGCGACGAGACGTTGTCGAAAATCTGGCCAGGCGCATACGGCCGCATCAGGTCCACTGCCGCCGCATAGTCACCGTAAAAGACGCGGCTGAGCAGCGGGTAGGTGCCCGATACAGAGTCAGCCGCCATCGCGTCGGCGTGTAGCTTGATCAGCGCATAATCCCAGTCCAGTGTGTGGACGTTGCACTCGGGGTAGCTGGGCGCCAGGGCGCGGGCCTCGGCGATCTTGACCAGCGCGTCCTTCCACAACCCGGCGTTCGCCATGTCCACCGCCGGGTTGACCACGTCGCGCATCGGCTGGGGCTGACCCATGTAGAAATAATCAATTCGCGCCTCCAAAATACGGTAACCGGGAGCATCCCAATAGAACACGCGGAAATGAACCTTGCGCACGCCGCAGGCGTAGCAAAAAACGTAAGCGTCCGACTGATCCAGGACGACGTCATTCACGCCGTCGCCGTTCACGTCAGATACGCTGCCCACGCCGGGGCTGGCCCCGACGCCGGAGACGTGGCCGTGCAGCGCCATACCGGCGTCGAAACTGAGCAGTTGGAACGTGCCGCCATGCGCGCCGACGCCGCCATCTACCGTCAGCCAAATGCGGGATGGATCGATCTGCACCTGGGTCACACTGCCCTCGGCGATAAAGTCGGGCGTGGCCGGGTCCATATCAGGGGGGTTGACGTCATCCAGATTGACGCGCGCCCGCTCGATCCAATCCCCCGACACACCACAGGCATAGATAGCCAAAAAGTGGCTGCGCAGGGGGTCAAAGGGGCGCATTCCTACACTGTACGCTGCCCACAACCGTTCCCAACCCGGCGGCACGGCCAGCTGCAGCACGTGGACGTCATCGTAGATATCTGCAAGTCCGGCCACGGCAAAATCCCCCAAGTTGCTCGCGCACAACCCGGTCTGAACGGGAGTCGTCGTCGGCGCTGAGGTCGGGGGCTGCGTTGAAGGCACACCGGTGGGCGGCTCCCCTGTCGGTACGACAGGCTCCGTCGGCGCAGAGGTGCTCCCCGGCACGAAAGGCGTCACCGTCGACGCACCAGGAGTGGGTAGCAGGCCACAACCCAGGGCTACCAGCAGAATGACGATGGCCAAGAGAATTCGCAGTGTAGATCTCATGTCTTCACCTCGGCAAACGATTATATCACACAGGCAGTCGCCTGCAAACACATCATTTCAGCACACCCTCCTGGCCTATCACGACCTTTTCCCTTGCCCGGCCAATACCATCCTCCACTCTTCCGGTGTGTTGACGTTCTTAAAAGAGCGCAGGGCCTCGTCAAACGGCGCAATTTCTACAGGGGTTACGTAGCGAACCCGCACATCGGGAAAAAACGAGATGATCCGCCGCTGACCGGCGCGGATGGCCGCCTCCAGCGCCGGAAGGCAGGTACGCCGGTAGACCGCGTGCAAGGGCTCCACGTATTCGTCCCGGCGCAGCATGACCACATCAAACCCTTCCGCCCAGCCTGCAAAGGCCCTCAAGAGATCGGGGTTCAGGAAAGGCATGTCACAACCCACCGCGAGAGCCAGTTCGTGGGCCGCGGCCTCCAGCCCGGCGTGCAATCCTCCCAACACACCAACGCCGTGGAAGCGATCCTCCACCAACGGAAGCCCCAAGCCGGCGTAAGGCCGCACGTCGCCCGCTACAATCAACACCTCGGCGCACACCTCTTGCATCCGCTCGACGACGAGCGCGATCAGCGGACGACCGTCTAATTCGAGGAACGCCTTATCGCGGCCCATCCGCCGACTGGCCCCGCCGGCCAGCACAATACCGGTAGATTCGAGCTGTCTCGCGCATTTCGCCGTTTCCCGAATTTCCTCGCGTTCCTTCATTTCCAACAAAAACCGGAGCCGGAGTCCTGCCATCGGTCCCCGGCCCCGACACGATGAGAAGATTTTCCGTAACTGCTCAGGCATTCGCCCGAGCAGTGCCCCTCATCCCAAAAAAGGGAGAGATGGGGGTTTCGAGAGCGGC
>JAFGED010000448.1 GCA_016931785.1 Anaerolineae bacterium
AAAAAAATCCCCATCCGTGTTTATCCGTGAAATCCGTGTCCCAAAAATCTTCGCGGTTGTGATAGTTTTTCGAGGGCAATACTATACTATCGACCGCCGCATATAGAGAGCAAGCCCCTGAGTGACTTGTCATCACCTCGGTCGAACCGAGTCAAAAGCAATGAGGAAAATCTCCCCCATATATGGGGCGAATCAGCAGCATTTTCCCAGATGTGGAGGGACTCCAGTCAACGATTTGCTCCAAGTGACGATAAGTCATCCAGGGGAGCAAGCAGTAGTCTGCCGCCATATGTATGGGTTGTGATGCTAGGGCGACTTGTCGGGCTTGCGCCCAAACTGCGCGCTTGCGAATCTCGTTTTTGTGCAGCGAGCTTGGATGCCCCAAAGTACAAACACACCCCTACTCAGGCTGTTCGCCCGAGCAGTGGCCCCCAGCTCTCCCCCTCTTTTTGTCGCGAAAGGCAACTGTGAAGCAGGGCTGAGTAGTCACTAAAAATCACAATTGACTTCTCACCTAATCCAGAGTAAGATAGAAAGCGGAGGGGAGAGGCCAAGGTGGCACGTCATTCAGGCGGTCACACATCGTCATCCGCTTACGAGAAATCTTCGGGCGCCGCACTCAACGCCTCGCGCCTGATCGTCGTCACATCCTGCGTGGCGGCCATCGGCGCGATGGCCTACGGCTTTCTGGGGGTTCAGCAACTCGCCGAACCCACACCCAAGATCGCCCCTGCGTCCATCTTTTCGACCGCCCCACCCTCGCCATCCTCCGCACCAACCCAACCCCCTCCCGCGACACTGCCTCCAAGTATAACGCCATCCCCCGCCCCGCCGCGCGTCGGCATCGTAGCCGGCCACTGGGGAAGCGACACGGGCGCGATATGCCCGGATGGGTTGCGGGAAGTCGATATCAACTTTGACGTCGCCGAGCGCGTGGCCAACCTATTGAAGGCGCGAGAATATCAGGTCGATCTGCTGGAGGAGTTCGACAGCCGGCTGGGAGATTATCGCGCCGACGCACTCGTCTCGATCCACGCCGACTCGTGCGACGAGATTCCCAACGCCACGCCGCCGGCCAGCGGGTTCAAGGTGGCCCGCGTCGCAAACAGCATGGTGCCCGAGGCAGAAGACCGGTTGGTCGCGTGTCTCAAGAAACGCTACCAAGCCCACACCGGTATGTACTTTCACGCCAACAGCATCACCGACGACATGAGTCACTACCATACGTTCTACGAGATCAACGGCCACACACCAGGAGCCATCATCGAGACCGGCTTCATGTTCGCCGACCGCGAGATGCTCACCAAAAAGCCAAACGTAGTGGCCCAAGGCATCGCGGCAGGCATCATCTGCTTCATCGAGGGGGAGACGCCCTAACGGAGGGAGCGCGATATGCAACCTGCAAAAGCCGGATTACTGGTCGGGAACGGGCCTGTTACCGCAGCCGACCTCGACGTCATTCGCCAGGCAAAGTTGGAGGCCGTCAAGCTGCGCGCTATCGTCAACCCGCCCTCCGATCTCGCCATCTACCGGGATAACGGCATCCACACCTTCCTGGTCCAGATGCTCAGCCCGGAGCCAAGCGAACACCCCACCTCACCGCAGGCTTTCGTCGACTATTTCGCCTCGTCGATAGAGGGTTTTGTCCGGGCCGGCGCACAAGCGTTCGAGATACACGGCGAGCCCAACCGGCCCGACCGGGGATACGGCGTCTCTTGGGACAGCCCGGCCGCCTTTGGCCAGTGGTTCGTCGCCGTCAGGGAAATCCTGAAAACCACCTTCGGCCCCCAGGTGCGGGCAGGATTCCCCGGCCTCACGCCACCGCCACCCCACCAGGCAGAGGCCACAGCCGCTATCGCCCAGGACAGCTTTTTACAGGGCTGCGCCGCCGCCGCGCGGGAGGCCGACTTTCTCTGCTGCCACGTCTACTGGGACAGCCTCTCCGGACTGCGCGGATTCGATAGCGGCATGAGCTTTATTCGCCGCTACCTGGAGACTTTTCGAGAAAAGCCGCTGGTCATCTCCGAGTTCGCTAACGTCAACACCGGCACTTCCAGCACCGCTAAGGGCGACCAGTATGCCGAGTTCTATTTCACCTGCAGCCAGTACGACGGCTGCTATCAAGACTGGCCGGGCAACGCGGCCAACTGGCCGCGCGTGCAGGCCGCCTACGGGTTCATCCTGCGCTCGCCGGATCCTGCCTATGCATCTCAAGCCTGGATAGACAGCGACGGCCAACCACGGGCAACCGCCGAGCGGGTCGCCGCCCGCGCCTCCATGCCACACCCGGCAGCGATGCGCTTTGCCTGGCCCACCGAGTTCCACCACTATACCCAGTTCTACGGCGAGAATCAGCAGGGCTATTACGAATCCTCTTTCAACAACTCGCTGCGCGGCGGGCACAACGGGACCGACATGCAGGTCAAGCACGACGACCCCGCCAGCTCCCCTATCCGCGCCTGCCTGGGGGGCACGGTCACCCGCAAGCAGATGATCGAGACTGGTTACGGCCACCATGCCACCATCACCAGCCAGGTAGAGGACGTGGGACAGGTGACCCTGCTCTACGGACACATGACGCACGTGACCGTGAACGTGGGCGACCGCGTGCAGGCCGGAGAACCCATGGGCACCGCCGGCAGCACCGGCGCGAGCACCGGCCCGCACCTGCACCTCTCGCTAAAGATCGACGGGCTAAAGCTGCCCGCCAACGCCGACTACCTCAACCCACGCCCCTACCTCGACCCGCTACCGCCGCCGCGCGGGCTGCCCAGAGAGCCTTACGCGCGCACCTACGTGCTCCTCCCGCCGAGCGCGGGTGCCGCCTGGGCGCGCGTCGTAGTAGAGGCAGGTTGGGACGCGCACCGCTTTACCATCGGCGGCAGCGCCGACGACGCCGGCATCGGCGACCTGGATTTCCGCCGCGTGGTCGCGGTCAACCCCTCCGCCTGGGGCGACGACCTGCGCGCCTTTTTCAGAACGCACTATCCGGGCACCATCTACGTCCCCCTGGAGGCGGAAAAACCCAGACATCTACAGACAGCTCTGGAAGCGCTGCCCGGGCTGCCCGGCCAGCCACCGCTGCAGCCCAACCCGCCCAGAGGCAAACCGCGCGTTCCCTACGCGCGCACCTACGTGCTCCTGCCGCCCAACGCCAACGCAGCCTGGGCGCGTGCGGTGGTGGACGCTGCCTGGGACGCGCACCGCTTTACCATCGGCGGCAGCGCCGACGACGCCGGCATCGGCGACCTGGATTTCCGCCGCGT
>JAFGED010000097.1 GCA_016931785.1 Anaerolineae bacterium
ACAAGCTTTTACGGGTCTCAACTGGCAAGGATGTCTACATGATTATGCCGCTTGAGCTTGGGCGAGGGAAGTTATTCTTTAACAGTATCTACTCAGGCTATTCGCCCGAGCAGTGGCCCTCGCTCAAAAAAGGGAGAGATGGGGGCTCGAGGGCGACGATCCTTCGGCTTCGCTCAGGACAGGCGCCGCCCTCGCCCCCCCCCGCCTTCCTCCTCTTTTTGTCGCGAAAGGCAACTGCGCAACAGGGCCGAGTAGTTACCTTTAACAAATCCTAGGTCCGGGTTGCCTGGTCACTGGCCGGCAGAGTGAACGAAAAAGTGCTTCCCTGACCCACTTTGCTCTCCACCCCTACCTGTCCACCCAGCTTTTCCACGATGCGCCGCACGATGGATAACCCCAGCCCATGTCCCCTGGCGCGCGCCTGGTCGAGCCGTGTGAAGGGGGCGAAGAGGCGGGCCTGTTCCTCCGGTGTGAGACCGGGACCGTTGTCACATATCCAAAAGCGCACCATGCCATCCCCTTCCGCCATCGCCCCCAGCTTTATGCGGGGTGGCTGGCCGCCATACTTGATGGCATTGCTGAGGTAGTTGGCCCATACTTCCGCAACCCACGGCCCGTGACCCAACGCTACAGGCCAACTCTTGGGCAGGACGATCTCGGCTTCATACTCCTCGATCACGTAGACCAGGCGCTGTTGGACTTCGGTCATGATATCCACCATATCCAGTGGCTCGATCGCCACTTCCGCTTTGCGCACGCTGGCCAGTAGCAGCAACTCACTAATGATGTTACGCATCCTGTGCGCGGCCTGCGAGACGAGGTTCAGGCGGCCCCGCACATCGTTGTTCAGAGTCTCGGGCTTGTCTTCCAGCAGTATCGCAATACCGAGGATAAGAAGACTCAGTGGCTCTCTAAGGTCGTGGGCCACGGTATGGGCGAAGGCGTCCAACTCCTCGTTGCGTGCCTCGATTTCGGCGGCATATTGGCGCAGCTCCTCCTCGGCCCTTTTGCGCTCAATGATTTCTCGCTGAGCGTGGCGGTACAGGTGGGCGTTCGCGATGGCGTAGGCCAATTGATCGGCCATGGTCTGAAACACGGTGACGTCTTCGTCGGAGAAGGCGGCTGGTTGGGTGGACTGGATCGTCATGGCACCGATGGCCTCGCCACGACTGATAAGGGGCAGCGCCAGCTCGGAGCACGTCTCTGGCAAGCAGGGGTTATCGAAATGTATAGGGTCTTGGCTGATATCCGCCGCGACGCGGGCTTGTTTGTGGGCGATGCACCAGCCGATCATGGATGTGCCACCGACCTCCAGCTTGTGTCCCTTCTCCAGCATCTGCTGCCCTGCTTCGCCTGTGCCAGCTCTCAGCACCGCCCACCGCCCTGGCTCTGGCTGACCATTTTGATCATATCCCCACTCGCCGGTCTGGTCCACGAGAAATAGGCCCGCGTAGTACAGGTTGAACCGGTCGCAGACCAAGTCCGCCACCCGGCGGATCAACTCATCTGGATCGAGAAGGCCACTTGCTGCCCGCGCAACTTCAGCAGCGGTCCGGAACTGCGCATTACGGCGTTCAAGGGCAGCCAATAGTCGTTCGACCTCGACTTGCTCATGTGTTTCGGCACTTGCTCTTCCCATAACAATCCCTCCGGGCTGCATCTATCCCAACACCAAACATACGCCATAATTCGATCTGTGTGAGTTACAGCTCGGTTACATTGGAGTTTCATCGCTCATGGCCATCCCGCAGCCGGGCGAGCACCTTGCCAATTACGTGCTGCTCTAAGCCGATGGCTCCGAGCGCCGCCAGCCGATCCGCCGCCGCTTCGAGATCAACGAGGCGGTGACCAACTGGGCCAGAGCGGTGCGCGCCGGGCGGACGTTTACCACGACCGGCCCCATCGTAGGATTGACGGTCGAGGGCAAGGTGGTTGGGGATGAGATCCGCCTGCCGGCCGGAGGCGGCAGGCTGGGCGTCGAGGCGCGGGCCGAGTCGGTCTTGCCGTTCCACACGCTGGAAATCGTGGTCAACGGCCGGCCGGTCGCCGCTGAGACGTGCGAGCCAGGGGCGCGACAGCTTACGGTGAAAACCAATCTGCGCCTGGACGGCAGCGCGTGACTGGCGGCCCGCTGCGTCGGCCGGCACATGCTCTGGCACAGGGCAGGCCGACCCTGCTCGGGGCGCACACGTCGTCGGTTTACGTGGTCGCGGGAGACGAAGCGCAGTTCAACCCATCCGATGCCGCATTTATGATGACCTTGCTAGATAGCGGCATGACCCGGCTGGACACCCTCTCTATCCCCGCCGACCCGGAGCGGCAGGCCAGGATCAGGGCCGACCGGTGAATCTCCAAATAGGCGTCGGCTTCGGCGCAGCACCTGGTTGAGTGTTGCAAGCAGGACGAGGAGATGCCGGTGCCGTCCGTTGGACAACATCCCCTCTTCCCTCTCAGGCCTATGGACTGTTGCGCAGCACAAGTGGCAAGAAAAGATGGTATCTCACCCGCAAGATGGCCAATCCTCCCTCCATGTTGGCAACGTAGATGTAGGTTTGGCCCGAGCCTCCTTCTGCCACTGCCACCGCATAGCTCTCCGTCATGAAATTGTGAAAACCGACCTCGACCGGGTGGGCAGGATCGGAAACGTCCAAGACGGCCAGCCCATTTCGCCATTGTTCTTCGTCATCCCAGTACTCTCCCAGGATATAGGCCAGGACCTTTCCCGGACCTGCCCCGGCCACGGCGACGCCTTCCACGATTTCCCAGCCATCATAGACGCCCACCAGGGTTGGGGAAATGGGGTTCTCCGGCTTTTCCACATAACAGGCCCGCCCACGCTGACGGTGGGCGGGCAGTATGTCGCGATGTGTATGTCAGAGTGCTTCCACCGCTCGGGGAACCCAAACTCCGAAAACTGTGAAGCCTTTGTTTTTAGCGCCTATTTGCACACGCAACCTTGCGAAGGTTGCCCGGCCCGGTTCTCTCCTCCACCTATCTAGGCGCGGGCAGGGTGAAATAAAAGAGGCTGCCCCGCCCCACCTCGCTCTCCACGCCTACCTGCCCGCCGAGCTTTTCCATAATACGCTGCACGAGCGTCAGCCCCAATCCGTACTCGGTGGCCGGATTCCGATCACGCCTGGTAAACAACCTGACCTGCTCCTCCAGGGCCAGCCCCTGACCATTATCGCGCACCCAGAAGCGGATCGAGCCGTCCTTCGACTCCGCGCCCAACTCGACGCGCGGCGGCTGCCCGCCGTACCTGATGGCGTTGCTGATCAAGTTGGCCCACACCTCCTCGACCCACGGGCCATGCCCCAAGGCCACCGGCCAATCTGCCGGTACGATAACCTTTGCCTGATACTCCCGGACCATGTACGCCATACGCTCCAGGACGCCGGCCACGACGCGCCCCATATCGAGAGGCCCAATCTCCTCAGCTATTTCCGTGGAAGGAGCAGCCTGCACCGCCAGCAACTCGTCGACGGCGGCGACGACTTCGCATCCCCGTTGAACGATGGCGTGCAGATAGTGCTCCAACTCCTCGTCCGAAAGCTCCGAACGGTCCTTCTCCAGCATCTGGGCAAAGCTGACGACGCGTCCCAGCGGCTCTCTGATATCGTTGGCGAGCGTGTGAGAAAAGGCGTCCAGTTTCTTCTGGATAGCCAAAAGATCGTCCGTTCGCCGGCGTAGGGAGCTTTCAGCCCGGCGATTTTCATTCCCAAGGGATTTTATCTCTTCGAGAAGTTGTGCTTTGGTCTTGGCTGCCATCAAAAGCCTCCTAGCACGCACAGATCAAACGAAACGCCCGCGTGTGAGGTAAGCCTTTCAACTCCGCTCAAGGCAAACCTCGACAGCACGCAGGCGCTGATGAAGTAACTACGGCGGCTGCCGCTACTCCGCCACAACTATAGTATACACCGCTCCGCGATCTGGGCAAATCCCAGGCCCAGATCGGTTCACACCTTTCCCTTATTCCCCCCATACACCCGCTCCGCCGTCCGCCAGCAGACGTTCTCACGAGCCTCCTCGCTGAGCTGATCAAGGAACGCATCGTAGCGCTGCAGCTCTGGCCCCAAGCGCTCGAGCCTGGTCACCAGGTCCGACCCCAGGCAGATACGGTCGCTGTGCTTTTCCGTCAGTTGGTTGGGCAACAGATCGCGCAGGGGAGACCGCCCACCTTCCCCGATCAAGAGCCAGCCGCCGATCACACCCAGGCAAACACAGAGCAAGGCGAGGCACGTTCCCACGACGGCGACGATTACCCGCTTGCGCGAGCGTTTTTTAGGCTGCGTCATCATCACCTCCCGGGTGGCGTTCGCTTCGGGGATACAAACTGCACGATTCCCCGCTGGCCGTCGATCAACCAGTCGGAATCCTCGGCGGACAGCGCCTCCGCCTGCCCCGGCTGCAACCCGACCATGATCTCGCCCTTGAGTGGCCTCAGAACGAGAAACGACGCGGGAAAATAACCGGCAATGTCCTCCAGGCGGGTCGTATGCGGCCAATGCCGATCCCCCAGAAGCCGCCGGTAGTTCACGTCGCCCTTCAAGATCACCAAATCCGCACGCGCCAAATCGTCCCGCAGCGGCGGCGGGAAATCGCAGAACATCCGGCAGCTTGTCCAGAACGGATCATCCCTCAAGCCCAAGCGCCCGCCCGCCACGTGATCCTCCACCCGAGCGCCAAAGGCCCGCACCAGCGGTTCGTGCGCGTCCCGCAGCAAGGAGAGCGTCAGGCGCACGTCCGAGGGGTTGGCATCGGATACGAAAAACGGTCTATCCTTGAGATGGAAACCCACCTCGCGCGCCCAACCCTGAACGAGCAAAAAGTCGGCCAGCGCGATGTCAAAGATCAGATCGAGTCCGACGTTATCGTTGATGAAATCGACGCGCTGCAAACCGCCCATCACCAGCTCTTTTACCGCGTCCGTGTGATCGACGAGCAGATTGTGCCGCTCATCGCGCGCCGCCAGGCCGCCCTGCGCCCCGACCTTGACGGTAGTATTGCTCAGGTCGGCCCGGTTGCCCCACAGGCACGAATGCAGCAGCGCCTCGAATCCAGTCTCTGGATCGGCGGCTGCGAGTTGATCCCATCCGGCGGCAAAGTGCGCCACAGCCCGCTCTATGTGACTGCGCTTTGGTACTGCAAAAGGATCGCGCCCTTCCCACGGGCCGGGCTGGAAGTAGCGCACCGCCTCCAACAAGCGGCGGTAAAAGAGGGCCTCGGCAAAGTACCACCCCACCCCGAGCCACGTCTTGCCCTCATACTTGGATAGCTCTTCGTTCCAAGAAGCAACGTCTAGAGCCTGCTCACTCAGCGGGCGTATAGGCTGCGAGGCGATCTCCTCTCTGAACGCATCCAACGCGGCCACGATATCAGGCGGATAATCGTTATCGGCGATGACCTGGCGGATGATGTGCGGCTTGCGCTCGACGATAGTAGAGCGGGCGAAGGAATCGGGGTCGGAGGTCATCAGCAGCGGCGGCAGCCGGTTCTTTCCCCCGGTCCGCTCGATGCGCACGATCGCGGGCACGAAGAACGCAGCGCATCCCAACACCAAGCAGGCAACCCCGCCGATCAGGTACCATAGCTGCACGCCGACCAGATTGGTCACCGGGGCAGCGATGAGCAGGCTGACAAAGCCCGTCGCCATGCTGAGCCCGATCAGCGTAAACACGCGCCCCTGCATATCTTCGTCGATGTTCGCCTGTAACACCGCGTACATCGACCCGACGATCATCGAGTTCATGAACCCGGCCACAAAGTTACCCACCATCGCCAGCCAAAAGGCCCCGGATGGCGCCAAGCCCACCACGATGAAACCAACGCCCAGCAGCGCCAGTCCCATCAGCGGTGTGTAAATCCGGCGGCGGAAACCACCCCACACCCCCAAGATCAGGCCACCCAACAAAACGCCAATGCCCCAGCTCAATTCGAACCAGGCCGTCTCCTGCGCCCCACCGCCAAAGTGACGGATCACCAACAGAGATGGCAGCGCCGCCGTGGGCGCCAGCACGAAATAGACCAGCATCCCCATACCCACGAGCAGCATCGCGCCCGGCCAGTGCCAGACGTAGCGTATACCCTCCCAGATGTCGTACAGGATGTGAGGCTCCGAGCCATCCGGCTTCCTCTTCACCTCACGCCGTGGCTGGGGGATGCGCACCACGGCCAGCATGAGCACGGCAGGCAAGGCCGTCACCACATCGAAAAACACGAACCCGAACGGCGGCAAGGTATCGAACAAAAGGGCCCCTATCGGCAGGCCGATCATGTCCAGCAGGCCCGTCATCGTCTGATTGAACCCCGCTACCCGGGACAAGTGTTTTTCGGGCACCATCAGGGAGGTTGAAGCCGTCATCGCCGGCAAATGGAAGGCGGTCGCCAGCGAGCGTATCATCATGACGATATAAATGTGCCAGACTTGTACAGGCGCATCACCTTGTGTGGCCTCGATCCAGAACCTATACGCCAGCCATAACGAAGCCAGGGCAACGATGCTATCGGCCGCGAGCATGACGAGACGCCGGTTCCAGCGATCGACGTAGGCGCCGGCAAGCAGGGAAACCAGCGCCTGAGGCACGACCGAGGCCAGCATCGTCAGAGAAAGCACCATCGGCGCGGCTTCCGGAGAACGCGCCTCCATCTGCTGAGCCAGCCAGAATATCACTGCAAAGCGCACAGCCCGGCTGCCGACCAGAGAGATCTGCTGGCCCGTCCAAATCGACAAAAAGGGAATTACCCACCTGCGCCCAGAAGGTCTTTGTATCGTTCCCGCCATACCTAGTCCTGAACCATCCTCTCCTTACAGAAATCGAGCGGCCTTTGAACCGCATCCTAACCACCCGATACTTTTGCTAAATGAACTCACCTCAGCCAATTTGCACACGTTTGCCTGGAGAGGAGTTTCAATCTCTGCAGTGGGCCCGATTTCCAGAATCGCGCGTGGCTTGGAAACCGTGTCTACAGACTGCCGGGGGGCTAAATTGCATCAGGCATTCCCAGAACGCGCCACTGATTGTACTCGAAAGTGATAAATAGTGCCAGGGCAAGGATACCCACCGACCCCATACAAACAAACGGGGGCGCTCGCGAGCGCCCCCAGCAGAGCGTCACACACGAAAACTAGCCGGGCGCACGCCGCGACTTTTCGGACAATGACCGCCGACCTTGCAATATCCGGGCAAAGCACAGCCGCCATCGCAGCTTCCTCCAGGACTGGAACGCGTACCAGAGCTCGATCGATCCCACAGGACGAGCAGTGTAAGCAACCTTCACGTAGAGATCGACCAGGCGGCGCACCTCCGAAACTGCATCCGCCAGCACCATGCCCCAGCGCTCCTTCCGCGCCTGCTTCTTCGACCACTCTGCAAACACCTCGGCAAATTCGTAGGGCGTATCACCCGCCCGCATTGGCACGGCCAACCTCTGCCCATGATGCCGCAATCTACCATAAAGCGTCGCCACAGCCCGCGACGTCCCCAAGCGGCGCAAACGCCAATCATCCAAAGCCAGCCAAATGCCCCCTGCCAACAGCGGCAGGATAGGTAAAATCCACCAGGCTAGCTGCGCGAGGCGCCCCAATTCCCCCCAACCTATCCCCGTCGATTCTGGCGACTCTCCCGCAGCAGGCAAGTCCGGGGGTAGGTCTATCTGAGAGTAACGGCGTATAGCAGGAAGGCCACCCGTTGGCTCAAAGTTTATCCAGCCATAGTTGGGAAAATAAATCTCGACCCAGGCATGGGCATCGGCCTCGGTAACTCGATAAACCGCATCGTAGAAGTCGTAGGTGCCGGACGTATACCCCATCGCCAGCCGTGCCGGCAAGCCCGCAGCGCGAGCCAGTACTACCATCGACGTGGCATAGTAATCGCAATACCCCTCTCGCAGCTCAAAGAGGAAATAATCGGCGACGTCAGTCACATCAGGTGGAGGCAACGGCACGTCGAGGTTGTAAGAATACTTCCGCAGGTAGGCCTCAATGGCAATCGCCCGGTCGTAAGGCGTTGGCTCAGTAGCCGTCAGATCACGCGCCAAGCCCACGACACGGTCGGAAACTGTATCCGGCAAAGGTAGATAACGAGCCCGCACCCACTCCGGGTAATCACTACCTGCAGCCCGCAGCTGCTCTTCGGTGGCGCCAGAGACCAGTGAAACAGCCCGATAGCTGGTCGACTCAAGCGTCGCCCCAAACATATCCTCTGGTGAACGCCACGCGACGGTGTAATCCTGATCAACCGAGAGCAGCGCGCCGGCAGCATGAAGCAAGCCCCCCACATCTCCGATGATCCTCACATCCTGTCGCATCTCACGCTGGGCTTCAAAGGTCGTCACGGTAAGTGTCACACCCGCCTGGTAATCCACCGTCTCCGGCGCACCCGTTTTCCATCCACGCCCAGTGTACACATCGTATGAGATACTGCGCCAATAGTAACGCGGCACATCTACCGATATCCCCTCAGGCAAGTTCGGCGGAAACTGCCCCGTACTGATCAACATCACCACATGTCTGGAAAGCTCCGGGCCAGAACCGAGCAAATGACTGCGCGGCAATCCTCCCTGCCGCAAATCTCCAAAGTGGCTCTTTTCCATCTGTGAAGGGGGAACTACTTGCCGTGGCAAATCGCCGAGATCGCCTTCGCCAGCCGCTTGGCCAGAACCCAGCCGTTCCACAAATTCGACGATATCTCGAAACACAATCGAAGGCGCCACAGCGGCCGAGATCACGAGCACCGACGAGACGAGGATCACCGCCACCGTCGTTTCACTGCCCAGGGCGGGGGAATCTATCCCGGCAGCCAACCACCGGCGCTGGCGGACGGTGTAGGCCGTCAGCGCAAACAGCAACAACGCCGCCCCCAGCAATACCAAAATACCCAGCGTATTGCCCCAATTGTAAGAGAGCGTGGCCAGCAGCAAAACGCCAGCCGGAGCAATCGCCAACAGCGGCCTGGCATGCCGGCGCAGCATCCAGGCAGCCCAAGCCGCCACGAGCCACAAGCCCAACCCCCACACCAAAGTCGCAGCCACGGGATCAAAAGCCGGTTCGCCGGTGATCACTGACTGCAACCAAGTGTATACCCGAAGCATCAGTACACTGACATCATTCCACAAGCCCGCCAGAGCCGTCGGCACAGGTGTCCAGGGGAGTGCAAAATTCGGCGGCTCCCGGAGAATGACCAGTAGCAAAACCCACAAACAGGCCTTTGCGAATAGGGCGATCAAAGCCTGTGCCAGCGCCACCAGGTCCCTTCCCAGCCGCCCGACGCGCAGGAACAACACCACAAAACCGGACACAAAAGACAAACCATTCGCCTTCCAAGCAGACAGCGGTGTCGAAGCCAGGCCCCATCCCACCAGCATCCCGAGCAACGCCACGGCTATCAACAACAACGCATCGAGGCCTTCCACCGCCCCCACAATCCCTGCGGCCACAGTGATCACTATAATAACCAGTAACCCCAATGCCAGCAGGTTGTGAAATCCCAAGAGGCGCGACGCCCACCGCAGTAATCGTGCGACAACGCCGATCACGATAACACCTTCCAATGCGTGTCAAGGGGATGGCGAACAGCCACTGCCCGCCCGGTGCCCAAAACCCGCCACTCCCAATGCCCCCCCCGTCCGGGACGAGCTTCAGGTTGATCAAGCAAATCACGCGTGACAACGTGGTGCGGGACCCCTAGGTCTGCCAGCAAACCCACTATTCCCCGCACATCGCCAGCGCCACCGAAGGAAACAGGATCCAGCAACAGCACTATGGGCGCGATACCCCGTCTGAGCAGAGGCACGAGGGATTCAATCCAACCGCCATCCACGGCAGATGTGATGATGACGAGACTGGCACTCGGACCAAAAGCAGAGCCCTCTTTTGCCAAAAGCTCCGAAAGGGAGGTAGAGCCCGGAGATACCAGGGCCAGCGCGCGCAGGATCTCCCAACGTTGATAGTCGCCTTCCTTAGGAGGGAGCCACAACAGATCCCGACCTTGCGTTACCAACCCCACCGCTTGCTTGGCACGCAACCCTCGATCGGCCAGCGACGTCGCCAAGATCACCCCATGCTCTGTAGTCGAGTGCTGCCCCTCCCCCACCTGCACACACTGATCCATATCCAGTATGATCCACCAGTCCCCGGCCGGAACGCCGTCGAAATGCCGCACAAAAAGCGAATCCCGACGCGCCGAAGTGCGCCAGTGGACCCAACGCAAACTGTCACCCGGGACATACGCCCGCACACTAGAGGCACTGACCGTATGATCTGGAGCATCGGCGCGAGGACGATCATCGCCAGAGCGCCCGCCGGGGAATATCCTCAGGCCCGGCAGAGGAACGATAGGAGGCAACACCAAAAAAGACACGCTCTCGGGATAGTACTGACTGACCGTGAACACGCCAAAAGGGTCGCCCGTCGTCAATGTAGTTGGGCCAATGCTAAAAAGACCACGGCGCGCGCAAACGGCGCTCTCGCGCCACCGCACTATCGACCTGCTCTCCGCGCCGCTTCCTCGCCCGCCTGGGCAACCGGGCACCGTAGAATGGTCGATGATCTCGACCCATAAAGCGGGTACCCAACTCTCGTTGCGCAACTCAAACTGCTCCTCCAACTGATCGCCGACCTGCACCCAGCCAAAACGTATTCTACGAGCAAAGCTCACCCTACGCGCCAGCCACCGCGTCCACAGATAGCAGACCAGCAATGCCCCCCCCAACCCCACCAGCAGAACGGTCCAGCCGTCGTAAGGCACAGAAAATCGCAAGATCAGCACCAACCCAACTAGAACGGGCAAAAGCCACATGTTGAGCCTCAGCCTAATCTTGCGAGATGTCGATTTCCGCTCTGCCTGGGACACGTTTTTCGCCATGAAGCGACCTTACCCGAAGCCTACCGCCAAACTATCAAAAGTCCTACCGCCTACCGAAAAGCGCCCCACGCCAGCATTCTTTTGGATCTGGACTCTGCTTTTGCACCCACTTTCACCCCGGAGCAGGGCATAAACCTGGGGACAAAGCCTTTACTCCGATAGGCCTTCAGATGCAAGCTCATTCCCGAGTACGCAGGTCGCCTTCAGGCACCGGCATTTCCTCGAGAATATCCTCCAGGATATTCTCCGAGGTCAGGTTCTGCAGCCTCGCCCGCGGCCCCACAATCACGCGGTGCCCCAGAGCAGCGACCGCCAAGGCCTTGACGTCGTCGGGAAGCATATAGTCCCGCCCGTCCATGGCCGCGCGCGCCTGCCCGGCACGATACAGGGTCAGGCTGCCGCGAGGACTGGCACCCAGGTACACGTCGGGGTGGCGCCGGGTCTGTTCGACGATCTCGACGATGTAGCGCTTCACCGCAGGGGAGACGTACACGTTCTTGATGAGCTCTTGGGCCTGGAGCACCTCCTCCACCGTAACCACGGGCTCGAGATCCTCTATCGGGTGGTGGAACTGCTGCCGATCCAAGACGGACATCTCGTCATCCATGTTAGGATACCCTAACCGGATACGTAGCAGGAAACGGTCAAGCTGCGCCTCGGGAAGCGGAAAGGTACCCTCGTACTCGATCGGGTTCTGGGTAGCCAGCACCATGAACGGCTTGGGCAAAACGTGCGTCACACCGTCCACCGTGGCCTGTCGCTCCTCCATCACCTCCAAGAGGGCTGCCTGAGTCTTGGGCGTAGCGCGGTTGATCTCGTCTGTCAAGACGATCTGGGTCATCACCGGCCCAGGCCGGAACTCGAACTCGCGCGTGGCCTGATTAAAGACGGACACGCCGGTGACGTCGCTGGGCAACATGTCGGGCGTGAACTGGATACGGCCAAAGGAACACCCCAGCGAGCACGCCAAGCTGCGCGCCAGCATCGTCTTGCCCACGCCGGGCACATCCTCGATCAGCACATGCCCCTGGCTGAGCAAGCCGACGACGGCGAGTTCGACGGTGGCACGCTTGCCGACGATGACCCTCTCGATATTCCCAATCACGTTTTCGGCAAAGACTTGAACTTCAGACATAGCTATTGTCCCCCTTATTCAATTTACTGGAGCCCTTTCGCAATTCACTAGCCCTGCATCCGAAAGGATGGATAGGGGGGTGTGGCGGGCGCTTCGCGCCCGCCCCACCCCCCGCTTCTCCTTTGCGAGCAGACAGGCCACCTATGAGAATTATGAAAGAGCCACTTTACACGTCACCAGACAGCGTCGCAACGCGACCTGGAAGATGATTATACCTCACGACTAGGAAACTGTAAAAGGAAAATCAACCTGGACTTGGTAACCAGGGCCGCGCCGCTTCACACAGCAATTTTATACACCGTTGAATGACAGTATAATGTCAGCACGCCAAAGCAACCGTATCACGCAACATTTTGGCATATGGATTGTAATACAAGTAAGAGATGCACGCATGGTTTGGGAGCCAGTCAATCGCTCCCCCCACCCTGTAGACATGATACCCGCAAAGCAGCGTGACCACATCAGCCAAAGGTGGTATATCGTAGTGGTATTCCGAGAGCAGAAACAACACGGCTATCACGCCTCAAACCTGCTGCACGAGACTCACGGCAAAAGACGATGACAAGCCCGGAAGAGACGGGAGAAATCGAGCTGATCCAGATCGCCCAACAGGGGGATGCCGACGCATTCGGCCGATTGGTGGTCCGTTACCAGCAAGCAGTCTTTAACATTGCGTACCGGATGACAGGCAACCGGCAGGAGGCAGAGGACGTGGCGCAGGAGGCGTTCATCAAGTCCTACCAGGCACTGGATCGCTTCGACCCAACGCGACCCTTCGCGCCCTGGCTCTACCGCATCACCACCAACACCGCGCTGAATTGGATCAAACGCCGCCGTCCAGAGGCAGACATGGACGAAGAAACCACACGCAGCGAAACAACGCCCGACATAGAAGCGCAGACCATCGCCGTCGAGATGTCCGATCGACTGCGCGCGGCAATCGCAAAGTTAGCGCCCAATTACCGCGCCGTGATCGAACTATGCCACTTTCAAGGGCTCTCCTACAAGGAGATGAGCGAGGCGCTGAACGTTCCACTATCCGACGTCAAGTCGTGGCTCTTCCGGGCGCGCCGCAGATTGCGAGAGGTGTTGGCTTGAG
>JAFGED010000449.1 GCA_016931785.1 Anaerolineae bacterium
CTCTTGATGGTCAACTCAGTGGTAGTCATACCCTGAGTGTACCAGGAAATTCACGATTTCGCTAACGATTTCAGCGAATGGTCAGTAGTGAGGCGAGAGGGAGAATCGTTCGAGAGTCTGTTGACACGCTTTCGCAAGAAAGTGACCGACGCACGCATCCTGAGCAGGGTGAAGAAGAAACGATACTTTATTCCCAAGAGCGAGGAGCGGCGCAAGGCGCGCCGGAGGGCGGTCCGGCGGCATCGTCAGCGTCAGCGCCAGGAGGAGCGGGCGTACGGAACCGCCTGAGCCAAAAGAGCCGTGATTTGCGCCAGCGCCTGAGAAAGTTGCTCAAGAGCGGCGAGTATGACCGCGAGCGCCTGCGTCGCGGCAAGGTTTTGGAGGCGACTATTGCAGCCATTGGCGATCATGACATGGTCGTTGACCTGGGGGCCAAGCGGGATGGAATCATCCTTCCACGGGATCTGGAGCTGGTGAATGACGAGGAGTACCTCGCCAGTCTGAAAGTTGGCGACACTATCCCCGTCGTCGTTTTAAAGCCCTGGGGAGGTCGAGAGGGGGCCATAGTATCGCTCAACAAGGGATTGCAGGAGCAAGACTGGCTGCGAGTCCAGGAGCTCGTGGATAGTGGGGAGGTCGTTGAGGCCGAGGTCGTGGATGTCAACCGCGGCGGGGTGTTGGTGGAATTCGGGCACCTGCAGGGGTTTGTACCCAATTCGCACTTGACCTCGCTCCCGAATGGTCTGAATAGAAAGCAACTCCGCCAAGCCAAGTCCGAGCTGGTGGGGCGCAGGCTATCTTTGGTCGTGATCGAAGTAAACCAACGCCGACGGCGTTTGATCCTATCCGAACTCATGGCACAACACCAGAGGCGGGAGCAGCTGCTTGAGGAGTTGACGGAGGGAGACGTGCGAACCGGCGTCGTGCGCAACCTGGTTGATTTTGGCGTCTTTGTCGATCTGGGCGGAATCGATGGTCTGATTCACATTTCGGAGCTGGATTGGGCGCACGTGGAACATCCCAGCGATGTGCTGGATGTGGACGATGAGGTCGAGGTGTACGTGCTTGACGTGGATCGGGAGGAGGAGCGCATCGGCTTGAGCCGCAAGCGTCTGCTGCCCGATCCGTGGGAGCAGGTTGTTGAGACGCTGCACGAAGGGGATATCGTTGAAGGCGTTGTCACGAGCATAGCACCGTTTGGCGTCTTTGTGGATGTCGGCCAGGGAGTCGAAGGTCTCGTTCACGACTCTGAGATTCCCGGCGGCGACGCTGCCCAGTTCAATGTCGACGCAGGGGTACCGGTTTGTTGTGCGTGTGCTGGGTATCGATAGGTGGGAGAAGCAAATCTCGCTCAGGCTGCGAGAGGTATTGTCCGAGATTTAGGCATTGGTGTTGGCAAGTTTATATCATATGAGGAGGATGGAACGATGTTTAGAAGTCTAAAAGAGTTAGTGGGTTATGGAATCCATGCAGCGGATGGGGAAATCGGTAAGGTGCACGATTTTTACTTTGACGATCAGGCTTGGATTGTCCGATATCTGGTGGTCGATACAGGAGGCTGGTTGTCGAGTCGCAAGGCGCTCGTTGCGCCGGCTGTCCTCGATACGCCAAGTTGGGAATCCAAGGCGTTTCCGGTGCGGCTGACAAAGGAGCAGGTGGAAAAGAGCCCTTCCATAGACCTGGACAAGCCGGTTTCTCGCCAGATGGAGGAGGAGCTGCATAAGTATTACGGCTGGAAGCCTTATTGGCGGGATGCCAGGGCTCGGGCTGCCGTGCGGGTGATCGAGAGATCAATGGAGGATGAATCGTCGGGAGATCTTAGCTTGCGGAGCGCGAACGAGGTGATCGGGTACGACATCCAGGCCTCCGATGGCGAGATAGGTCACGCGGCGGATTTGATCGTCGACGATGAGGTGTGGGTCATCCGCTACATCGTGGTCGACACGCACGACTGGCTGCCCGGTGAAAAGGTCCTGGTGTCGCCCTCGTGGGCTGGCCCGGTGACTTGGCCGGAAAGGAATATCTATGTGGGGCTTTCTAGAGAGATGGTCAAGGACAGCCCGGAGTTTGACCCGTCTGCTCCCGTGAATCGAGAGTACGAACTCAGGTTATACGACTACTACGGCCGGCCCAAGTACTGGACAACGGTTTGATGGAGTCCAAGATCGGCGTGGCCCTCAGTGGGGGCGGCGCGCGCGGACTGGCACATCTGGGCGTGTTGCAGGTGTTGGAGGAGGCTGGGGTTCCCGTCGACGTCGTTGCGGGGACAAGCATGGGGGGCATCGTAGCTTGCCTGTACGCGGCCGGCATTCCACTGGACGACCTGATTGCTTTCAGCGAAAAGATTGGCGTCATTGACCTCGCCTCACCCGATCTGAAATGGCGAGGCCTGTTTGGGCACGAAAAAACAGCCAATCTCCTGGCCGACCTGTTGGGCAGCGATGATGTTACCTTTGAGGTTCTGGATATCCCTGCCTCAGTTGTCTGCGCCGATATCGAGACGGGCGAGTTAGTTGTCCTTGACCGGGGGCCAATCATCCCGGCCATGTTGGCAACCTCGTCCGTCCCCGGGGTCTTTTCGCCGATGTATCATCAGGGACGCTGGCTTGTAGACGGCGGCGTGCTCAATAACCTGCCGGTGGACGTTGTGTGCCGTATGGGGGCCGAGCGGGTTCTGGGCGTCAACGTGCCACCAAGTGTCGATCTATCTCCGGAGGATGAGGAGATGTCAAAGGGGCTGTCTCTACGCGGGCTCCGTTTCTTTGGGCATCACATCCCCGATTGGAGATTGCCATTTCTCATTGCAGAGGCCAGTGCAGGCATCACCATACAGGCCATCAACCGAACGCGATTGGCGCTTTTCCCGCCCGACTTGTTGCTGGAGATCCGTCTGCCTGGTGTGGGATTATTTTCCACTGGCGATGGCGCCGAGATCGAGGCAGGGCGCAGGGCGGCGATGGCGCACCTGGAGGAGTTGATCGAGCTAAAGACGGAACCGGTGCTGCCCCATTGGAGAAAGTGGCAGAGATCCGTAATAAACCGACTCCGGCTGGCGTGGGTGATGCTGCGGAGACCGAGCCCTGCATTGTATCCTGGCAGAACTGCGATCTGAATTGTTATAGTGGATTCAAACATTGGACAAAGGAGGTCGGTATGTTTCAAGTAGGCGACGCTGTGGTTCATCCCGCTCAAGGAGCAGGAGTTGTGACGGATATCGAAGAGCTCCGGCGGCGCGGGCAGGATAGATCCTATTACAGGATCGAGCTGACGAGTCCCCCTCGTACAAGTGTAATGGTTCCCGTGAGCGATGCAGATGAGAGAGGTGTGCGGGAGGCTTTGTCTGGTTCGAGGCTCAAGCGTGTGTGGCGAGTGTTGGCCGGAGTACCACAATCTTTGCCCGATGATTTCAAGACCCGCCGTGCTGCTCTGATAGGCAAGCTGAGCAGTGGAAAGGCGCGTCAGGTTGCGGAGGTGCTGAGGGACTTGGCTTGGCGTCGCAGGAATGAGAATGGTCTGACAACGACTGAGAGAAGACTGTACCGCAAGGGGATGGATATCCTCGCGGGAGAGATCGCTGCTGCCAAAGGCATTGATCTGGAAGCTGTCAGACTGCGAGTAGGAAACCGGATTAGCGATGATTTGACCGAATATCGAGATTCTGATGAGGATCAACTGTAAGGAGAAGAATATGTCCAAGATCAAAACACATAAATCGACGTCCAAACGTTTTCGCCGCACAAGAGGCGGGAAAGGCAAGTTGATGCGCACCAAGCAGGGCAAATCCCACTTTCGGCGGAGAAAGAGCAAAAGGGTAAAGCGCCAGTTCAGCCAGATGGTGCCGGTGGAATCGAGTGGTGTGCGCCAGCGTGTGCGCCGTCTGGCACCCTATATGAATGAGATGCAGAGCTGATCGATATGGGTACCTTGGAATTTGAATTCTACAACGAGGCACCTCTGTCGGATCGGGTCGAGGCTGAACTGCGGGCTGAGGTGGAGAGACGGCTACGGGCTCTGACAGAGGGTCATACCGACATGACCGGTGCCTCGGTGGCTGTGGCGGAGCTGACGGGCGATGCGACGCCCCATATTTATGAGGTGCGCATAGTCGTATATGTTAGGCCGGAGGATGTCGTTGCCGTAGAAAAGCGGGAGACTGCCGGGGGCGCTTTGAAGGGGGCCCTGGATGCAGTGGAGCGCCAAGTGCGCGAGCTTCGAGCTAGGCTGCGCGAGACCTGGAAGCAGCCTTGATGTACCTAGAGGAGGTTCTGTGGCGAGAAAGTGTATGATGGAGCGAGAGAAGAATAGGAAATACAAGGTGCAGGTGCGCAACCGCTGCCGGCTGTGCGGGAGGCCGCGCGGCTATATGCGCCGGTTCGATATGTGCCGCATCTGCTTTCGCGAGCGGGCTTTGGAGGGATTGATCCCCGGAGTGCGCAAGGCAAGCTGGTGAAGGTTTGATTTCTATCTTGTGGGGAGATTCGAGTTGAAAGCACGATCGGAGATAGTCCAGAAATTGCTGGATCGGTCGGAAGAGCGGGGGTATATCACCCTGGATGAGATTTTGGAGGCTTTTCCTGAGGCTGAGAAAGATCTGAATGCACTGGATAGCCTCTTTGCTTGCCTCTACGACCGGGGAGTGGAGATCTATGCCGGTGGAGGGAGTGGCAAGCTGGAAAGCAGCCGGCAGGAGAGTGGGGTGGCCGAGGCGGGTGACCAGTCTACCGATTTGGATCGCATTCCTACGGAGGACGCCGTCGGCCTTTATCTAGCCGAGATGAGCCGGGAACCTCTCCTGACGCAAGGGGAGGAAGTGGAGCTGGCCAGACAGTTTGAGCGTGGGCGACAGGCCAGCCGAAAGTTATCTGGGAATGGGCATGACCCTGAGGAAAAAGCCCGACTGAAACGTCTAGTTCAGGAAGGGCAGCAAGCTCGCGATCGCCTGGTCAAGGCTAATACCCGTCTCGTTGTTAGCGTTGCCAAGAAATACCGCGGGCTAGGGCTGCCCTTTCTAGACCTGATTCAAGCGGGTAACGTAGGCCTGGTACGGGCGGTCGACCGGTACGATTATCACCTGGGATACAAGCTTGGTACTTATGCTACGTGGTGGATTCGCCAAGCGGTCACCCGGGCGCTATCCCAGCACGGGCGCACCATCCGCCTGCCCATTCACCTGGGTGATCGGATCCGGAGAGTCTACAGGGTGATGCAGAGGATGGAGCAAGATACCGGGCGCTGGCCGCCCCCTGAGGAGGTGGCAGAGGAAGTGAAGGGGATGAATCCCGAGGATGTGCGCAGGCTGATGCGGGTCTCGCAGCGGCCAAGGTCGTTGCACGAGCCTGTTGGAGACGAGCAAGACCACGGTGAATTCGGGGATTTTGTCGAGGACAAAGGCGCACCCTCCCCGGTTGAAAGTGCCGAGTTGCAGATCCTGAGCGAGGATGTTGAGAAAGCATTGGCCTCACTCACCCCCCGCGAGGCGCGCATCCTGCGACTGCGCTACGGTTTGGGCGGGGGCCGCCCGCTTACCTTGAACGAAATCGGGGAAAGGATTGGAGTGACCCGGGAGCGTGTGCGCCAGATAGCGAGGCACGCGCTCAGAAAGCTGCGCCATCCAAGTCGTTGGCGCCAACTGCGGTCGTATCTGAGTTAGTTGTGAATTGGTGGTGTGTGACTGAGAAAACCCAAGCCTTTCAACGAGGCGCAATTCCACCCATCAAATCTGGGTGGATGGGGTAGAGTTTGCTCATCCCCAAGGGAGATACCCCGCCCAATCTTGGGTGGGGTATTGTGTTTTTGACGCGCGGACAAGACCTATGCCTGACGACTTTAGCCCCACCTTGAGATAATCTCTAGGCTGGTCTGTATTTCACTTGCCAATTCGCCCTCCCTCGCCGCTCCCGTTGGCATAAGTAGTGACCGTTGGGACAATTCCAAATAAGGCAGAATGGCAGCTCGTAACGTGGTCACTGAATGGGTCAATCCTCGCAATCGGTAGGATTCTGTTCCCACTCACCATAGTTGCACAGGATATGCTCCATAGCGATGATCGTCTCCGGCGTCAACGCAGCGAGCGTGTCATTGCACAAAGCGGGGGTTAGCCTTCGTCACCACTTCCAACTTGTTCTCGGCGTTGAAGGCCTGCGTGTACGTGATGCGCTCCGTGCCGCTGAGGACCACGCGCGTCGTCATATTCCCATTGTCGTCATACCAGTATCTTTGATCATCGTCGATTTGGGACACGGCGTGAACGTGGTCGGGATCGTTGTAGTCATACTCCCCCATCCCGTCCTTGTGGGTGATGTTGCCCAACTCGTCGTAGGCGTAGTCACGGTCATAGTACCCCAGGCCGCCGGGTGTGCCCGATACGGCCGTCGCCGTCAGCATCCCGCTGCCCTCGATCGCCAGGTAGTGCACCACCTACGTCGTGTGATCCGTCTCCGTGTCGTAGGTGGTGTCCTCCTCGACCATCACCTGCACGCCGCCGGCCGTCAGGCTGGTGCGGCTGTAGCGCAGGTGGGCGTTGTCGGTCCCGTCGTACGTTGCCAGCGAGGCCACGAAGCACGGGGCCTGCGAAAAGCTCTGGCCGAAGGAGATGGTATACCAGTCGTGCGTCACCGCATCCGAGGTCTTGGCCGCCTCGTACTTGTGCCCGTTCCACGTCCCCGTCCCCGGCTCGATCGCCAGCCAGCCGATCGTCTCGCTGCCGTGGGACGTCGTCTGAGCCTTGTCCTCCTCTAGCGCCACGTCAAACCCCACCGGGGTCACGTCCTGCTGGCGCGCCTTGACCCAGTGGGAGTCGTTTTACTACGTTTTTCTGAAGCTGCTCATCGACTGGCCCGCGTCGCTCCTGGGGTGGGACCTGCTTTTCTTAATCCCTCTGCCCTGGCGGGGGCCGGTGCTGGCGCCGGCGCTGATCGCCGTGCTGATCTGCGTCGCAGCGGTGCTGGCAGTGGCGCGGATGGAACGCGGGCAGCGGTTGGGGATCACGCTTTTACGCTTGGCGACTGCTCTCGGGGGGGCCTTGCTGGCGCTGTACGTGTTCATGACGGACGCGATCCACGCACTGCTGGCCGGACCGGTCGATTGGGACACGCTCCGCCCGACGCCGTTCAAGTGGCCGCTGTTCCTGGTAGCGCTGGTATTGATGGCGGTGCCGACCCTGATCGCGGTGTGGCCGACGTCTAAGCCTGGCGCTTGCCAAGCCGCAAACGCTCGGTTGGAGGCGGAGGTGTAGTTTACGGGGAAAAGCCAGGAGGCCTCACGCTTCCCGCTTGTGAAGCTCGCACAAGCTTTACAGAAGAGTAGGAACGCTATTGTAACGTTTGTGGTAACTGTTCAGGCCTTGCTTCGCAGTTGCCTTTCGCGTGTGAAAAGAGAGGGGGCGGGGTTTGGAGAGCGGTGATCAGCGCGGGCAGTCACACTGCGCCAAAGTTGAACTCCCGGACCAGGGCAGTGGCAGGCTGCAGTATCCGGTATTCGGTATACCCCAGGCTCAGGTCGGTGAGGATCACGAGGATTTGGACGGGCAGCTTTTTCACCCAAAGCCCGGTATCTTTTCTTGAAAACCCTATCGTGCGTAGAGCAGCGGCCGCGGCCGCGGCGAACAAGGGCACGCTGACGATAAAGTACCAGTAGACCATGGGAAAGTTCGTCAGGGGTAGAAAGAGACTCGTCATGCGGATGAGTGGGGCAAAGGCCAGGGTGAGTATGAGGCGCGAGCTCGGATGGCCCCAGATCAGCGCGGTGTGGGCGATCAACAGGGTGAGCAAAACCCCATAAAGCACCAAGCCGCCTATAGGCTGGATGAGGGTGGTGAGCGCTTCTGCGATGGTCAGCGCTCCCAAATAGACGATGGCGGTTGGGATCGCGTATTTCTGTAACGTCGCGTGCAGGTTCAGCGGCCGGTTTTCGGAGGCTCTTGGTTCTACTTTGACTTCCTCTACCAGGTCCTCCATCTTGGCGATTTCAGGGTGGGTGGTCCCTGTGGTCAGGGCCTCCAATCTGCGGCGTGCCAGTGCGTTACGGCGGTTGACGATGAGGACCTTCTCCAGGCAGAAACGCTGTTCCCGGTCCGAATCTACTGCTTCGGCCATCCGGAGCCAGCCGATTTCCGATCGTGGCTCGGCTTGCAATACCTGCTCCAGTAGCTGGCGAGCCTTTTCTTTGTTTCCTACCTCGAGCTCGGCTGTGGCCAGGTGAAGCAGGGTGGAACCTGCCACCTCTTGCCCGAGTGCCTCTGACTTGCGCTTGGCTAGAGCACTGCGACGGCTGATTCTCGGTGTTCGCTGCAGGCCGAGGCGCTGTCTTTTCCCAGGGTTTGCTGCTTCGGGTTGTTGCGGCAAATCGTGCTCCGGGCGCGAATCGGCCTCCACGACCCGTTTCAAGGCAGCGCGGGCTTTTGATCCTTCGGCTACTTCTGGGGTAGTGGGTGGGCGGAGCGGTATAGCGCCTGTCGGGGGAGGGGGCTTTGGTACGTCTGCGTAGCTGGGAAAGAAGTCATCCCAGGTCACGAGTCGTATCTCGGCCTGTAGTTCCCGGCGCGTGCTCTTCTGTGTGGTGATGGTTGGTTCCAGTGCACTCATAGGGCTTTCCTCAACTATACCTGGAAAGCCGTCTTTTTACCGTTTCTCTTGTGTTACAGGTGTGTTGCGGGGAGGGGGGAGAGTGTGAGCCCACTGCATCGATGGCAGAGGGCGTGTGTTTAGATATGAGGGATCGCAGCGGTGGTCACCCGGTGACTTTTAGCCATGTTCTAGGTAGAAAGGTTCAATTTGCCCTATTTGATTCCCTGCGCTCGTTATCTCTAGACCTCTTCATAATCGAGATCTTTTGCGAATGAGACAAGATTTCGCAGCGCCTAATCTTGCAAGCAGCAGTTTCGGCGGCGCA
>JAFGED010000450.1 GCA_016931785.1 Anaerolineae bacterium
CCGCTCTTGGTGGCGATGACCACTTGGTCGCGGCGGCCAAGCAGTGCTTTGCCAATGCGTTCCTCGCTGGCCCCATAGCCGGCGGCGGTATCGATGAAATTGACGCCCAGGTCGAGGGCGCGGTGTATGATCGTGATGGCCTCATCCTCGCTGGGGCGCTGAATCGGGATGCCGCCTATGCCGACCCGGGAGACCTCTAGCCCGGTTTTGCCCAATCTGGTGGTGATCATTTTGCTTCATGCCTCTGCATCTTTGTAGAACGTGTACCAGTGCTGCAGTGTCACCTTGATCCAGGGACTCTTTTCATCATTCGAGCCATAGAATTCTGGAATCCGAATTGCTTCGGAGCCTTCATCCGCCCTGATGGCCTCCTTCGTCGCGTCCCGTAGCGCTTCGAAGAATGCCAGGTGCTTTTCGATCTCGTCCTTTCCGACGACTGGGCCGTGGCCCGGCACGAGTTTTTCAAAGTCGAGGGACAGCATCTTTCTGAAGGCGTCCATCCACCGGTCGGGATCGCAGGTCGGATCGCCGGCGTAGGGAAAGCTCTCGGCAAACATCAGGTCGCCGGCAAACAGCACTTTTTCGTGGGGGACGTATGCATACGTGGAGCAGCTCGTGTGCCCGCCGCCGTGGTAGAGCTCGACGAACTGGTCGCCGTCGCGTATTTCCAACCTGCCCTCAAAGCTCAGGGTGGGGATGATAATCTCGACCTCGTCGAGCCAGCCGGTATCCTCGTCTGGATTGTTTTGCTTCCAGCGCTCGAGGGCCTTTGGGGACCACTCCGTGTCTTTTCTCTTGAGGATGCTCGCGGCCAACTCGGTCGAACCGACGACGCACGTATCCTTGAAGGGGGCGACGCCGAACACGTGATCGGCGTGGTAGTGGGTGACGAGGAGAAATTTCACAGGCAGGCCGAACTGCCTTTCCAGCTTTTGCCTGAACGCTCTGGCCGCCGGGGGTTTCATCGTCGGGTCTATGGCGACGATAAAGCTCTCGAGGGCGACCGCCCCGGCGTTCGAGCGCAGGTTTTCCTGATCGATGATGGCCACGGTTCGCTCGCCGACTTGCTCCAGATCAAAATCGATGTTCATAGCATTTTCCTCCGGATGTATGTCATTTCTCGACCGCGTCGCGCCCGGCCTGGCGAGCCGCGGCCAATACGTTGGGGCGCTCGCGCACAGCGCCTTTTCTCTCTACACCGGAAGCGACCACGGTGGCAAAAAGCTCCACTCCCTTGTAGGCGAGAGCATCCTCAATCATCCCCACCGTGTGGCGGGCGTCATGGTCGGCACCTCCCAAGGGGATGGCGAGGATTACGCGCTTGCCCTCGAACTCGACGCTTTTTGGCGTCACTTGGTGTTCGGTGCTGTACCAGCGATCGACGAACGCTTTGAACTGCGCCGTCGGTCCCCAGTAGTAGACCGGCGTGCCCAGCACCCACACCTGGCTCTGATCCATCTGCTCTAGCAGTGCTGGTAAGCCGTCCTGCTGCACGCACTTGCCCGTTTTCCTGCAGGCGTCGCAGGCCCGGCAGGGACCGACGTCGAGCTTGCTCAGGATGACTTTCTCGGTCGGCGCGCCTGCCTCCGCCGCCCCGGCCAACACCTCGTCGACCATGGTCTCGGTATTGCCTCCACGGCGCGGGCTGCCGACGATGCCCAAGACGCGACAGACGTGATCTTTTTTCCCCATAGATACCATTTTCTCCGGCGTTGAACCTGATAGAAGCGAATCGGTTTCTATCTACTGCTCCGCCGTCACGTAGATCGTATCGAAGAAGCGCTCGGCGGGTACAGACAGGGCGTGCCGTACCTGTGCAGAAAGCTCTACTGCCTCGAAGCGGTGCCAGTCCTCCGGCAGTAGCGCGGGTGGCAGAATTGGGTCGTCCTTGGCCACCGCGTAGATTTCCCACAGGTTGTGCATGCGGGTGGCAAAGCACGCTTCGTCGTCGAGTAGGCCCGTTTCCAAATCCTGCAGCACGGCTTTGGCCCTGGCGATGTAATCCCGGTAACCGGCTTCGAGGGTGCCCAGTTCGGGGAAAGCCTCGGCGACCATGGCAGATGGATCGCCCGGGCCGAGGTATTCGGACCTAAAGACGCTCACGTACTCCCATACCCCCAATTCGCGCAGCTCGCTCTCGATCTCGGGCAGAAGGACGCGGGTGGAAATCCAGGTGCCGGGCGCCAGGCTGCCAAACCCCCACCACTTGAGCAAGCTGCGCAGCGCATCCCGCAGGTCCCGCTGTTCCTCGGGGATGGAGTAGATTACGGTGGTCCAGTTGCCATCCCACGCCTTCTCCGATGGGAGGGAGAAGCGAAAGCCTCCCACGTTCAGTTGGCGCATCCCGGCGTCGGTCAGCCAGTAGAAGGTGCGGCGACCAAGACGCTGGCTCTCCAGCACTCCTTTCTTCTTCAGTCGCAGGATGGTCGAGCGGGCTGCTGCCTCGCTGATATCCAGGGTGGCCATCGCCTGGATCAGGCTGCCCAGCCAGACCTCGCCACCGCGCGGCAGCACATACTGCGCGAGCAGGGCAAACACGACTGTGTTGGGGTTTATGGGAATGCCCAATCGACCGTTCTCTTTTCCGTCAACGCTGAGTTTTAAAATGCGTCAAATTCTCTACGACCGTAAAGCGATTGCATTATATTATACTAGGAGGGTTTTGTCAAGTTGGAAAGACGGGTGTTCGCAGGGTGGATTTCAGTGCGCTGTCCGCCTTGTACAATTTCACCACATTTCCCAAACTCCTTCATAATTTCTACACAGGCCCGTGGCATACTGGGGTCAAATGAAAGAAGGCAAGACGGCGTTAGGAGGTATCACGATGCAAGAGGCAAAATGGGCAGTGCGAGGAGAAAATGCAGGGACATTGGCCCGCGTGGCTGTAGGGATCGTCCTGTTCATACTGGTCATCGGGCTTTGGGCCTGCCTCTGGGTTCCGCCGTCTATCTTCTAGATGTGTAACTACTCAGGCTATTCGCCTGAGCAGTCTCCCTCGCTCGAAAAAGGGAGAGATGGGGGTTGGGAGAGCGGCGGAGCCGCTCTCCCACCCCCCGCCCCCTCTCTTTTCACGCGCGAAAGGCAACTGCGAAGCAAGGCTGAGTAGTTACCTAGATGTATCATCTCAATGAAGTAGGGAAAGATGAGGGGGGTGTGAGGGTGGCGTAGCCGCCCTCACACCCCTGCCCTCCAGGTTATTGAGACGATGCTTCTAAATCAAATTCGAGGAGGTGAGAAAAATGAGTAAGAAAGGTTTGTGGTTTCTGGCAAGAGCGGTGGCAATGTTGATCCTCATCGGCCTGGTGGTCGCCGGTGGGTTTGCGATCCACTACATCAGTTGGTCGCAGGGCTATACCGCGGGGCAACTGACCGCCGAGGGAGAGGATGTGGCGACGCCGCCCTATCTGCCTGACGAGTCGGGGTACCTCGCGTGGCACGCGAGATCGGTACACCGTCCATTCAGTGTGATGGGGACGCTGCTCAAGATCGGGTTGTGCATCCTGTTCTTTATCATCGTCTTCAAGCTGATCCGCTTTGTCGTCTGGGGCTCTGTGTTCCGTCACGCGATGGCCGGGCCGTGGGTCAGGCATTGGCACGGATATCCCGGGTGGCGTGCGGATCGGCGTCATGCCCGCTGGCATCATGTGCACGGCCCGGTGCCGCCCTGGTGCTGGGATTGGGATGAGGAGGACGAGCGGGCTGGAGACGAGCCTAAAACCGAGGATTAGCGTGCCGGTCGGTAGCGAGGAGTGTGCGGGTGGCGGAAGATCGACCATCCGCACATATCCTAGGAGCTATTTGAAAATTCGAGTTTAACCTTGCGAAGTTTGTGGAATACCTAACCACCCCTGCGATTCTGGGCAAACGATGCGCTCTGGTGTCGAAATCTGCTATCAGTATCTACTCAGGCTGTTCGCCCGAGTAGTGGCCCTCGCTCAAAAAAGGGAGAGATGGGGGGGGCGAGGGCGGCGATCCTTCGGCTTCGCCCCTCGACTCGCTCGGGGGGCGCCTCAGGACAGGCGCCGCCCTCGAACCCCTCCCGCCTTCCTACTCTTTTTGTCGCGAAAGGCAACTGCAAAGCAGGGCTGAGTAGTTTGACAATGTTAAATTACCCCCACCCGGCGCTGCGCGCCGACCTCCCCCGTACAGCGGGGGAGGTATACCGCCAAG
>JAFGED010000098.1 GCA_016931785.1 Anaerolineae bacterium
CGTTTCAAATGAGTTGTAAGGATGGGGGGAGCGGGCGGCGAAGCCGCCCGCTCCCCCCGTTCTCTAACTGAGATGAAACACACCCATATCAAATGTCACATAACAAACTATGGAGTAGCGACGGTCCAGGGGCCGAGGGGGGGGGTGGGGGGAAGGCGGAACCGCTCGTCTAGGGGGAGAAGCGGGGCCTGGGTGAAGTGATCGTAGATGACGAGGTAGCCGTCGGCGTCTTGAGGGGAGACGTCGGCGGGGATGGTCAACCGGTGTGGGTCATAGACGGCCGAGTTGTGGATCCACTTGAGCGTGGGGATGGCGCCCAGGGTCGGCACGGAGTCGTCGTCCACGCGCCAGGCCCACGTATCATCGGGGTTGGGGCCGACGAGGGCGGTGGAGACGATATAGTCCCGCTCCAGGGGACGCCTGCTGAGAAAGTGGAGGCCCAGCGTGGCTTTCTCCCCATGCTGCATCTTGCCCTGCGGTCTGTCGAGCCCGGCCAGCACCAGGCTGTCGCCGAAGGGGACGTACCGCTCGCCCGGCGTGGGCGATGGCAGCGGGGTCCCTTTCTCAAATAGGAGGTTCCAGCGGCGAGGGCGGTCGCCTTCGAGCAGCGCCGCTCGCACGGGTGGGGTGGGAAGGTCGAAAGCCACCGTCGCGTACTGGCCGCGCGCCAGCGCCGGGACGTGTTTTTGCCCAATGACCGCGCCGTTTTCGTCCAGCAATTGCACGTCGGCCTCTGCGCCCGGCCCGGCCCAGTGCAGGTAGGTGCGTACCTGGCCGGGTACGCCGGTGTCATAGTCCGCACCGATGAGGGTGGGGCCTGCGGCGAAGCGCGCGTAGGTGGGGTGGGTGGTGACGGGCTGCAGCGTGGCCGGGCGGACACGCACGGTGGTCAGTCGTGCGGCATCGCCCTCGTCTTCCGCGATGAGGCGACCGTCGGGCGTGTACGCGCCGACGGTGAGTGTATAGTCCCCCGGCGGCGCGTGGAGCCACGGGTGGATGACGAATCGCTCGACGACGACCTCGCCGGCGGCGAGGCTGCCGGCAGGGTGACTGGGATCTTGCGTGCTGCTCCACCGAAGCCCGTCGGCGCCGATGAGCTGGGCGAAGAGGGAGAGATCGCTTTGGGGCGTGGCGACCGGCGACCAGGCTAGGGTCAGCACGAGCGGACGGGAGGGCTCCGTCTCGTCCGTCTCCAACCGGTAGCCCAGCAGCGTGACCTGACTGCCCAAGGTGACATCGATTGGCGTCAGGCCGGCGGGCGGGTCAAAGTTGGGTGTGGTGCGCGCCAGGAACGCCTGCCCGAGCGGCTCGAAGCGATAACCCAGTTGGCTGTACTCGGCGTAGTGATTGGTGACGACTACGGGCCGCTCGCGGATGGTCGCCTCGATCGCGTCCACCCAATTCTGTGCCAGCGAACGTCCCTCGGGGTAAACGTATTCGACGCGCACATCGGGGCGCAGCCCTTCGACCTCCTGCAGGTAGCGCATCGGCGTGAACCAGTGCCAGTTGGAGAGCACGACGGCGTCGGCGGGCGCGTCGCGCAGCAGCGTCTCGGCATAGGTGCGGGCGTCGTGGCTCTGGGAGAGCGTGACGTAACTGGGTAGGTGAACGACGAGATTGGCGACGCCGGCGATGAGGGTGATGACCAGAATTGCAAACTTGCAGACTTGCAAACTTGCGGACTTGCGAGATTGGAGATTAGAGATTGCCTTGAACGGCACTGCCGCCAGCAGCGCCAGCGGCACGTAGGCGGGCATCATGTACTCGACCGTCTGTGGGGCGCGGTAGGTGAGGACGATGATGGCGTGCAGGATAAAGCTGCCCAGCAGGAGCAGCGCCAGCTTGCGGTCGCGCCACAGGAGGAGCAGCGCGCCGAGGGCCGCCGCCAGCAGGAGCACGATGTTGAACTGAAAGTGCAGCAGGGTGGGGAATATCACCAGCCGATCAAGAAGGCTGACGGCGAACATATCGCCTCCAAAACCGAGCCCCAGGAAGTAGTGTAAAAAGCCCGCCGGGGTGGTCAGGTTCAGATCGGGCGGGCCGCGCAGGGGCAGGTAGAGCAGCAGCAGCAGCCCGAGGGCGAAGGCGGCGCTGGGTTTGAGCCAGCGGCGCGGCTGGCGCAGGATGGCGGGATCGGCCAGGATGAGGTAAGCGGCAAAGATGATGGCGGGGAAGGCCATCGAGGCGTAGTGATGGGTGAACCCTAGAGAGAGAGAGAGGGCGAAGAGAGTCAGGTAGCGATGGGCTATTTGTGGTTTGCTATTTGTGGTTTGCGCTTTGTACTCGACCAGGGCGTGCACGCACAACGCGGTGAAGAAAGCGGTCAGGGGCCGTATGCTGGCCTGTGTCCCCGTGGCCCAGAAAGTGGTCGCGGAGCCGAGCGTCAGCGCGGCTGCTAGTCCTCCCCGGATCGTGTTTGTCATCCGGCGGCCGGTCTGGAATACCAGCGCGACGGTGGCGGCGGCGGTGATCGCCGAGAAGAGGTTCACGCGCCAGGCCGGGCTGGGACCCAGCGGCAGTCGGGTGAAGAGCCATCCCAGTATCGTGTAGAGTGGATAGCCCGGCGGGTGGGCCAGTCCCGCCGCGGCGGCGACCCGCTGGAACTCGCCAGCGTCGGCGGGCAGCAGGTCGGCCATGAGGGTAGCGGTGTAGAGGATGAGGGAAATTACAAATATCAAATTACAGATGACAAAATCCTTGCATCTGTCGATTTGGAATCTAGTATTGGCGATTGGCGATTGGCGATTTGTGTTCATGCTTGGCTTGCCGCATCCCGGTACGCCGCCAGTGTCTCCTGCGCCGTCTGCTCCCACGAGAAGCGCGCGGCCTGAGCCAGCGCGCGCTGGCTCAGCTCGGCGCGAAAGTCCGCGTCGGTCGCCAGCCTGGACAGCGCCTGTGCCATGCCTTCGACGTCGTCCGGTGGCAATAGCAGCCCACCGTCGCCGACGATCTCGGGAATTGAGGAGGCGTCGCTGCCCACGACCGGCGTGCCGCATGCCAGTGCCTCCAACGGCGGCAGGCCGAATCCCTCGTAGCGGCTGGGGAAGATAAAGGCCGTCGCGCCCCTGTAGAGCGCGGGTTTGTCCGCGTCATCGGGAAAGGCGATAAAGCGCACGACTCCTCGCTCTCGGGCTAGGCGGCGCGGGTCGGGGGAGAACGGGGTGTCGTTCTCCGGCAGCCGCCCGGCGATCACCAATGGGTGCGTCTCGCCGATGGTCGGCGCAGCGCGGTGGTAGGCATCGATCAGCGCGGCGACGTTCTTACGCACGTCGAACCCGCCCAGGTAGAGCACGTACCGCTCTGGCAGGCTGTAGCGCGCGCGGACGTCCGCGTCGGTTGGAGTTGGCGTCGGCGTGTAGTCGTCGCCCGCGGCCAGGTGGATGGCTCGCACGCGGCCTGGTGCGAGACCCAGGTGCGCGATGATGTCCTGCCGGGAGAATGCCGAGTCGGTCAGCGCTAACGCGGCGCTGCGCGCGGCGTAGCCGACCAACGCGGTGTAGAGCCGCACCAGCGGCCCGCCTCGGTACTCGTGCAGCAACAGCGGGATCAGGTCGTGGATGGTGACGACAGTCGGGATGGTAGGGCGCAGCGGCGGCGCCCAATACGGCACGTGGGCCACGTCGACGTGCAGGCGGCGGCACGCGCTGGGGAAGGCGACCTGTTCAAACCAAACCTTTCCCAGGTTGGAGCGAGAGCAGCGGACAGGATGCAAGCGGCAGGAAGCAGGATTTTCTTGCCTCTTGCTTCTTGCCTCTTGCTTCTGCTCCGTCGTAACCAGGATGATTTCCAGATCTTGACCCAATGCGGTCAAGCCCTCTACAAGCCGTTGCGTATACTGCCCGCTGCCGGTGGTGGGGCTGTTCCAGAACCAGGCGTTGATCGCGACGCGCATCAGTCTCCGTAGCCGTTGGGGTGCGTGCGGTGCCATGCCCAGGCGTGCTCGACGATCGTGCGCAGGTCGGGGTACTGGGGCTCCCAGCCCAACTCGCGGCGAATTTTCTCGCTGCTGGCGATCAGCGTGGCCGGATCGCCGGGGCGGCGCGCGCCGAACTCGGCGGGGATGGGGTGGCCGGTCACCGCGCGACAGGTCTCGACGACCTCCTTGACGGTGAATCCCTGGCCGTTGCCCAGATTGTAGGTGCGGCTGCCTTCGCCCAGCGCCCGCAGGGCCAGGATGTGCGCCTGGGCCAGGTCGACCACGTGGATGTAGTCGCGCACGCAGGTGCCATCGCGGGTGGGGTAGTCGTCGCCGTAGATAGTGATCCTTTCCCGCTGGCCTAGTGCCACTTGAAGCGTGAGCGGGATGAGGTGTGTTTCGGGATCGTGGTCCTCGCCTCGCGCGCCGGTGGGGGAGGCTCCGGCGGCGTTAAAGTAGCGCAGCGCCGCGTAGCGAAAGCCATAGATGCGATCCAGCCAGTGGAGGAAGCGCTCCAGGATGTTCTTCGATTCGCCGTAGGGGCTGCCGGGCACGATGCGCTCCTCCTCGTCGATGGGCATCTGTTGCGGGTCGTCAAAGAGATTGGCCGTGGAGGAGAGGATGAAGCGGCGCACGCCGTGCTCGACGGCCTCTTGCAGCAGGTTGGTCCCGTTCGTCACATTGCCTCCAAGGTACATGAAGGGTTTTTGCATCGACTCGCCCACCAGCGTGTAGGAGGCAAAGTGCATCACCGCCTCGATGGGGTGGGCGTCGAACAGCGCCTTGACGGCAGCGCGGTCCGCCAGGTCTCCCTTGACGAAGACGGCATCGGGGTGGACCGCGCTCCGGTGGCCGTAGTAGAGGTTGTCAAAGACGACGACCGAGTCGCCTCCCTCGATGAGTCTCTCGGTGACGATGCTGCCGATGTAGCCGGCGCCGCCGGTAACCAGGATTTTCACAGTGGCCTCCTTGACGGTTGTGGGTGAGGCTATTTTACAACGATCGGGACAAGTTGGCTAGTTGATACAGGGTCAGGGTTTTGGTTCTTCCCGGCCTGTTACCCGCTTCACCGGGTAAGGTGCAAAAAATGCTTGACATACGCCGTGGAGTGTGGTACAATATAGTCAGTTTACCCGGTTTAGTGGGTAAAGTAAAAAGAGGAAGGAATGATCGATGCCAGATCTTATTGTTCCTGAAAAGAAGCTCACGGTGACGTTTTCGCTGGAACCGGCTTTCAACGTGATCAGCAGCCTGCAATTGATCAATCTCGTCGAGCAGTTCTCGGGTTTCGACGAGTGGATCTATCACACCGCGACGACGCTCTCGCCAGACCGGCTGCGTCAAAACCGATTGGTCATCGACGCTTTGGATCCAGAGGCATATCTGGGTAAGGATGCCTGGCCCAGTTTTACGGCCTGGCTGGATGATGTGGCGGCGCGCGATCCGGCTGCGCTGCGCGATCGCAGGATGGACGATCTGGTCGAACGGGCGAAGGAAACGCTCGATGAGGAGGTGCCCACGCCTGAGCAACTCCTGGCCGATCGAGCTGCGTATTTGTCACTGACCGAGCGCCTCCAACACTGTGGAGGGCAAGGCGAGTGCCACGACTCGGAGCTTTATCAAGAAGCGTATGACCTGCTCAACGATCCTCCCGCTATGCAGGACTTGGTCGTGACGTATTTGCGGGCGATGTGGGACGATGTCGTGGCGGCGGAATGGGAGCGTAGATTGCCCTTGCTGCAGGAGGCGATCGCCGCCTTTCAAGCGTTGGACTTGACCGGGATGTCGTGCGCCGAGACCGTGTATCGAGTCGTCGGGCGCGAGCTATCTTCCGAGTGCGAAAAGTGGCAAGAAGAGGCCGGCAGGATCACGTTTATTCCTTCGGCCCACTTCGGTCCCTACATCGGGCGGATGGTTCGCGAAAACGTGGTCAAGCTCGTTTTTGGCGCGCGCGTTCCCGAGGGCGCCTCCACTAGCTCGCCTGAGTTGAGCCGCTCCGAGCTGCTGATGCGTCTGAACGCCCTGGCCGACGAGACGCGTCTGCGTATCCTGGAGTTGCTGTCCGGCGGAGAAGATATGAATTCTCAGGAGATTATGGAGCGGCTCGATCTCAGCCAGTCGGCGGCCTCGCGCCACCTGCGCCAGCTTGCCGCTACCGGTTACCTGACTGTGGAGCGTCGCGAAGGGGCCAAGGTCTTTCGGCTCAACAGGGACCGCATCGACGATACGTTCGGCGCTCTGAAGGAATCTGTACGCTAGAGGGTCTGTTCGAGATACAAAGGAGGACGGGCATGCTAGAGCCATATTCCAATCCTTACTTGATGATAAAGATGGAGAGGATACATCGCCAGGAGTTGCTCAAAGAGGCTGAACACTACCGGCTGGTGCGCCAGGTCGGAGCGGGGACCCCCAGCCTTTTTGATCGCATTCTGGCAAGTATCGGCAGTCTCCTGATCGCCGCCGGCGAGAGATTGCGCTCACGGCACGTGCCACGGCACGTGCCCGTGGTACGGCAACCCTCTGAGGCATACTGCGTCGACTGCTAGCTTGTTGACGAGGGCATTGGGAAAACATTACCAGACATTTTTCCTTCTGTTGCACGAGCACCCACCGCTACTATGGCGGTGGGTGCTCGTTTTTTGCTTCGTTACTACTTTGACAATGTTAAATTACCCCCACCCGGCGCTGCGCGCCGACCTCCCCCGTACAGCGGGGGAGGTATACCGCCAAGTTATC
>JAFGED010000099.1 GCA_016931785.1 Anaerolineae bacterium
CGAGAGCGGCGAAGCCGCTCTCGAAACCCCCGCACCCCTCTCTTTTCGAACGCGAAAGGCAACTGCGAAGCAAGGCTGAGTAGTTACGATTCGGTTCGATTATACCCACGGGTGGGGTAAGTCGTCATCACCCCAACGGGTAGATTGGGAGGGTAAAGTTCCCCGGCGCTTTTCCCCGTAATTCAGAGGGGCACTAAAAAAGCCTCGGTCATGGGACCGAGGCTGAACTCGTGCTGGGGTTCCTTACAGCAAGCCCAACTCCTGGGCTCGGTTGATCGCCTGGGTGCGATTGTGCGCGTCCAGTTTGCGATAGACGCTCTTGGAGTGCGCCTTGACCGTGTTGATGGAAACGTAGAGCTGCTCGGCAATCTCGCGGTTCGACAGGCCGGCCGCGGCAAGGCGCAGCACCTCGATCTCTCGGTCGCTCAGGGGCTCGATGAGTGGTTGGGCGTGACGGGGTTCTGCAGGCTCGGACGCATCGAATGCCGCGAGCAGCTCGCGCACGTAGCGTGGTGCCATACCACGTCCTGCAGCCTGGCGCAGCAGATCGGCCATCGGGGGGCCCTCATCTACAAAGATGCGCACGTAGCCTTCCGGCTCGGCCAGTGACAGGGCGCGCTCAAGCGCGTGTAATGCGCGGTCCGGCTCGGGTTTCTTGTGTTGGGTCAACGCCAGGAGCAGCAGGGCCTCGATCGCGCTGCCCCATCGCTGGGTTGATTCCGCGGCTTTGAGCAGCCGCGCCAGCAGCCTGGCGGCATCGTCTGGCCTGTCTTGGGCGGCGAGGATGCGCGCCAGCGTGAGGTGTCCGGCCTCTCGGTGAAAGCTCGGTACGTCGTCTGCGCTCAGCCCGCTCGCCTGCGTCCAGCGGGACGCCGCCTCCAAGTTGCCCTGAGCCAGCCACAGGCGGGCCTGGTGCACGGTCACGACATCCACGGACCAGGCCGACATCTCGGTGGCTATCTGGATCGCCTCCTGGAGAGTTGCCAGGGCGCCTTCGATGTTCTCCTGCGCGCGCTGTATCCGCGCCAGCGCGACGTAGCCGCTCATCAGTATCTCGGCTTGACCCAGCAGTTTGCACAAATCCAAACCCTCTTCGGCGTAGCGTGTGGCAGCCTCTAGCTCGTTCTTCTCTCGCAACACCTCTGCCAGGCCGACGTACGTGTACCCCACGCCCGGCGAGTGTCCGCGCCTGACGCCCGAGGGCCTTTCGACGAGTTGCAGGGCCTCCCGGTACGTGCGCTCCGCTTTGCGGAGCTGGCCGTGAACGACCTCCAGTTGGGCCAGAGCAGAACTGGCGAGCATGACGCTAAAGTTATCCTGATTGGTTTGGCCTATCGTGCGGGCTTCTGAGAAGGCTCTAGATGCCGCTGCAAGGTCATCGATGAATCCATATGCCGCTCCCAGTATCATCGTCGTCGTCGCCCGCACGCTGTAATCTCGCGCTGGTATCTTTTCAAGGGCGTCTTGGGCAAATTTGATCGTATCCGGTATCGCGCTCCCGATGAAGGCGACTTGGGCGCGGATGGCGGAGATATACCCCTGTATGCGGGTGGCCTCCCGTTCGTCGAGAGAGTCGAGGGTGTCCAGGGCCTCTTCGGCATCCTGTAGGCGCGCTTCGATGGCTTTTTGCTGGCCGCTGATGATCAGCATCCAAGCGTGGAGGACACACAGCCAAGGGCGAGCGCGTATCGTCTCGTCGGGCAAGGCAGCGAGCCATCCCACGAGGGAACTCACCTCGCCTCGATCGAGAACCTCAAAGGCGGCTTGTTCTATCAGGTGCGCCGCTCGCTCGACGTCCCGAGCTTTTAGCGCGTGATTCACCGCCTCGGCCACCAAGCCGTTCTGTGCGTACCACGTGCTGGCCCGGCGGTGCAACTGGGGGAGGGCTTTGGGCTGTGACACCTCCAACTGCTTGCGCAACGAGTCGGCAAAGAGATGGTGGTAGCGATACCAGTGCCGATCGTGATCCAGGGGAACGATAAAGAGGTTGGCATCTTCCAATCGTCGCAACACGTCCTGGCCGTTGGCCTCGCCCGTCAGATGATCGCACAGCGTTCCGGTCAGCCGTTCGAGGATCGAGGTTTGCAGCAGGAAGGCGCGCGCGTCCTCCGGCTCTCGGCCCAGCACTTCTTCCAACAGATACTCTATGACGTAGCGGTTACTTGCGGCGAAGGCTTCGATGAAGCTTGTAATGTCCTCTTGCCCGCGCATCGAGTAAGCCGCCATTTGCAGTCCTGCGATCCAGCCCTCGGTTCGCTCTTCCAGTGCCGCCACCGCTGTCGCGGGGAGTGTCAGGCTGGTGGCCCGTCTCAAAAAGTCAGCCGCTTCGTCAGGTGTGAATCGCAGGTCCGCCGTGCGGATTTCCGTGATCTGCCCCCGCGCGCGCAGGCGGGCCAAAGGAAGGGGGGGATCGACGCGGGTGGTGATGACCAAGTGCATTTGCTGAGGCAGGTGATCGAGGAGGAAGGTGAGGGCCTGAAAGACCGGCGGCGCTTCGATCAGGTGCAAGTCGTCGAGGACGAGGATGAGAGGCCGCTCTTCCCGGCTAATTCGGACAAGGGCCGCGATATCGTTGATCAGGGTCGTCAGAATAGCTTCGATGGGCACTGGCTGTGGTGCCTTGAAAAGCTTCAGGGCATCCTCTCCAACGTTGCTTGCATCGAGTTCGGGCACTGTTTGCAGAGCAGCGGCGAGGTAGCTCCAGAAGCGGACCAGGTCGTTGTCGCCCTTGTCCAGCGATACCCAGGCGACGGGATGTCTTTGACTTGCAGCCCAGGCGCTCACCAGCGTCGTCTTGCCGGACCCCGCAGGAGCGGAGACCAGTGTGAGCTTGTGCCCCAAGCGCAGCCCTTCATCTAGCCGTTCGATGAGGCGCGGGCGCTCCACCAGGTTAGGGCGCGGCGGCGGGGCGTAGAGCTTGGTGGTCAGTAGAGACATATTACAATCTTACCACGGCTTTGTA
>JAFGED010000100.1 GCA_016931785.1 Anaerolineae bacterium
CCGCCGATTGGATCGTCGACCTGGGGCCGGGCGCGGGCGTGGGCGGCGGCTGGGTGGTGGCCTCCGGCCCGCCGCAGGCGATCATGGAGCACGCCGACTCGCTGACCGGGCGCTACCTGCGCGGCGATATCGCGGTCAGCTCGCCAAACGGGCAGCGGCGGCCGACCAACGGCAAGTGGCTCGCGGTCGTCGGCGCGCGGCAGAACAACCTCAAGGACCTGACGGTGCGCTTCCCGCTGGGACTGTTCACCTGCGTCACGGGGGTCTCGGGCAGCGGCAAGTCGTCGCTGGTGGCGCAGACGCTCTACCCCGCGCTGGCGCGCGAGCTGCATCGCGCAGAGCAGAAGCCCGGCCAGCACGAGCGCATCGAAGGGCTGGAGCAGGTGGACAAGGTGATCACCATTACCCAGGACCCCATCGGGCGCACGCCGCGCTCCAACCCCGCCACCTACGTGCAGGTGATGGGCCACATCCGCGAGCTGTTCTCACAGGTGCCAGAGGCTCAGGCGCGCGGCTATGATCCGGGACGCTTTAGCTTCAACGTCAAGGGTGGGCGCTGCGAGGCCTGCAAGGGCCACGGCCAGAAAAAGGTCGAGATGCACTTTTTGCCCGACGTTTGGGTGACGTGTAACGTATGCAAGGGCATGCGTTTTAATCGCGAGACGCTGCAAATCCGCTACAAGGAAAAGAACATCTCCGACGTGCTCGATATGGACGTGGACGAGGCGCTCGAGTTCTTTGGCAACGTGCCCACGATCAAGCGCATCCTGCAGACGCTGGCCGACGTGGGGCTGGGGTATGTCAAGCTGGGACAGAGCGCCACGACTCTCTCCGGCGGTGAGGCACAGCGGGTCAAGCTGGCCAAGGAGCTGGCGCGCGTCTCCACCGGCGACACGGTCTATATCCTCGACGAGCCGACCACCGGCCTGCACTTTGCCGACATCCAGAAGCTGCTGGACGTGCTGCATCGCCTGACCGACGCGGGCAATACCGTCATCGTCATCGAGCACAACCTGGACGTGATCAAGACCGCCGATTGGCTGATTGACCTGGGGCCGGCGGGCGGCGACGCGGGCGGGCACATCGTCGCCGAGGGCAGTCCGGAGCAGGTGGCGCAGGTGAAGGGAAGCTACACGGGGCAGTTTTTGAAAAAATGTCTGCCTGGCAGCAAGCCAGCAGGGTAATACCAATTTGGAAGGGGTGGGTATGGACGTATACGAAGCGATTTTCTTGAGAAGAACTGTCAGGGATTTTCAGGATAGGGAGATTGATCTCGAGATCATCGAGAGGATTCTCGATGCTGGGCTGCACGCGCCCACAAACAATCATTTGCGCGAGTGGGAGTTTGTCATCGTCAACGACAGAGCGGCGCGGGTGAACCTCATTGACAGAGTGAGAAAGGGCATAACCGAAGAAGAGTTGGTAACCCTCTTGGATGACTGGGAGTGTTTTGACCCGGTTCAGCGCGAGATGTATATGGATGGTGTTCCCAAGCAATACAAGATGCTGTTAACCGCCGGCTGTCTGATCGTCCCCTGTTTTCGCCAGAAACGGCCGTTGCTACGGCCGAGCAACTTGTCCGCGCTGAATGGGTTCGCGTCGATGTGGTGCTGCATTGAGAACATCCTGCTTGCGGCAGCGGCGGAAGGCATACATGGCGTGACAAGAATCCCGTTCGATGAAGAGATCGGCTACCTAAAAGAGTGTTTGCAGTGTCCCGCCGATCACGAGATTCCGTGCTACCTGGCCCTGGGCTATCCCGCAGAAAATGCGCCACGCATCAAACAGCTCCCGATAGAGGTCAAGGACCGGATGCATTTTAACGCCTGGTAATGTGCTAGAGGAGGAAAGCGATGAGCCCCAAGATTGTAGATCGTGATGCATTCAAGGTGATGGGCGTGATCGGCCACTTTGCCAGCGCGGCTGAGGACCATACCCCGCTGTGGGAACAAGATTTTATGTTGTTTCACGATCAGATCAAATCGTTGAGCGTCGGCGAGGGGTACTATGGCGTCTATCTTGGCGCCGATCACGCCAAACCGCTGGATATTCTGGCGGGCATGGTCGTGCCGAGCGCCGCAGGTGCTCCCGCAGGCGTCCAGGTGCGCGAGTTGCCCGCAGCCACGTACGCCGTGTTTGAGTGCTTGTTCCGGGAGATCGGTCTCACATACGGCTATATCTGGGATGAGTGGCTTCGGACGTCTGCGTACGGGCAGGACGCGTCCAAGTTGGGCTTTGATTACTACCCACCGGCTACCACCGACGGCAGTTCTCCGATGGAAATCTGGCTCCCGGTTAAGAAGGGCGGCTAGTCAAATCGGGTGAAGCGGAGGTGAAAGGTGAAATTCGCAGGAATATGTCTGATCACGGATAACGTTCCCGCCCTGGCCGATTTTTACGCCAAGGTGCTCGGCGTCAAAGCCGAGGGGGATGGCGTTCACGCCGAGTTGAATACCGAGGGGGCGGGCATGGCGATATTCTCAGCGGAAGGGATGGAGAGTATGGCGTCGCATTCCATGCAGGGGGCCGGTCGTGGGAGCTTTACCACCATGTTTGAGGTGAAAGACGTCGATGCAGAGTACGAGAGGCTCAAAGCGTTGGGCGTTGAATTCGTCATGCTACCGACGACGCATCCCTGGGGGGCCAGGTCCTTTTGGTTCAGGGACCCCGATGGCAACATCGTCGATTTCTTTGCCAATCTCGGTGGATCCGATATTTGAAGCGCCGAGACCTGGCAGGTCTATACAAGAGCCTCCCTATCGGTGAGAACTGTACGATTATCTTATTCGACATAGTCACCACTTGAGACCTGCCAGGTCTTGAAAAAGGAGAGATGCATGACGGCGGTACAGAGGTTCAAGCACGCGCTAGGAGAGTTTCAGGTCAAAGAGGGCGTCGTCGCTCAGATTTTCCAAGGGTATGAAACCGTCTCGGATAGATCGAAGAAAGAGACGAGAGCAGCGTTCTTCATACAAGCCGTCGAGCGGATGGAGGCGTTACTTGACCGCGAGCTCTGTCACGAGATACGAGATGCCTGTGCGTGCTCGAAAGGCGGGTGGCGACTCAAGGCCATGCAGAAAATCGCCAAGGAATGCGAGGGCCATAGCGTGGAACAAAAACTGCAGGCGATTGGTCAGGTCACGTACATGGGAAACCCGGTTTTGAACGAGGATGGGACGATTACCGCGGGGATTGGCGATGTGGGCGGCTTTCCATGCCCTTGCCCGGTTTTTGACGGAGTGGCATTGGAACAGGCCGTCTCGAAAACCTATTGCTACTGCTGCGCGGGGCATTTCCGCCATCACTATCAAATTGCATTGGGCAAAAGACTCCGGACGCGAGACGTGGTATCTTCTGCGCTTGAAAGCCGCGGAAAAGAACCATGTCGCTTCGTCTTTGAGATATTGGAATGAGGAGCGCGGCGAACACAGGAGCGCCATCATGCTTGCGATAGAGACAGACCGGCTCACTATCAAAAACTTTTGTTCTGACGATTAAGACCTCCGGGAGGTGGCCGTTCAATACCAGGCCTCCGAATCGGCCAAGTACGAGGCCCCGTGGCCGACTTCCACGGAGGAGGTCAAGGGTATGGTCGAGTGGTTTGCCCAAGGAGATAGCTATCTCGCCGTCTGCCTGAAGGCGCCGGGCAAGCCCATCGGGCTCGTCGCCATCGAGCGACGCAAAGACCAAGAGGGGGCGATACACAACCTTGGCTACGTCTTTCACCCCTGTTATCACGGCCATGGGTACGCGACGGAAGCCTGCCGGGCGGCCATGGACTGTGTGTTTGGCCAGTTGGCAGCAGAGGGGATACTCACCGGCACCCATCCGGACAATGAACCCTCCGTCCGATTGCTCAAGAAACTGGGCTTGAAAGAAATTGATCAAGGCGAATTCGCCATCTCGAGAGAGGAATGGCTGGCACTATAGTATTGCCCTCGAAAAACTATCACAACCGCGAAGATTTTTGGGGCACGGATTTCACGGATAAACACGGATGGGGATTTTTTTCAATCCGTGAAAATCCGTGTTCATCCGTGTCCAAAGAGATTCGGTTGCG
>JAFGED010000101.1 GCA_016931785.1 Anaerolineae bacterium
GCGATTTCGGGCAAGTTTTCGAGCTCGGAGCTGCAAAAGTCACCCTTCGACGGGCTCAGGATGACTTTTGCTCGTATCGGAGAGTACGAAGTTATTCTTGAACAAGTTCTTTGCGCCTTTGCGGTTCAAAAAGCTCTTCCAGTTTAGGAGGTGCACGATGGAGCGACACAGGATCGTGTTACCGGTGGGTTTGGTCATTGCAGTTACGCTGGCCTGCGTGCCCACGCCCGCGCCGGGGCCGACCGAGGATCCGATGTTGGTGCATCTGGAGGCCACTGTCAGGGCCGCGGCCACCGCGATGTCAGAATCTGGCAAAGTGCTGCCAGAAGGCACTCAAGCGCCTCCTTTGCCCCCTGGCCCGCTCGTCCAGCCTTCCGATCTGGCGTACCTGGGCGCGTTCCGCCTGCCTGCTGACGCGCCCGACGAAGTGGGTTGGTTGTGGAGCGGCGAGGCGCTGGCCTACTACCCCGATGGCGACCCCGGCGGCCCCGACGACGGCTTCCCCGGTTCCCTCTTCGGCACCGGCCACAACTGGAATCAGTACGTCTCCGAGATCGGCATCCCCGTGCCCGTCGTCTCCCCCGGCAAGAACCTAGAGGAACTGAACGCCGCTACAACCCTGCAGCCGTTCCAGGACATTCGCGGGGGGACGATCGACTGGCCGCTGGAGCAGCCCCGGGCCGGGTTGGAATACCTGCCGCCGCTGGGCGAGCAAGACAGCGGCAAGCTCTACTTTTGCTGGGCGCCGCACCTGGACGAGGGCGCCGCCAACCCCTCGCACGGCTGGGCCGAGCTGGATCTCTCGGACCCGCAGCCTGCCGGGCCGTGGCGCGTCGGGGAATATACGAACTATGTCACGACCGACTACCTGTTCGCCATCCCGCAGGAGTGGGCCGACGCCCACACGCCGGGGATGCGGCTGGCCACGGGCCGCTACCGCGATGGCGGCCAGGCCTCGTTTGGACCGTCCCTTTTCGCCATCGGCCCGTGGAACGAGGGCAACCCGCCGCAGCCGGGCGCCGCGCTGGATGCGATTCCCCTGCTCCTGTACGGCAACGTCTACGAGGAGGGTTCCCCCGCGATGGACGGCTACGCCCATTCCGACCACTGGTCGGGCGGGGCGTGGCTCACCGCCGGGGGCAAGTCCGCCGTCGTGTTCGTGGGCACCAAGGGACTGGGCGAGACCTGGTACGGCTGCCCCGATGGCACCGTGTGGCCGGAGGAACCGCCTTTCCCACCCGAATGTGAGGGGCGGGGTTGGTGGTCGGAGCGGTTCGCGGCGCAGATCATCTTTTACGACCCAGCCGACCTGGCTGCCGTGGCCGGCGGCGCGATGGCATCCGGAGAGCCGCAGCCCTACGCGGTGATGGAGATCGAGGACGTGCTGTACAATCCCGATTTCGTGCTGCTCAACCACCTGGGCGCGGCAGCCTTTGACCGCGAGCGCGGCCTGCTCTACGTGCTGGAACCCTTGGCCGACGAGGAGCGGTCGCTCGTTCACGTGTGGCGGATAACGGATTGATTGGTGTAACAAAACCACGCCTTATCTCGTTCTAGTACTAGACTACCGATACAAGGAGACAAAAATGAGTATGCGACGTTCGTTCAAAATTCTAGTTCTTCTTTTCGTTCTCATCGCGTCGGCGGGAGGCTTGATCTCTTGCATCCCGGTGCCGGGTGATGAGATGGCGGTGGCGGAGGCCGGGCCCCGGGCCTGGATCGACTTTCCCCGCGATGGGGCCAGCGCGCCCGTGGGCGCCCCCGTCGTCGTCATCTCTCACGCCTACGCCGAGGACGGTGTGGTCGAGGTGCTGCTCTCGGTGAACGGGGTGGCCTACCGGCGCGATCCTCCGACAAGTGTCGGGGATGCCCTGGTCGAGGCGCGGCAGGAGTGGACCCCCACGGAGCCTGGCCTGTATACCCTGGAGGTGCGGGCGTACAACGCTGCCGGCGAGATCGGCGGCTCCGACGCGATCACGGTCCGCGTGACCGGGGATGCGCTGCCGACCGAGGTGGGCAGCCCGACGGAGGTGCCTGCGGCGACCCTGGTGCCGACGGAGGTCCCAGGGGCCACCGCGACCCCTGTCCCGACGGTGACGCCGGTGCCCACCCTGGTTCCTACCGACGTTCCCGTCCCGACGGTGACGTTCACGCCCGTCCCACCGCCCCAGGTCAGTTTCTGGGTGGACGACGACAGCATCACCGCCGGGGAGTGCACCACGCTGCACTGGGAGGTGAGCTGGACCACCTACCTTGAGGTGAACGGTACCGAGGTCGCGGGGACCGGCACCTGGTCGGTCTGCCCGGAGAGCACGGTCACCTACACCATCCACGCGGAAGGTCCCGGCGGCACCGTGGACCAGAGCCTTGTCGTCACGGTCAGCGCGCCGCCCGATACCACCCCGCCGCCGGTTCCCACGCCGCAAGTGCCGGCTGATGGGCTGGTGGTGGCCTGCTCCGCGACAGGGAAGCAGACGTTGGCGTGGCTGCCCGTCGACGATCCCAGCGGCGTGGTCTACTACGTCAAGCTGGAGCGTAAGGTAACGGCTACGTCGTGGGAATCCGTGCGTGGTTGGGGGCCGGTGGAAGGTAAGCAGGTCGAGGCCGATGTGGACTGCGGCGTCATCTATCGCTGGGCAGTGCGCGCTCAGGACGGCGCCGGAAACTTTAGCGCCTGGTCCGTGTGGTTCAACTTCTCCGTTGATTTGACCTGAGTGTAGAGCTAGGAGGCTTACAATGGACGGAAGACAAAAGACGACGTTGATAGTACTTGGTTTGATCATCCTGTGTGCTTTGGTAGCCTTGGCTGCTATCGCGGGCTACTCTTTCCTGCAGCCTAAACCGGGCCAGCAAGTGGCGCAGGGTCAGTCGCAGCTCTTGGTGCTGTTCGACTCACCCGCGATGGGAGAGCAGGTCCCGGCGGGAAGGCCGGTGACGGTCCACGCCGTCGCCAGCGGCGCCAAGGTCGCGCGCGTCGAGCTGTGGATCGACGGCCAACTACATGCCGCGCAGAACAGCTCCCTGCTCGGTGGAACCTCTCCATTTCCACTGGTGACTCTCTGGGAGCCCGCTGCGGCTGGCACGCACACGTTGATCGCCCGGGCTTTTGGCGTGCAGGGCGAACGCGCCCAGGCCGCCGTCGAGATAGTGGCTGCTTCGGCGGCTGATCGAGACGGCGACGGCGTGGCCGACGAGGTCGACGCCTGCCCGGACGAGCCGGGATGGCAGTCCACTGGCGGCTGTCCCGACCGGGACGGCGACGGCGTGCCCGACGCTCAAGACACCTGCCCCGACGAGGCCGGCCTGCCCGAAGCGGGCGGTTGTCCGACACCCGCCGCAGGGGACCGCGACGGCGATGGCGTTCCCGATGACCGCGACCGCTGCCCTGATGAGCCGGGGATGTCCACACTCGACGGCTGCCCGCTGCCCGACGACCGTGATGGCGACGAGATCGCGGATGAAGACGACGCCTGTCCCGATGCTCCCGGTTCTTCCGAGGCCGGCGGGTGTCCCGACCGGGACGGCGACACCGTCCCCGATGACCGGGATGGGTGTCCTGACGAAGCCGGGCTGCCCGAGAGCGGCTGTCCTACGCCCGCCGAGGGGGACCGCGATGGTGATGGCCTTCCCGACGGCGAGGATGGATGCCCCGACGAGCCCGGTCCGCCCGAGAACGGCGGCTGCCCGGTGCCAGAGGGCGCCCCAGGTGGCGGCGGGCCTGCCGGCGGCGGCGATGATACCGACTCTGACGGGGATGGGATTCCCGATGCCGACGATAGCTGCCCCGGCGCGCCGGGCCTGCCTGAAATGGAGGGCTGCCCCGACCGGGATGGCGACGCCGTGCCTGACTACCGGGACATGTGCCCCGACGAGCCCGGCCCGCCCGAGAACCTGGGTTGTCCCGAGGGAACCGCCGACGGGGATGGCGATGGCGTCCCCGATGATACCGACCCCTGCCCCGATGAGGCGGGTTTGCCCGAGGATGGCGGCTGTCCACCTCCAGAGGCAGACCCGGAACCGAGGGACCCTGGTCCTGGCGAGCCCCCAAGGCCGGGCCCTGACGATCCTCCTGTGGCGGTCGAGTTCCAGGCGTTGAGCTTCCAGGTGAGCGACGACTATGACGGCGTCTACTGCTACCCCAGCCTGGCCGGTGGGCCTGTGGAGCGCTATAGCTTTGCGCCGCTGGGCGGGCAGCGCTGGGACATCGCTGCCGACCTGGGCAGCCGCATGCTCTCCACGGATCCGGATCTACCCATCGAGGTGCAGATGACGTGCGGCGCCGATAACGTCTATCCAGGGGATGAAGGATCCGCCTGGGGCGTCTATTGGGGCCTGGGTTCTGCCGCCGGAAGCCATCCTGCTTCGGATTGGGATGGTCACGTGATCACCGTGCGCTCTACAGGCGGGGATGATGGGCGCTGGTTCGAGGCCCAGTACCGCCTCTGCCTGGGGACGTGTGAGGACGTCCTGTTCCAGCCCCCCATTCTCTCACTGTACCACTACAGCGGCGACTCGCAGTTGATCTGGCTGTGGGATGGCGACCGGGAGCAGATCGACGGTTTTCACGTCTATATCGACGGCAGCCGTGTGTTCAACGTGAGCCGCGACGCGTACTTTTACAGCGTCGCTGCGTATGCCCCCTCGTGCGGCTCCGGCCGGCTCGAGTTCCAGATATCGGCATATGCGGGGGCGGACGAATCGCCCCTCAGCAACATGGCCTACTGGAGCAGGCAGGCCTGCCCGCGCGTGGTGCGCGTCACCTTCGAGTCCATCACGACTTCTGACCTGGGCGATGACGAGTGGTGGGCGCATGGCGAAAGCGTCGGGCCGATCTATGGCGACTTTTGGGCCTCCGGCAGCACCGAGGAGGAGCTCTCCTTCTGGGCCGTGGATTACGGCGAGTGGTGGGGGGAGCGTAACCGGGGCTACCGCCTCGGGCACTGGCAAGAGTATTCCATCCAGGCCATCTTTGACCAGATCTGGACCTGGATCGCTGGCAGCATGTCGAGCCCGTACCGCGCCCCGGATCGCAACTATGTGACCATCGAGTTGGGTCCCCACGACGACCTGACCTTTGGCGGGCTGATCAAGGATGACGACAGCGGCGACAATCCCGACGACACGCTCTTCAATGGGCGGCTCACCATCGAAGCCGGCGAGGTCAGGCCCGGACGTTACACGATCCGCGATCGCAACATCGAGCTGACGGTGCTGGTGGACGTGATCGTCGGCCCGGAGGTCGGCCCCGAGCCTGATTTGACCATCACCAACGTGGACAAGGCCGGGGACCAACTGCGCGTCCACGTCTTTAACAACGCATCGGACATGGCCGAGCCGGCGGACATCACCGTGCACTGGGTGCCCGTGGGCTCCGGCACGGTCGTCGACTCCCGCACCTGGGAGGACATACAGATTCCCTCGGGGGGAAGCCGCATCCTGCAGAGCGGGGAGCCGGTGGGCGCGATCGGTGGGATGATCTTTGTCCTCGATCCTGGCGAGGCCGTCCCCGACGGCAACCGGGGCAACAACACCTTCGAGACGCCGCTCAGGATGAGGGTCGAGTTCCTGGAGGTCGGAGCGCCGCATTGCAGTGAGACCGGCTGCAGCATCTTTGACTGTGACAGCGAGTGGACGTTCAGCCTGTGGGCGGGTTATGGCCCCTCCGAAAGCGACATCTCGTGGGTGGCCTTCCACGAGCGCTTCCCGCGGAGCGGGCATCTGGAGGCCTGCAGCCACGATGCTTGCATGTACGAGGCCAGTTCCGAGGAGGACTATGTCATGGAGGGCGACGCGCGCTACGTCTTTGAGTTCGAGATGCCCGCCGCCGAGAACATGTACGTCAAGGTCACGGCGACCGAGCTCGATTCCTGGACCAGTGACGATCACTTCGCTTCGCCCTTCTATCGCTACGCGCCGCGCGATGACTGGGGTGCGAGCGGCGACCCGTATACGGGCTTGCTGGCTGAAGATGGCGGCTGCAACGACGCGCTGTGCTCCGAGTGCGGCGATAGTGCGGTGTGGGCGCGCTGGCGCATCACAAAGGTAGAGTAGGTGTGAGAAAGTAGGTGCCCGGCACGTTCAACGTGCCGGGCACGCCAGGGGAATGATATGAGGACACGTCGAATAACCATGGCATTGATAGTGGGTTTGGGGCTGACTATGGGCCTGCTCCTGGTGCTGAATGGCGCTGCGGTGCTGCCCGTCCATGCTGCCCCGCCGCCTACGTATCGCTACGTGGCGACTACGGGCACCGACACTTTTAACGATTGCAGGACCAGCACGTCTCCCTGCGGCACGCTGCAGCACGCGGTGAACGTCGCCGGGTCCAACAACGTCATCCTGGTCGCCAAGGGCATCTACGACGACCTGCACACGCATTCGATCCCGGCCGGTTATATGGCCCCGCCCGCCAGCGGCGTCATCACCCAGGTGCTCTACGTCGGCAAGACGGTGGCCATCCGGGGAGGCTATACCACTGACTTCAAGGAACCGCCTGATCCGTCGAGTAATTCCACTACGCTGCGTGTCCCGGCAGGCCAACGTGGGCGCGTCGTCGTGATCGCCGGCGATATTCAACCGACCCTCTACGGGCTGCGTATCGTCGACGGCGACGCGACGGGTCTGGGCGGCGGATGGGGAAATCGGGACGCCGGTGGCGGGGTGTACATCTTTACCGCCACGGCTACCCTCGATACGAACACGGTATTCAGCAACGTCGCTTACGACGGCGGCGGGCTGTATCTGGTCAACAGTGCGGCCACGCTCGTCGATAACCTCATCACCGAAAATACCGCCGATGGAGGTGGCGGTACCGGAGGAAGTGGGGGCGGTCTGTACTTGCACGCCAGCGATGCGACGCTGAGCGATAACACCATCTACGTCAATATCGCCAACTTGCACGGCGGCGCGGCGTACTTGAATTACAGCAAAGCTGAACTGACCGGCAACACCATGTTTTCCAACCATGCCACCACCGGAGCCGGCGGTGCTCTGCACCTGGTGTGGTACAGCGAGGCTACGATCACCGGAAACACGATCGAGTCCAACACTGCTGGCAGCCAGGGCGGTGGGATGTACCTGAACTATAGCGACGCGGTGCTCGAAGCCAACACCATCGGGTCCAAAACCGCAGACGACGATGGCGGTGGGCTGGCCCTGGAAAATGACTGCAGTGCTTCCCTGACGGCGAACGTCATCGTATCCAACGACGCCGGGGGGCGCGGGGGAGGCGTGTATATACGCTACATCTGGGGCAATCCGCGCTTTTCCGCCGATGGCTATCACCTATCGAGTGACTCGGCGGCGCTCGACGTGGGCCTGAGTTCCGGGGTGACGGCCGACGTGGATGGCGACACACGTCCTTATTGCACTGCCCCGGACCTCGGCGCGGACGAGGCCGTCGGCGGCTTTGCGTGCCAGATCGTCTACCTGCCGGCGGCGTTGAGAAACGACTGATCGATAAGGAGGTTCTCTATGAAGGGCTTGCGCTTTCTTGCGATCCTGCTTCTTGCATCCTGTCTCCTGCCTTTGGCGTCATCCCTGGCCCAAGGCCCCACCCGCATCATCTTTCTGCATCACTCCTGCGGAGAGGGACTGATCGAGGAGGGTGACGTGCGGGAAGGGCTCACGGCCCGGGGGTACGAGTTCTACGACCACGGCTACAACGGCGACGGGCTGCGCGACGCCGACGGCTCGTACACGGGCAGGAATTTCGACGTGCCCGACGACAACACCGACCCGGACGGCATCGCCGCGGTCTTTGCCCAGCCGCTGCACGACCCGCCCGATAACACCTTCAGTCACCTGATGCAGTACGACGTGATCGCCTTCAAATCCTGTTTTCCCACCAGCAATATCGGCGATGACGCCCAGTTGAACGAGTTCAAGGGCTACTACCTCTCCGCGCGCGATAGGATGGACCAGTACCCGGACAAGCTGTTCATCGTCGTCACCCAGCCGCCGCAGGTGCCCGGAAGCAGCGACTCGGACGAAGCCAGGCGCGCGCGCGCCCTCGCCGACTGGCTCAAGTCTGAAGAGTTCCTGGGCGGCCATCCCAACGTCTTTACGTTCGATTTCTTTGGCCTGCTGGCAGGCCCGGATAACTTTTTAAGGCCGGAGTATCGCTACGACGACTACGACGGCCATCCCAACGAGCGCGCCAATCGCGAGATCGGCCCGCTGTTCGTGGCCTTTATCGACGAGGCGATCCGCAGCTACTCTGGCGGCGGGCCGCGTCCCACCCCAAGGGTGGCCGTGGAGACCGTCGTTCCCAGCCTGGAATCCCCTGCGGCCACCGCGCCGCCTTCCGCAGATGGTGTGCTGGATGACTTTGAGTCTGGCATCGACGCCTGGTACGTCGACGTCGGTGAGGGGGCCACGACCGGGTGTGACGCGGACGCCGAGGCGCACGGCGGGGCGACGGCCTTGCGCATGCGGTACGATATCCCCTCCGACGGATGGGGCGGCTGCGGCCATGCCTTTGATTCACGTCAGGACTGGAGCGGCGCGGACGGCCTTTCGCTGTGGATGCGTTCCGATGGGGAGGATCGCTGGGTCACGTTGGTGGTCTTTGCCGGCAACCCCGACGACCCAACGCCGTTCGAGGTGGGGTTCGACGTGGGAGGAGATTGGGTGCGGTATACTTTCCAGTGGACCGACTTTGTAAAGGCCGATTGGGTGGGCGATGCAGGGCTGCCCGCACTTGACTTGGCGCAGGTAGTGAGCTATGCGCTCTACGCGGATGAGGGGGCCGCGGGCGCGATCTGGGTGGACGACGTCACCCTCGTCACTGCCGAGGAGCCGCCCGCCGGCGCCCCGGCCCCGACGGGAGAGCCCGTCGCGCCGACGGAGGAGCTCGGCGAGGACGATCAACACGGCCCCATCTGCGGCGCGGCGGCCCTGCCGCTGGGCGTGCTGGGCGTCTTTTTGGTAGCCCGCCGCCGGGGCAAGTAGTTCGCATCGAGAGTAGCCGCGATTTCACTTGCTCGTAGTTCGCGCAATTTGGGAATCGCGGCTACTGGCTCCCTCCCCCTCCTGGGGGAGGGTTGGGGTGGGGGTTGGAGCGGCTTCGAGTCTTGTTGCCCCCTTGTCCCCCCGTGGTATAATTTCATCCACTATGACCGATCCTGTGACGCGCCCTGATGGCCGCCGGTTCGATGAGCTTCGCCCGGTCAAGTTCACCCTGGATTACGTGGACTATCCCGAAGGCTCGGTGCTGATCGAGCTGGGCCGCACCCGCGTGCTGTGTAACGCCAGCGTCGAGGAGACGGTGCCGGCCTGGATGGCGGGAAAGGGCACGGGCTGGCTGACCGCAGAGTATGCCTTGCTTCCTCGTTCCACGCACACGCGCACGCCGCGCGAGACCCAGGGCCTGCGTGGCCGCACGCAGGAGATTCGCCGTCTGATCGGGCGCTCCCTGCGCGCCGGGGTGGACCTCGACCTGCTGGGCGAGCGCACGCTGGTGGTCGATTGCGACGTGCTCCAGGCCGATGGCGGCACCCGCGCCGCCGCGGTCACGGGCGGCTACGTCGCAGCGGCGCTGGCCCTGCGCCGCCTGACCGGGCGGGGTGCGGTGCCCGCGGGGGTGCTCGCGCTGCCGGTCGCGGCGATCAGTGTCGGCGTGGTGGCCGGCCAGGTGTGCCTCGACATGTGCTATGCGGAGGATCGGGATGCCGAGGTCGATCTCAACGTCGTGATGACGGCCGAGGGGCGTCTGATCGAGGTGCAGGGCACGGCGGAAGGGGCGCCTTTTTCTCGAGAGACCTTGAACCATATGCTGGACTTGGCATCTCGGGGCGTCGCCAGTCTGGTCCAGCGCCAAAGCGAGGCGCTGGGGTGAAATCCTCATCCTTTACACCCGGTCAGCGCCGCGTGCTTCTTATGATGATCGTGGCCGTCATCGCCGTCTTTGCTGCGCTATCTGGCTTTATCATCACCTCTCTGCAGCAACAGGGTCCCACACCTGGGGCGACGGTTTTGCCCCCCACATCCGTTCTTCCTACGGTTCCTCCTGTGACGCTATTGCCATCGCCCGTTCCACCTACGGAACCGGCGGAGGGTATTCAATCTCACGTGCAGGCTGCCCGCTTGCTCGATCAGATCGGGCGGCAGGTGGAGACGGTGCGCGATCTTGCCCCGCGCGCCGAGGTGCCGCTCAACTTTCTGAGCGAGCGCGAGATGACGGCTTTCTTGCAGCGGCTTTACGGGGAGGGCGATCCGGAGGCTCGCTTGCAGCCCTACGTCGCCCTGGGGTTGTTGCCCGACGTAGCGGTCTCCATCAAGGTCGAGCGGGCGGTGGGCGCCTACGTATTTGGCGAGGAACAGCTCTACGTGGTCACCGATCCTGCGGATATAGACGCTGACGATAGGGTGCTGCTGTTGGCGCGCGCCTACGGGCGCGCCCTGCAGGATCAGCATTTCGATCTGGAGGCCGCGCAGGCCCGCGCCCGGACCTCTGATGCGCGGCTGGCCGTCGCGGCCTTGGTGGAAGGGGATGGGATGGTTTTGGCGGCTCTCTACCGCTATCAGGACCTATCGGTGGCTGACTGGGCATCCCTGGAGGGGTTGGTCATAGGCTCGGATCTGCCGAGGTATGGCGAGGATTTGGATACCACCGCGGAGTGGATGCGCCTGCAGCGCTTTCCATACCGGGAGGGGCGCGTCTTTGTCGCCGAGCTCTTTGCGGCGGGGGGATGGGAGGCCGTCAACCGCGCCTACGCTGGCCTGCCCCGCTCGACCGAGCAGGTGCTCCACCCGGAGCGCTACCTGGCGAAGGAGCCGGATACTCCCAGCGACGTTTTCGTGCCCGACCTGGGCGCCACTCTGGGCAAGGGGTGGGCGCCGGGCGTTCGTGATACGCTGGGCGAGTTTATCACCGGGTTGTATCTGGAGCAGACGCTCACCGCGCAGATGGCCTGGCAGGCCGCCGACGGCTGGGACGGCGACACGTTCGTCACCTGGGAGCACGAGGGCGAAGATCGACTGCGCGTCTGGCGCACGATTTGGGATAGCACCGCCGAGGCGGCCGAGTTCGAACAGGCGCTGACGACGCTGATTCCCCAGCGCTACTTGCCGACGCAGCCCATCGAGCCCCCAGGAGGGCTGCCCGGTCGTTGGTGGGAGACCGATTCGGGGGTGGTGTGCGTCTATCGCGTGGCGCGCTACGTGACCTTTGTGAGCGGGCCTGACCTCGATACGCTGGCCGACGTGGTCGGGGCGCTGCCCTAGACATCTTCATACATAATCGAGATCTTGTACGCATGAGGCGAGATTTCGCAGCGCCCAGTCTTGCAAACGGCAGTTTCGGCGGCGTAAGGCGCCGAAAC
>JAFGED010000451.1 GCA_016931785.1 Anaerolineae bacterium
TCGGAGGCGGTGGCCGAGACGATCGTGGACCTGGGGATAGACTGGAGCGGGATCGAGACCCTGCGCGATCTGCGGACCGGATTGCAGTCGGTGCTGTCTGGCGTGGGCGTACGCGGTAGCTGATTTGCAGGATGCAGTCCAATTGCGACCAAGATTTAGTCGGCGGAGGTGAATCTATGAGTGAAGGGGAGGGCAAAACACGCGGCAACCCCAATGCACGCCCCACTATCGGCTATTTGGCCTCTAGCATACACGATGCCAGCGCCGTGGCCCAGTGGACCGGGGTGCTCGACGCGGCCCGGGAGTACGGTGCAAATGTGGTCTGCTTTCCGGGGTTTAACCTGCGCGACCCGCGGAGCTTTCAAGGGCAGGCTAATGTTCTCTACAGCATAGTGGGTGCAGGGAACGTGGATGGTGTGGTCAGCTGGGCCTCCACGATAGGCAATTACGTCGACGCCGACGAGATCCGGGCTTTTCACGAGCACTATCGCCCTTTGCCGGTGGTGATCATAGGGAGGGTGATAGAGGGGTTCCCCGGATTGCTGATGGACAGCTACGAGGGTATGCGCGAGGCGATCGCGCACTTGATCGAAGTGCACGGGGTCCGCCGCCTGGCTTTCATCAGGGGCCCCGAGAGCCACTTTTACGCGCAGGAACGCTACCGGGCTTACCTCGAGACATTGGCTGTGCACGCTTTGCCTCTCGATCCTCAGCTCGTCACGCCGCCTTCTGCATGGGGTTCCTCTGCCGGCGCAGCCGCGATGCGTCTGCTGCTCGACGAACGCGGGTTGCGTCCGCAGGTCGAGATCGAGGCCGTCGTAGCGGCCAATGACGGATTGGCCCTCGGCGCGATGGAGGTCTTGCAGGATCGGGAGATACAGGTGCCCACGGACGTGGCCGTCGTGGGCTTTAACAACACGGTTCAGGGCGGAACGAGTGCATCGCCTCTTACATCCGTGGCGGTGCCGTTCCACAAGGTGGGATACCGGGCGGTCGAGACACTGTTGAAGCTGCTGGCCGGCGAGCCAGTGCCGGACCAGGAGGCCTTTCCTTCGGAACTGGTCGTGCGCCAGTCGTGTGGCTGTGCGGATCCGGCGGTCGTGCAGGCGGCGGTGGGGAAAGTGGCAGAACTCGATGAAACGCTCGAATCAGTTTTGGCTACACGGCGTGAGGAGATCATCGCCAACACGGTACAGGTCTTGGACGCCGGGACGGGCGCGCCATCAAAAACGGGGAGCGAGCGGGTGGGGCGTCTGCTGGATGCCCTTGCTGCCGATCTAGCGGCGGATTCGCCGGGCCGGTTTTTGCCCGCTTTAGACGAGATGTTACGCCGGATGATAGTGACAGGCGGCGATGTGGTGGCGTGGCAGAACGTGCTCTCGGCGCTGCGCCGGCCTTTGCTGCCGTACTTTGATAGAGAAGTGCTCGTACGGGCGGACGATCTCTTCCAGCAGGCGCGGGTGATGATTGGAGGAGCCACGCAGCGGGCGTACGCGCGCCAGATATTCCAGGCGGAGGGAAAAACGGAGACGCTGCGTGACGTCGAGGCCACGTTTGATATCATGTTTGACGTACGCGAGCTTATGGATGCCATAGCCCAGGAACTCCCTCGTCTTGGCATCCCCAGTTGTTATCTCTCGCTGTACGAAGACCCTGTGCCTTATCGCTATCCAGCTTCGGCGCCAGAGTGGTCGCGGTTGATTCTGGCCTATGACGAGAACGGAGGCATAGACCTGATCTCTGGCGGGCGGCGGTTCCCCACGCGCCAATTGGTGCCGGAGGGAATGTTGCCCCAGGATAGGCGGTACAGCCTGGTGGTCGAGCCTTTGTATCTGCGGGAGAATCAACTGGGGTTCGTCCTGTTCGAGGTGGGCCCGCGAGAGGCGAGTGTGTACCCGGCGCTGTGCCAAGGGATCGGCAGCGCGCTTTACGGAGCCTTGCTGCTGCGGGCACGCGAGGAGACGGAGGCGTCGCTGCAGATGGCGTATACAGAGGTCGAGAAGGCCTACGCCGAGGTGGAGCAGCAGGTGCGGGAGCGCACGGCGGAGCTGGAGCGAGAGGTCGAGGAGCGGGAGCGTGCCCAGGCGGAGAGCTTGCGCCTGCAGCAGGAGGTGATCGAGGCGCAGCAGCGGGCGATCCGGGAGCTATCAACCCCGATCATCCCGGTGCTGGAAGGCGTGATCGTCATGCCGCTGATTGGCTCTATCGACACGCTGCGCGCCCGGGACGTGACCCGCAGCCTGTTAAGGGGGATTCGCGAGCATCGCGCCAGGGTTGTGATCCTCGATATCACCGGTGTGCCGATCGTGGACAGCGGTGTGGCGGCATACCTGAACAAGACGATTCAGGCAGCGCGGCTGCGAGGAGCGCGGACCATCGTCACCGGCGTCTCGGACGCGGTGGCAGAGACTGTCGTCGATTTGGGCATCGATTGGAGCGATGTCGAGACGTTGCGGGACCTACAGACCGGGCTGCGGGCGGCGCTATCCGGGCAGGGCGGTGTTTCGTAGGAGGAAAGAGCTGAATGGTAGGTAATCCGGGTGTAAGGTAAGTCGATTGAGGAGGTTGCATTGTGAGCAAAGATGAACACAACGTATCTGCTAGGCGCGATGTCCGTCCGACGATCGCTTATCTGACCCCCGAGGCTGTCGTCTCTCCAACCGCGATGAACCTGTGGTCTGGGTTAGAGGCCGGGGCGCGGGAGCATGATCTGAATTTGATCGCCTTCCCCGGAGGAAACCTCCGTTCTAGACTACGAGGGCAGGCCAATATCATCTACGAGTTGATTACCCCAGAAACCTTCGCCGGGCTGGTCACCTGGGCCGCTGCTCTACAACATTCGGGGTTCCAGGATGAGACCTTGAGCGACGAAGAACTGAGCGCCCTGCATACTCGGTATCATCCGCTGCCGATCGTGACCTTGTCAAAAGCTGTGCCGGGCCATCCGGTGGTCCTCGTGGAGAGCGAGCAGGGGATGCGGGATGCCATCACTCATCTGATCAAGGTGCACGGTTTTCGCCGGATCGCCTTCATCCGAGGCCCCGAAACTCACCCCTCTGCCAGGGCGCGGCACCGCGCCTACCTGGACACGCTGGCCGACCATGGGATTGAGGTGAATGCCGACCTGGTCACTCCTCCTGGGAGTTTTGTGGGGGAACACGGCGCACAGGCGGTTGACCTCTTCCTGGGCCAGCGCAATCTGCGCCCGAAAGAGGATATCGAAGCCATCGTCGCGGCCAGCGACCTATTTGCGTTGACGGCGATGGAAGCCCTGCAACGCCGGAGCATTCGTGTGCCAGAAGATGTGGCTATCGTGGGATTCAACGATTCCGCCGAAGCTCGCTGTGCCAGCCCGTCGATCACCTCGGTGACCGTGCCTTTTCAAGAGCAGGGCGGGCAAGCCATCCGCGTCCTCAAACGTCTGCTGGCAGGTGAGTCCGTGTCGGACGAAACGCTCATCCCATCCAGGCTTGCCATCCACCAGTCCTGTGGCTGCCTGGACGCGACCGTCATCCAGGCGGGTACGTTCTCACCACGCGTGGGCAAGGGCACCTCTCTGGAGGAGGCGTTCGTGACCCGGAGAGAGGCCATCGTCCGAGAAATGGTTCAGGCGATGGATATTTTGGAAGGATCTGCCTGGGCGGAGAGCGTGTTGGATGCCTTTGTCCTCGATCTTGGCGAATCGCAGCCCGGGGAGTTCCTGACGGCCCTGCGTGAGGTCTTGCGGCGCGCCCCCTTGGCTGCTGAGGTTTTGCTGGCCTGTCAAAATGTGCTGTCTGTGCTTCAGCGCTACGCGGTTTCCTATGTGGACTTTCAAAAGGCGTTGCTCTTGATCGGACAAGCACGCACCATGCTTGGAGAAACCACCGCCCGCGCATTTGCGCAGTGGCAGGTGCAGGCTAATAGCCACGTTCAGACGCTGCAAGCAATCAGCTCGGCCCTCATCGCCACCTTTGAGGTGGAGAGGCTGGTGGACGTGTTGGCCGAGGGATTGCCTACACTGGGCATACCAAGTTGCTATCTGGCGCTGTACGAGGATCCGCAGCCCTATGTCTATCCTCAACCGGTTCCCGAGCGATCTCGCCTGATCCTGGCATACGATGAGGGTGGGCGCGTGGCGCTGGAGCCGGGAGGGAGGCGGTTCCTCACTCGGTACATCCTGCCGCAGGGAATGCTGCCAACGCACCGGCGCTACACGATGGTACTGCAACCATTGTACTTTCAAAACGCCCAAATCGGGTTTGCCTTGTTTGAGGTCGGGCCACAGGATTGGTCTGTGTACGAAGTTCTACGCGGAGAGATCGCGAGCGCGCTGCAAGGGGCACTGCTGGTGCAGGCGCGCAAGGAGGCCGATGCAGCGCTGGAGAAGGCGTACGCCGAGGTGGAGCGGCAGGTGGCGGAGCGCACGTCGGAGTTGGAACGGGAGCAGGAGGAGAGCGCCCGCCTGCAGCAGGAGGTGATCGAGGCGCAGCAGCGGGCGATCCGGGAGCTTTCGACGCCCATCATCCCGGTGCTGGAACTGCCCCAAGGGGGCATCGTGATCGTCATGCCGCTGATCGGCTCCATCGACACGCTGCGCGCCCGGGACGTGACGCGCAGCCTGCTGGCCGGGATACGGGAGCA
>JAFGED010000010.1 GCA_016931785.1 Anaerolineae bacterium
AAAAACTGCTGCTCTTTGATCACCGCATCAGCGATACTTCTATCGATCCCCATTAGTAGCATCACAATAGCCACTCCCTTGCTGACCTGGCTGCCGCGCAGGCGACGTACCCAGGCTCTCGACCATCCTGCGTTTTTCTAACACAAATTAAACGCTAAAATAGTTGACTTATATAATCAATTAAACTATACTGGACAGTGAAAAGCAAACTCTTCTTGGGAGGAACAACAATGGAGAGCAAAACATTTAGCGTACCCAACATCAGTTGCGATCACTGTGTCATGACCATCAAGCGCGAGTTGAGCGCGCTGGATGGCGTGACCAGCGTAGAGGGCAATGCTGACGCCAAGACCATCGCCGTCGCGTGGGATACACCGGCGAACGAGGACGGCATCAAGTCACTGCTGGCAGAAATCAACTACCCGGCAGCGTAATGCGTAAAGCGCGAAACGTAAGTATTACACACATCGCGTTTCACGCAGCGAATTGAGAGGCGTTGAGACGATGACTGATAACCGCGCCACCCTATCCATCACCGGTATGCACTGCGCCAACTGCGCCTTCACCGTCGAGCGCAGCCTGAAAAAGGCGGAAGGCGTGACCGACGCAGCGGTGAACTTTGCCACCGAGCAGGCCTCGGTGACGTTCGACCCCGCGAAGATCAAGCCTGTCGACCTGGCAAAGCGCGTCGCGGATGCGGGCTACGGCGTGGTGACCGCCAAGGTCGAGCTGCCCATCACCGGTATGACGCGCCATCAAAATGGCGGCGCCAACTGTGCCGCCACCGTCGAGCGCACGCTGAACAAGAAGGTGAGCGGCGTGGTGGAAGCCAGCGTCAACTTTGCCACAGAGCGCGCCTCCGTCGAGTACATCCCCGGCGTGACGAGCGTCGCCGACATGATCCGCGCCATCGAGGATGCGGGCTACGGGGTCGTGCAGGCCGCAGAGGGCACGGAGGTGCCCCTGGAAGATGTCGAGGCCAGGGCGCGCCAGGCCGAGATCGCCGACCAGACGCGCAAGTTCCGGGTAGGCGTAGCTTTCGCGCTGCCCCTCTTCCTGCTCAGCATGGCGCGTGACTTTGGCCTGTTGGGCGCGTGGGCCCATGCCCCCTGGGTCGACTGGCTCTTCCTGGCGCTGGCGACCCCCGTACAGTTCTACACCGGATGGGATTACTACCTGGGCTCCTACCACGCGCTGCGCAACCGCACGGCCAACATGGACGTGCTGGTGGCGATGGGCTCCTCCGTGGCCTACGTCTTTAGCCTGGTCGTGCTCATATTTCGTCCCGAAGGCCAGCACGTCTACTTTGAGACCTCTGCCGTCATCATCACGCTGATCAAGCTGGGCAAGCTACTGGAGGCGCGCGCCAAGGGCCGCACCGGCGAGGCCATCCGTCGCCTGATGGGGCTGCGGCCCAAGACGGCGCGCATCGTGCGCGCAGGCGACGAGATGGACGTGCCGGTCGAACAGGTGCGCGTCGGCGATATCGTCGTCGTGCGGCCCGGCGAGCGTCTACCCGTAGACGGCGTCGTCGTCGAGGGCCGCTCTGCGGTGGATGAAAGCATGCTGACCGGCGAGCCGCTGCCGGTGGACAAAGGCCCCGGCGACGAGGTGGTCGGCGCGACGATCAACAAGCAAGGCCTGCTCAAGTTCGAGGCCACGCGCGTCGGCGCGGAAACCGCCCTGGCGCAGATCATCCGCCTGGTGCAACAGGCCCAGGGCAGCAAGGCCCCCATCCAGCGGCTGGCAGACCGAGTGGCGGCCGTGTTTGTCCCCGCCGTGATCGTCATCGCCCTGGTGACGTTTGCGATTTGGTGGATCGCCGGCGGCGACTTTACCGCGGCGATGATCCGCCTGGTGGCGGTGCTCGTCATCGCCTGCCCATGCGCGCTGGGGCTGGCGACGCCGACAGCGATCATGGTCGGCACCGGCAAGGGCGCCGGGCTGGGCGTGCTTTTCAAGAACAGTGCGGCGCTGGAGACGGCCCACCGGCTGCAGACGATCGTGCTGGACAAGACGGGGACGCTGACCGTGGGGGAACCAACTGTTACTGACGTTGTGAGCAGCGACCAGAGACTAGAGATTGGAGACCCAGAATCTCCAGTCTCCAATTTCCAATTACTGCGCCTGGCAGCTTCTGCCGAGCGAGGTTCCGAGCATCCATTGGGGCAAGCCGTCGTCGCCGAGGCAGAGGCGCGGGGGCTGGCGCTGGCTGAGCCTCAGGATTTTGAGGCAGTCGCGGGCCACGGTATCCGCGCCCGCGTCGAAGGTCACGTGGTGCTGGTCGGCAAGCCGGCCTGGATCGAGTCAGAAGGGATTCCCCTGAGCAGCCTGGCTGGCGAGATCGGACGGTTGCAAGCGGAGGCCAAGACCGCCGTGGCCGTGGCGGTGGATGGGCAGGCCGCAGGCGTCCTGGGCATCGCCGACAGGCTGAAGGAAGGCTCCGCCGAAGCCGTGGCAGAGCTGCGCCGCCTGGGCCTGGAGACGGTGATGCTCACCGGAGATAACCAGCGCACCGCCGAGGCCATCGCCGCACAGGTGGGAATTGAGCGGATAATCGCCGAGGTGTTGCCCGGCGACAAGGCCGAGCAAATCAAGGCGCTGCAAATCGCAAATCGCAAATCGCAGATCAGCCCGCCTCGATCCAGCATCCAACATCCAACGTCCAGAATCGTGGCGATGGTGGGCGACGGCATCAACGATGCCCCCGCGCTGGCCCAGGCCGACGTGGGCATCGCGCTGGGCACCGGCACCGACGTAGCGATGGAGACGGCGGACGTGACGCTCATGCGGGGCGATCTGCGCGCGGTGCCCCAGGCGCTGGCCCTCAGCCGCGCCACGATGCGCACCATCAAGCAAAACCTGTTCTGGGCCTTTTTCTACAACGTGATCCTCATCCCGGTAGCGGCTGGCGTCCTCGCTCCGCTGCCGTGGGACTGGATCCCCGCCATCCTGCGCCAGCTTCACCCGGTGCTGGCCGCGTTCGCGATGGCGTTCAGCTCCATCACTGTGGTCAGCAACAGTCTGCTGCTGCGGAAAGCGCGAGTGTGAAACACAGCTCTCATAGTATGAAGCCGCCCCAAACAGGCGGCTTTTTTGCGCTGCATTCTCTCTGATTTGCGCGCCTCGTGGAGATGGAGTATCATACCAGGAAACCTGAGTGAAGCCGCCGGGGGCGGGTACAGGAGAGATATCATGTTCCAAAAAGACAGGGGGCATCAATTCCCGCTCCGGGCCATTTGCGCGATAGGCGTGCTGTCCGCGTCCTTGTTTCTGGGAAGCCAACTAATCACCTCGTCCCAACCGAGTATGCCATACGCTCTTTCCCAGAGCATCATTCCCACCCCCACCTCCCCTCCGGTTATCATGCCGCAACTGGCGCTGGGCAAAACCGTCGACAACGAGGAACCCAGCCCAGGCGACATCATCACGTACACGCTCAGCTATTCCGCCTCCGAAGCACCCGCCACGGACGTAACGATATACGACTTTCTCCCAGCCGGCGTGCAGCTTGTCTCGACGGACCCCGCGTATGATTCCTACATAGATGGCGTGGTGGTCTTTCACGATGAGTACGTTGGGAGCGAAGTCGAGACTATAGCTATCTGTGTACGCGTGCTTGGGGGATATGACCAGCTCTACAACCACGCTGTCGTCTCAGCGGAGTGTGTCACACCGACTCACGCCTCCCTACTGATTGACATAGTCCTGCCTTCGGAACCTACTACCAGCACTCTACGCTTGACCAAAACAGGCACCCCGCTCGTTTTTGTCGGCGGCGAGGTGGTCTATACGCTCCGCTGCGAGAACATAGGGTACACCACGGTAGCAGACGTACAGGTGATAGACGTCCTGCCCACCGGTTCCGGGCTGATGGAGACCTCTCCCCCGGCAGATGCCGTTACGTCGCCGACGGTACAATGGTCGGTGGGAGATCTAGGCCCTGGAGAGGTCTGGGAGTCCGTCATCACCGTCACAGCGCCCTCCTACGCCGGTATCGTGACCAACACGGCGTTCGCAGATGCGAGCAGCACGGTGATGACACAGACGCTGTTTGCAACCCGCGTGGTGACCGCCGCAGGCGTTTTACAGGTTAGCAAAGAAGCTTATCCAGAAGAGGTTCCCGTAGGCAGTGAAATCGTGTACATGATCTCTTACTCGAACGACGGAAATCGTGTGGCGACGGGTGTGATCCTCACCGACACGTTCCCCGCCGATATCGTCGTGACGGGCTATGACCCAACACCGACGAGCATCACGCCCGAACGGGGTATTTGGGAGCTGGGCTCACTGGAACCCGGCGAGTCGGGCCAGATCACCATCACCGCAACGGTCATCGGGGAACCCAACAGGTTACTACACAACACTGTACACATTGCAGGAGATGAACTCACCTTCCCGGCCTATGCAGAGCTGCTCACGCCAGTTCGAGAGTGGATGAGATACTTGCCGCTAGTTTTGAGAGAATAAGGAGCCCAATGAACGAACAACTCGACCGCGCATATAAGAAGGTCATCAACGCCTGGTGTATGTACGATTGGGGCAGCTCGGCCTTTTCCACCACGGTGGAGGCCGCCGTCCTGCCGGTCTACTTTGAAAACGTCGTGGCAGCAGGGTTGAGCGGCAATACGGCAACCGTCTACTGGGGATACGCCAACTCTATCGCGCTGTTCATCGCGGCAGTCCTGGCCCCAATCCTGGGCAGCGTTGCCGACTATACCGGCGGAAAGAAGCGGCTGCTGGCCATCTTTGCCGCGATCGGCATCGTGACGACGACGCTGATGGTCTTGATCGACTCGGGGGATTGGCTGCTGGCGCTGGTGCTCTTCTTGATCGGCACCGTCGGGCTGAGCGCCTCCTACGTCTTTTACGATTCCCTACTGCCCCACGTCGCCCGTGCTGAGGACATCGACTACGTCTCATCGAAGGGCTACGCGCTGGGGTACGTGGGCGGCGGCATCCTCCTGGCGATCAACATCGTGATGATCCAGTTCGTCTGGGCCGGCAGTACGCTGGGGCCACGCCTCTCCTTCCTCACCGTGGCCGTGTGGTGGGCCATCTTTACGATACCGCTCCTGCGCAGGGTGCCGGAGCCGCCGCCCAACACTGCCTGCATCGGCGAGGGGGTCAACCCACTTGTCGCCAGCTTCCGTCGCCTCGGCCTGACCTTTCACGAGATACGCAAATACCGCCAGCTCTTCTTTTTCCTGATAGCCTTTTGGCTCTACAACGACGGCATCGGCACGATCATCAAGATGGCCACCATCTATGGCGCAGAGATCAACAGCGGCATGACCGACCTGATCGGGGCGCTGCTGCTGACCCAGTTCGTCGGCATCCCCTTCTCGCTGCTCTTTGGCAAGTTTAGCGCCAAGATCGGCAGCAAGCGGGCCATCATGCTGGGCCTGGGCTGGTACGCCCTGATAACCATCGCCGCGTACTTTATGAACGCGCCGTGGCAGTTCTGGGTGCTGGCGCTGATGGTGGGCATGGTGCAAGGCGGCACACAGGCGCTCAGCCGCAGTCTGTTTGGGCTGATGGCTCCCAAGGCCCGCAGCGCCGAGTTCTTTGGCTTTTACGACATCTCCAGCAAGTTCGCCGGGATCGTTGGGCCGGCCCTGTTCGCGCTGGTGGGACAGTTGACCGGCTCAAGCCGCCTGGGCATCGTCGCCCTGATCGTGTTCTTCATCGGCGGTATCCTCCTTCTCAGGCGCGTGGACGAGAAAGAGGGCATCCGCGTGGCGCAACTGGAGAACGCGGCGACGACCTTGCCGGCGGAGACAGCGTAGCGCCTCATAAAAAGGACAGGGAGACCGCACCACCTTGTCTCCCTGTCTCCCGGTCTCAATCCTCCTACTCCGCATCCTCTCGGCAGATGTGGAACGTGGTATCCCAAGAATCCCCCCCGCTATAGCCAAACACCCACGTATATGAGTGTGGCTCACCCCCTCCTCCCAGGTAGTCGCAACTCCTCCTGGGGCCAACCGGCCCTCCGCCCCAGTCATCCTCCGGGCCATAGACTTGCGCCACACGCACAGAGTCGTGTAGTGTGCCGGGATGCGACACCACGATATCGATCACCAGCTTCTCATCTCCGGCGACGTCGAACCAATAGGAATCATACTCCTCGTTATCGTATTGCCTCACGCAGTGATAGGGGCGGAAACACGACCCCCAGTCGATATCCTGCCCGATGTGCCAGTCGGCCACCGTTCGGCGCGAACCACCAGAGGTGAGATAAGCCTCAAACGAATACTCCACCGTGTCCCGGAAATCATAGGGCACGTTGATCCAGACCCAAGAAAGCCACAGCCGGGTGGCGGCCCGCACGGCGTACTCGTTGTTGGCGCCGCTCTCCTCGGCGATGTCGTTGTTGGGGTCGACGACCGCCGTGTAGCCGCCCATCATCAGCGCCCGCTGCTCCGGCCCGATGTGCTCCCACACCATCACGATTTCCCGGCGCGGCTCGATGCTCACGTCCGCCCACCACTCGCCCGGCGCGGCAAAGTACCGGCCGTCGGCCAGGTTGATCTGCAAGCCGAGGTTGCGGTGCTCGACCGAGCCCTCCCCAGCGTTCTGCACCGTGACCAACAGCCGCTCTCCGCCAGAGTCGTATTCGACGTTGGTGATGGTCAGATCGGGCAGAGGGCGGCAGTAGCGACCGCGCCTCCAGATGACCATACAGTCGCCAGTGACCGCATCGCATATCTGCCGGCTGTCCTCCTCGGGCACCGCATCGCCGGGATCGAGCGTCACACAGGCGCCCAAAGGAGGATGCGGGCCAGGCACCAGGTCGGGATGCTCCAAGATGGCCCGCTCCCCGGGCCGCAGGATGAGTTCAGGCCAGGTGTAGGCGCCGATGCCCGATCCATCGGGCCACGTCACCGCCACATCCAGGTCCTTTCCCGGCCAGGTGCCGGCCCCCCTGTTGCGCACGTGAATCTGGAGCTGCCCGGTCTCTTCCTTCACCGTCAGGTTCTCCACCATCAACATCGGCAGCGGCGGCTCGCCCTCGATACCCGCGACGGTACTGCCAAATGCCGGACGGACCCTGAATGACATACTGCAACGGCTAGAGTGGCCGCTCGGCCGCTCCGACACGATGCCGCCCTCGTGCACCCTGTCCAAATCGCCGCCCTCGTACCACGTCTCGCCGGCGCAGGCCAGCCCCTCACCCTCGGCGTTGATCTCGTATCCGATCACCAACTGCTCATCCGGCGGCACGTCTATCAGGAAGCGGGGCGAGGCGCCAAACGCCAGGTACGAGGTCAGGCCGGCGATATCGTACTCATAATCCGCATACAAACCCACCTCGCCGCAGATGCCAGGACCGTCACAACGCCCATCGATCCTGATCACCTGGTCGTTGACGTAAAAGGTGCCGTACATCGCCCCCATATCCCGCTCCAGGTACGGGGTAGAAAGCGTCTCCAGCTGCACGATGAGCGTCCGACTGCACGCCTCGCTGCCGGGCTCGCCGCCGGCGACGGGCACGACGTTGGAGGCCCGCGACTCGGGGCCATCCGGATAGCCATAGCGAAAGGCGGTGACGTTAAAGTTGTACGTCTCGCCGCAGGGCGGGCTGAGCCACTCGTAGGGCAGCGTGCTGTAGCGCGCGTCGGGCAACTCGACCCACTGCAGCGTGTCGTTCAGGTAGACACGGAAACCGTGAATGGGCTCCTCGTCCGCCCGCGGCTCATAGTCCCAGTGCAGCGTCCAAAAGCCCATGTGCAGGTTCGTGGGCGGCGTCATCGAGGGATCGAGAAATATCGGATGTCCTCTACTCCCTTCTTCCGCCAGACTGACGCGGTAGTCAAGTGTGAACGCTCCTTCGTCGCTGGAAGCCACGGCCCGCCGGGTGAGACCGTCCCAAGCCTCGGGCCGGGCGGTGATGAGCACCTGCCCAAGATCTATGGCGTCGGTCGCGCCGACGACGATGCCTACACAGGTGACGTCGATGGGCAGCGGCTCGCCACCGGGCCAAGGGACGATGATCGCGGTGCTTTCAGAGAGATGCGCGGCAACGTCCCAGCCGCCATCACCCAACGAAGCGAAGAATTCATCGGTGGTCTGGTCACCGTCCACGTCGGGGTACCAGCGCGGGGCGCTCTCTCCCACGCCGACGTAGCAGTGCAGCGACTCGTAGGCGCGATCTGTATCCAGAGCCAGCGCCTCCACCCGCAGGCCCACCGCCTCCTCTTCAGGCTCCGGCAGGGTAAAGACGCCCCACAAAAGCTCCATCACGCTCAAGGGTGATTCCGGAGGCGGGGCATAGGGCGTGGGAGGCTCCTCGTCCTCTGGAGGCGGCTCGCCCCCGCCTTCCGGCGGCTCGCCGCCGGAAGGCGCCTCATCGCCGGGCACTACCACCACGTCGCCAGGCTGCAGGTCATCGCCGTCGAGGCCGGGATTGAGATCCTCAAGTTCCCCCGGATCGGCCCCCACCTCATCGGCAATCTCGTCCAGCGTCTCGCCCTCCTCACGCACGAGGCGTACCTCCACGGGCACCTTCTCTCCAGCCTCGGCTTCAGGCGCGACGACCTCTATCGCGACCGTCGACTGGCCCTTGACGCCGTCGGCGGAGAAGGCCCGCACCAAGAGGACGTGCGGCCCCAATGTCTGCGGCCTCCAGTTGGCGACCAGCGGCAGAATGTTCGCAGGCTTCTCGCCAGGATATTCCCGCGCAGTGACGAACACACCATCCGCCCACAGCTCGATGCGCGACACGCCGTTCTGGGCGCGGGCGGTGGCGTGGGCCAACACGTCCATCCCCAGGGTGGTCTGATCGCGGCTGAGCGGCGCGTGGATGAGCACCAAGGGCCGGTTGGTGAGCGCGCGCTCGCGTTGGTTTCGATAGAACGCGTAACCCAGGAGCCCAAGAACGATACAGATGATCAACAGGGCCAAAAGCCCCAGCATGACAAACCGCCACTTTTTCATGGTCTACCTCCCATCAAACCATCTTCCCGAAAGCTCGATCGACCGCAGGTCGCCGCTTTCGGGAAGATTGCCAGGCTTACGGCAAATTGACGCCGAACTCGGCCCAGGCGGAGAAATCGCTCTCGTTCCCCGCGCCGTCGACGGCCCTGACCCGCCAGCGATAGACGCCGCCACAATCCAAAGCGAGCTCCAGATCGGTCCCGCTCAGGCCCGTCCAGGGGCTGCCGGAAATCGGATCCCAATTACCCGGGGTGATCTCCTGCTCGACCTGGACGCGATACTCGGCGATGCCGCTGGGATCGGACACGGCGTCCCAGTCGAGGGGCACCTTGTCGCAGGCGAGCGCCGCCCCACCCGTCGGAGCCACGATAGGAGGCACCGGAGGCGGGGTGGTGTCCGGCGGCGGCACGGTGGGCTTGGATGTCGGGGTCACGCAGGACCCCTTGACGCGGACGATGACCGAGCGCTCCGTCTTTGTGCCATCGAGCAGCGTAACGGAGAGGATGTAGGTCGTGTCCTCACAAGGACACACCTCTTGGGAGCCCACCCCCACCACCCCTTTGCCGTCAAGGAACACCGCCTGCACGTTCTGGACCTTCCAGTGCAGCTTGGTGCACTTGCCGGCGTCGATCTCGCCGGCATCCGCCCAAAACTCGATGGTGGCATCGGGAAGAGACGTCGGGGTCGGGGTGCGCGTCGGCGCCGGAATAGTGGCAGTGGGGGTCAGTGTCTCGGTAGCCGCCAGCGTCGGGGTGACGACCGGGGTCGGCTCGACCACCTCGGTGCCCCCCGGCACGGGCGTGTGCGTGGGCGTGGCCCCGTCAACCGCCCCTCCGACGTAAAGGTGCACGACGTCGGGCGCGCTCTCCGCGCCATCGTTACCCACGGCGACGACCTGGACGATGTACTCACCAGCGCCGGGAGGCATCCACGATTGCTCGAAATGAGCCAGGTTCCCCTGGGTCGGCGGGCTCTCATGAACCAGGTGAAGCTCGCCGTTCGCCCAAATCTCGACGCGGGCGATCCCGCCGTCGTAGGAGGCGTGGCCCTCGATGCGGACGGACTGATCCACCGGCACCCGCAGCCCATCGACAGGAACGTCGATCCAGACGTGAGGAACGCTGGAGGCAGGCTGAACCTTACAGGCGGCCAACAGGAAAACAAGAACAAGACCCAGGTAGAACTTGGACGCGCGGCGATTGTTCATCGGACACACTCCTTTGCGAAATGATCTGACGTGCTACGTCGAGAGCCGTGAAGGTGACGAGATATCTGCATCCGGAACGAGGAAACGAACCCTTTTGTTACACTGCGGGCCGAATAGCAGCCCCGCTACAGAGTCTCGAGAGGTAACTGCACCACGAACTTGCTGCCGGGACAGGCCTCTTCATCACAGCCGGAACTCTCGGCCCAGATGAGCCCGCCGTGGGCTTGGACGATCCCTTTGGCGATAGCCAGGCCCAAGCCAGGCCCCCCCCCTTTGAACGTGGTCGTCCCCGAAGAGTGGAGTTCTACCTCACCGGTGCGGTAGAACTTTTCAAAGATCAGGCCGATATCCCCAGGCGCGATGCCGATGCCCGTATCCTCCACCACCACCTCGACACACTGCCCCAGGTCGGATGCTTCCACGACCTTGCCGGTCACCGTGATGCGCCCACCATCCGGCGTGTACTTGATGGCGTTGTTGATCAGGTGATAGAACACCTTGTAAAGCATGTCGGGGTCGCCGATGTAGAAGGGCAATTCATCTACCCCCACGATCTTGATGTCGAGAGAGCGCTCTTCGAGGGCCTGCTTGAACTCGGTGTGGACGCCCCGCAGGATGACGGGGAGGCTCACCGGGCTGCGGCGCACCTCGACGCCCTCGGTCATCAAACGCGAGAGGTCGAGTATAGAGTTAAACACCCGGTGCAACCGCTCGGCCCCCGCCCGCACGCCCTGCACCAGCGTCCGCAGGTCGGCATGCTCCGTCACTATAGGGTTATCCTGGATCATCTGGGTATATCCCATCAAGGAGGCCACGGGCGTACGCAGTTCGTGGGCCGACACGCGGATAAAGTCGGACTTGGTCCTATCCAGTCGCTCCAACTGATGGAGCATGCGGGTCAATTCCACATTAGCCCGGCGCAACTCGTCGATGGCCTGCTGGTCGGCATCGCGCAGGCGGTCGGTCATACGCACCAGGATACGAATGCCCAGGGACGGACTGCGTCCCAGGACTGTCAAAAAGGGCTTCTGGCCGACCTCCAAAGTCGTGGTGGGTTCCACGGCACGGACGGTAGCGACGCGCGGGCCTTCCTGGAGAATGGCGATCTCGCCGAAATACTCGCCAGGGCCGACATAGTGCAGGTGACGCTCGATGCCCTCGTCCACCTGCTTGACGATCTCGACGCGCCCGCCGACGATAAAGTATATGACGTCACCCAGCTCCCCCTCTCGACAGATGACATCACCCGGCGCAAACACGCGCACGACCGCCGCACGGGCCAGGACGTCCAAATCCTCTTCCGCCAGGCCAAAGAGAATTGGACGGAGAAATTCTTTGGCTTCAAGCTGTGAGGAGGCCGGTGAGTTATCCATACCGTCAACCATAAGCGAGCGCGAGTTTAGGCCGCGTTCAAAAACAAGTTCGCACTTTTTGGGCGAAATCACCTTGGACAATGGAAGAGAACACCCAAGTTGTCTTTGAACGCTTATTAGAACACATCACAGGCATACAAAGCTTGACGCCTTGAGTATATCCCAAGCCAGCGCGGAAGTCAAAATTGTGCAAGCATCGCCATTGCGCTATAATCGGCGCGAATGGGCAAACCTGCAAACGGACGAAGAGGTGACAACATATGACGACCAATCTATCCCTCCTTGTCCTGCCGGGGCGCCTGGCGGTCTGCCGCCTCGCGCCAGACGCGCCGCTCCCCATGCCCGCCACCTGCACCTGCCTCTGGTCGGCCACGCGCACCGGGGAAGAGCTCTCGGTCGTCCTGCCCGAGGATATGGCACCCTCGAACTGCCAAGCGGAAATGGGCTGGCGCTGCTTCAAGGTTGTCGGCCCGCTCGACTTTGGCCTCACAGGCATCCTGGCCTCCCTGGCCACATCGCTGGCCGGGGCAGGCATACCCATATTTGCCATCTCGACCTACGACACGGACTATATCCTGGTCAAGGAGGAGAACCTGGTACGAGCGGCTCAGGCCCTCCGGGGTGAAGGGCACACCGTCATCGACATGCCGCGGTGACGGTGCGTACCTGAAATCCCTTCGCCGCCTCTATTGGGCGTGTCTGTAGTTGGAGGCAACGCTGCACTTGGGTATAGCTCCAGGCAGATGTTTTCTCCCCCTCCAACTCCCTCCGCTGGGGGGAGAGTCCAGATTCCCCTGTCTTTCCCCCTTTACAACTGCCGTCTATGAGGTATAATAATGAAGAGCAACATGAGAGATAATGTAAGTTTCTCTCCCATCTAGATGAGCGCAGGAGAATAAAGAAATATGCAGTGGGAAGAATTGACCGCACCAGAGTTTGCCAAAGCGGTACGCGAGACAGGGGTGTGCGTGATCGCCTTGGGAGTGGTCGAGCGGCACAGCGACCACCTGCCGTTGGGCACCGACTACCTGCTGGGCCACAAGATCGCCTGCATGGCGGCGGAAAAGGAGCCGGCGGTGGTCTTTCCGCCGTTCTACTTTGGCCAAATCTATGAGGCGCGCTGCTTCCCTGGCACGATCACCGTCGAGCCCACCCTGCTGCTACAACTGATCCAGGGTGTGTTCGACGAAATCGGGCGCAACGGCTTAAAAAAGATCATCGCCTTCAACGCCCATGGTGGGAACAACCAGCTGCTGGGATTCCTGCTCCAAGCCAGCCTGTGGGAGGAAAAACCCTACGCCATCTACATGCCGACCGAGGGAATGACGCCAGAACGGCAAAAGGCTTGGGAAGCCCTGCGCGAAACGGACTATGGCGGGCACGCCTGCGAGTGGGAGACCAGCGCCGTCTTTGGCGCACGCCCCGACCTGGTCAGGATGGACCGGGTACCGGAGGAGCCGGCCAAACCGTTGGGCCGGCTGGGCCATCTACCGCCCACCTACACTGGCATCTGGTGGTACGCCGATTACCCCGATCACTATGCCGGCGATGCCCGTCCGGCAACGCTGGAGAAGGGGCAGGCACTGATCCAGATGGGGGCCGACACACTGGCCGAATACATCGCCGCCGTAAAAGCCGACGAGGCGGTACCCGCGCTAAACGCCGAGTTCTTCCAGCGGGTCAAAAAAGTCGGTCAAGAGTGAGAATCTATCCCAAAATCCCATAGCATAGGGCTTTGCCCGCCGTTCGTGAAAGGCTAGACCATATTTTTCGGATAGACTCTACATCATCACACAGGGGTCCTATGAAAACACTACTTTTTTTGCTTGGATACGCCAAGAGGTATAGAGTACCCCTGGCCATAACCATCGTCAGCATGATCTTCCTCGTGGGCCTGCAACTCGTGGCCCCGTGGATCATCCGCACGATGATCGCCACCGTCACCAATCCGGAGAGCGAGGGCGTCTCGACGGCGCTGGTCGGCCGGTTAGCGCTGCTGGCATTGGCGGTCTACGGGGCGCGCGCAGTGCTGCAATTCCTGCGCAGCTACACATCCCACGTCGCGGGCTGGCGGGTCGTCTCCGACGCAAGACAGGACATCTACGAGCACCTGCAAAAGCTCTCGCTGCGCTTTTACGAGGACAAGCAGACGGGACAGTTGATGTCCCGTATGGTCAACGACTCGAACCTGTTCGAGACGCTCATCGCCCACGCCGTGCCGGATATCCTGGTGAACGTACTCACCCTCGTCGGCGTCTCTGCGGTGTTGGCCAGTCTGAACTGGCGGCTCCTGCTCATCAGCCTGGTACCCATCCCGCTGATCGTGCTGGGGATGCGCGGGTTCGCCAAATACGTGCGTCCTGCCTTCCGCGAGCGCCAGCAGGAATTGGGCGAGCTCAACGCCACGCTCAACGACAACCTCTCCGGCATCCGCGAGATCAAGGCCTTCGTACAGGAAGACGCGGAGGCGGCGCGCATCGGCGATCACATCACCCGCTTCCTGCACTCGAACCTCAAGGCGTTGCGCATGATGGCCGTGTTTCACCCCGCCATCGAGTTTTCCGCATCGCTGGGCACCATCATCCTGATCTACTTTGGGGGGCAGCTGGTGGCAGGCCAGGCGCTGCCGATCGAGGACCTGGTGGCCTTTTTCCTCTACCTGGAGATGTTCTACCAGCCGGTGCGCGTCCTTGCCGGCGCGTGGGAGCAAATCCAGGAGGCGCTGGCAGGCGCGGAGCGGGTGGCCGAGCTGATGAACGAGCAGCCGGACGTGCAAGAACAACCTGATGCTATCGACCTGCCGGGCAGGGTGAGGGGGGCGATCTCTTTCAACGACGTGAGCTTCCGCTACTCGCGCGGGGAGATGGTGCTATCGCACATCAATCTCGATATCCCGGCCAACAGCGTCGTCGCACTGGTGGGACCGACGGGCGTGGGCAAGACTACGCTGTCCAGCCTAATCCCGCGCTTCTACGACGTGGTCGAGGGATCGATCACGCTCGACGGCCACGACATCCGCGACCTGACGTTCAAGAGCCTGCGCAAGCAGATCAGCATCGTGCTGCAGGACGTGTTCCTGTTCCACGGCACGGCGCGGGAGAACATCCTCTTCGGACGGCCCGGCGCCACGGACGAGGAAGTGATCGAGGCGGCGAAGGTGGCCAACGCCCACCAATTTATCTCGCAACTGCCCGACGGGTACGATACCATCATCGGCGAGCGCGGGGTCAAGCTCTCGGGCGGGCAAAAGCAGCGGCTGGCCATCGCCCGTGCGGTGCTCAAGGACGCGCCGGTGCTGATCCTGGACGAGGCGACCTCGTCGGTGGATACGGAGACGGAGATCCTGATCCAGCAGGCGCTGGAGCGGCTGATGCTGGGGCGGACGACGACGCGGACGGTTACGTCCGTCATCATCGCCCACCGGCTGTCGACGATCCGCAGCGCCGACATGATCGTGGTGCTGGAGGGGAATGGCGTCGCCGAGATGGGCACGCACGAGGAGCTGATGGCGCTCGACGGGCTATACAGGCACCTGAACGAGGTACAGATGCAGATGGAGCCCACGTGGGAGATTGCCAGGACGCGACGCCAACAGACGGCGGTTTGCCAATAGTAAACTCAGAGCTAGCCTTGCGCGCGGGCTTGCGCTTCGTCCACGTCCCTGGCCGCCGAGATGATCATCTGTGCGGCGGCCTCGGGGGAAATGCGGCCGGTATCGATAGCCAGGTGATAATACTTGAGGTTCTTCCAGCTTGCGTTCTGGCGCACGTGGCGGATATACTGTAGCTTTTGCTCGTCCGAGCGCTCGATGCGGCGCTTGGCATCCACCTCGGAGATGTTCATCCGTCCCACCAGCCGCCGGACGCGCACTTCCAGGTCGGCGTAAAGGTGAACGTGCAAAGCCGTGGGCCAATCCTGCAGGATCATCTGGCCGCCGCGCCCGATGATGACGGCGTTTCCCTCACGTGCATACTGCTCCATCGTCTCGCGCACGACGCGGGCATAGGTCTGGTCATCGATGGCGTCCTGCTTCCCGAAGGCAGAGGGATCCTTGCGGTACAGCGAGGTCATATCACTGCTGACCAACTTGGGCCTGCGGGTGACGGCGCGCTCTTTTTCCAACACCGCCTCGACGTTCACCCCCGCCTCCTCGGCAATCTGCGCAAGCATCGCACTATCCACGCGGCAGTAGCCCATCTCCCGGCACAGCAAGTCGGCGATCTTGTCGCCCTCACTTCCCAATTCGCGCGAGATCGTGATCACGGCCATTTTCTCACCCCCGCTAAAGATTTGTTAAGGAATCTTCCTTCGTCCAAGCTCAGGCGGCATAACCACATAGACATTCTCGCCGGTTGAGGCCCGTAAAAGCTTGTTAGAATCATCGCATGGTGGGAGCAAACCCTTTTCTGTAACAACACTGCAAGAGTTACTCTTTTACGGGCCCTAAAGCGTCCGCCACTGGAACTCGTAATCGCCAATTGTGATCTGCGTCTTGCTCTGGATTGGAGGGCTCACCTGGCCCTCGCTCAAGCGCACGCCGCCCACTACCACGGTCCCCTTGCCCACGTTGCGGATAAGGCAAACGGGCTTTTTTACCTTTTTCACCTTTTTCGCCGCGTCAGCAGGCGCGAGCGGGTCCGGCGGCTCGGGCATTTTCTGTTTCCGGGCAAAGATCGCAGCATGGATCGGCTCGATACTAGAGTGTTGCAAACGGATCTGGCAGCGCCTCTTGCTCCCCACAAATATCCGCCCGCGCCGGTCGCTTCCGACCAACGGATAGTCCTTTGTGAGCGTCCCTTTCGGCACGCGCACCGCCATCAGTATGCCCCAGGGGCGCTGGACCGTCGCACGGCGAATAGCCAGAATCGCGACCAGCAGCGCCGCCAGAAGCGCCAACGCGCCCAAGGCGACCGGGATTCCATAGACCTCCACCCAGGGCACGGCAGCCACCGACCAGACCACCGTCACCGTACTCGGCGTCACCTCCGCCCACTCTCGCGTCGACAGGGTCACCTCTAGCCGATAGTCACCCACCTCCAAATCCTCGGGCAGATTCACGGTCAGATCGACCTTGGTGGTCTTGCCAGGAGGCACCGCGCCGACCGAAAGCGCTACCTCCGCCCCCTCAACCCCAGCGGCGCTTTCCACCATCAACGGCTCTTCCTGGATGCTACTGGAGTGAACGTCCAATTGAATCTGCCGCGCCTGGTCCAGCGCGTCGGCCCGGATCTCGCCCAGATCGAACGTCGTCTCTTCGTTCTCGATCGTCAGCACAGGCGCGTAGAGTTCAAAGCGCAGCGGAATCTGCCGACGCGCCAGGTCGACCCCATCACGCGTGGCGATGGTCAACGTCGCCTCGTAAGCACCGGGCTCTACCTCGCTCCCCCGTAGCGTCAGCACCAGGCGCGTCTCCTGGACGGGCCCCAGCTCGGCGGGCTGCACATCGACCAGGGTCACACCCGGCGCGCCCGCCAGAGTCACCGTGACAGGCTCCGTCGCCTGGCTGGTCGAAGAGGCCCTGAGATTGACCGTCATCCCCTTTGCCATCTGGCCCCGTTCAATCACCCCAAGATCGATGGTCTCATCCAGGAGCGTCACCGTAGGGACAAGGACCACGGAAAACGTCTGCGAGACCTCTGCCTCGTAGGCCACGCCCTTGTAACGCGCATCGGCCAGGGCAAAACGAACCGTATATTCACCGTCGGCAGGCGGCAAAAAGCTGCCCGTGTAGCGCGTCTTTTCCTCATCCGCCACCAGCGGCAGCTCTACGGCGCGCCCGTCGGGCGTGGTAATCTCCGCTACAACCTCGCCCCGGTCCAGGCTGGCGGGCTCCGCACCCGTCAGCACGACGCTGAAATCCATCGGCTCGCCACGCAACTCGTGTTGGCCTGCCTCAGGCATCTCGATCGCCAATTCGGGGAAAGGCACCACGGTGACCCGCAGCCGCCCCGTAGCCGGGACGGCGCCTTTGCGCCCGCGCAGCGTGATCTCGTAGACACCGAGTTGATCGGTGTTGACGTACAGGCCGGTAAAGTCGCCATCGCCGGCCTTTACGTCACCGTGGGTCCCGTCGTCGTAGAGCAGATCCAGGGCTTCGCGCGTGCCATCGGGCTGCCGGATCTCGGCCGAAAAAGTCGCCTCGCCAATGAGGATAACGGGCGTACCGTCGAGGGTCTCTTCGATCAGGTTGGCGACGATGAACATTGGCCGTCCCTGCGGGTGAAAAGGCCCGGGTCCGACCGGCGAGACGCGCAGGCGAGAGCGCAACACGACACGCGCCAGCACCTGCCCCTCTCCCTCCAGGCGAAAAGTCCAGTCTCCTCCCGGCGGATCGACGATCGTGTACACCGCGAACCGGGGGCTTATCTGACTAAAGACCACGTTGGGGTCGTCCGGTGACACCTCCGTGCCGTCAGGAGCGATCAACGTAACCTTCACCCCAGGCGTCATGCTGACGACGAAACTGGCTTGGTCGATGTAAGGCACCAACGCCGGGTCGATAGACAGGACGACCTCGGCAGGCGCCCGAACGACCTCGCCACCTGAAATGGTCCGGTCCTTGAGCAAACTAAGCACATCCAGATACGCATCGAGCAGCGCACCAGCGTCGGCCGCAGGGATGACGGTGCCGGGCGGGTCGGTAGCGGCTGACAAGTCCTGCAGAAACACCGACTCCCCCTCTGGCGTCAGCGCGATCGACATCACAGGCACGTCCAGCTCACTGGCTACCGCCAGGGCCTCCTCCTCGTACTCGGGGTAGTCGGACTCGATCTCGGGCTCGCCGTCGGTCAGCAGGACCAGGGTTCGAGTGCCACAGCCCTCCGCCTCGGAAAGCATCGCGGCCGCCTCCTCCAGCGCGGCCTTGATATCGGTGTACCCCTCCGGCGACTTGGGAGTCAAGAGAGCAATCAGGGCCTCTTTATCGGCCGGGCTGTTGATGGTCACCATCCCATCGGTCAGGGCGCGGCTCCCGGTCGAGAACTCGATCAACCCCACCTGGTCGCCGATATCCAGCAAGGCGACAAAGAGCCGGGCCGCCGTAAAGCGCAGGCCGTCTGGATCGTTCCACTCCATCGAGCCCGAGTTATCCAGGGCCAGCACGACACACAACGATTCTGGTTGCTCCTCCTGGGCGCGGGCGCGGGAGAGAAACACACCGCCCAACAGAAAGAGCGCCAGACATAAATGGATCAAGCGAGAGGATAAATTTCTTGTCTTTATCATGATTATCATCCAATCTGATTGTTAGGATTTGTTAAAGAATAACTTTCCTCGCCCAAGCTCAAGCGGCATAATCATGTAGACATCCTTGCCAGTTGAGACCCGTAAAAGCTTGTCAGAATCATCAAATAGCGAG
>JAFGED010000452.1 GCA_016931785.1 Anaerolineae bacterium
AGCGCCGGCCGGGCGTGGTGCATCCCGCCGGCGATGCTGAAGGCCACCTGCGCCTGTTCCTGGGCGACCATCTCGGCGCCCACGAGGGCTGAGCCAACCTTGAGACCCTCGGTCTCGAACATCCCGGCGAAGGCGGGATTGTCGTCGGAGCCAAAGCCATAGCGCCGGGCCAGCGCGCGCTCTGCACCCTCGCCCCCCGGCGCGCTCAGGCGCTCGACAGCATCCACGTACTCGGCGGTGTGGAACAGGAGCAACTCCTCGCGCGTGGCCAGGCGCGGCTTCACCAGGTGTGAGGTTGGCGCGTCGAAGGCGTGGTAGGCAGTCAGCAGGTCGTAGGTGCGCTTCAGGCGCTCCGGCCTCAGCGGGTGGCCCTCGCCGAACCCGCGCGACCATAGTTCCTCGCTGCAGATGAAGGCGGCTTCCATCTCTCGAACCTCGAAACCATTCTACCACTGAGGATCGGCGGTGCAAAGCGACGGCGATATGATGTGCCAATCGCCGCGATGTGGGATATAATGACGGCAAGAGGGTGGGTTGTACGGTAGATGCCGAGCGGACGGCACGAGGCAGTCGAAGATCATTGCATAGGGTTTACCAGAACTCCAACGCGGTAGTTCGCGGGTAGCGTAGCCAATTTGTTGCAAGGAGCGGGCTTGTGCGCGAGGCAATCGCCGAGGGACAACCTGTTCAGGCCAGTGCAGACTCTCCGGAGAAGGCGATCTGTCCCGCCTGCGGAGGCGCGGTCAGAAAGCGCAAGCGGTGTAACATGGACAGACAAGCGGTCTACTTCTGCCAGCGCGAGACCAGAGTAGGGGAGAAGCGTCCCAATCGGCATCATCACTGACTTTGGGCGTTATGCGTTCCGCATACGGAACACATAGATGCAGAAGTGCGCTGCCTCTTCGCTCGGCCAGCCGCACTCCTGCCGCCGTGACGGCGCGCTCAATCTTTCCTCGATTGGCACTTGCCCTCTGCCGTTCTTTGCGATACAATAAGGAAAACAGGATTATCATAATCACGCTTTCCTAAAGAGGTGTCCCGTGTTCATTGATCGTCAGACGGAACTGCATCTGCTAGAGGAGCGCTATGCGTCCAACCGGGCGGAGCTCTTCGTCCTCTACGGGCGACGGCGCGTGGGTAAGACGGAGCTGCTGACCCAGTTCTGCCAGGACAAGCGCCACGTCTTCTTTGTAGCCGACCTGGACGTGGAGCCGGTGCTGCGCGCCGCGCTTTCGGCGGCCGTCAACACCACCCTGCTGGGGCCAGAGACAGGTGGCGCCGTCTACTCCTCCTGGCAGGACATCTTCATGCTGCTGGCCCAGCACGCCCAGACGGAGCGGCTGGTCGTGGTGCTGGACGAATTCACCTACCTGGTGGACGCCCACCCACCACTGGCCTCGACGTTGCAGCGCATCTGGGACAGCCACCTGGCGCACGGCCAGTTGATGCTGATCCTGTGCGGCTCCTACGTCGGTATGATGGAGAAAGCGGTGCTGGGATACCAGGCTCCCCTTTACGGCCGGCGCACCGGCCAGTACCTATTGGAGCCGCTCGGCTTCCACGATGCGCGCGCCTTCTTCCCGGCCTACGACCTGGCCGACCAGGTGCGCGCTTACGCCATCTTCGGGGGCACGCCCGCTTACCTGCGCACCATCTCCGACTCCCGACCGCTGCCGGACAACGTCGTTCAGCACGTGTTGACTCGCGGCACGTTCCTGTATGGCGAAACGCGCTTCCTGCTCCAGCAGGAATTGCGCGAGCCGCGCAACTACTTTGCCATCCTGGAGGCAATCGCCTCCGGGCGCACCCGGCTCAACGAGATCAAGCAGGCCACCGGTCTGAGCGGTGCCACTGCCTACCTGGATACCCTGCAGGGCCTGCGGCTGGTCGAGCGTGTCGTGCCAGCCACCGAAAGCCAACCCCACAAGAGCCGGCGCGGCCTGTACCGGCTATGCGACCACTTCTTCCGCTTCTGGTTCCGCTTCGTCCACCCCAACCTCTCGCTTTTGGAACAGGGCGGGGCGCAGATCGCCTTCGACACGCTGGTGGCTCCACAACTTGACTCGTTCAGCGCGCCGATCTTTGAGGAGATCTGCCGCCAGTTCCTGTGGCGGCTGGGGTTGGCCGGCGGGCTGCCCTTCCTGCCATTGCGGATCGGCGGCTGGTGGCAGAGCAACGAGGAGATAGACATCGTCGTGGCGGGGCAAGACGCCGCACTGCTCGTGGAGTGCAAGTGGACCGGCAAGCCGGTCGGCGTGGACATCCTGCGCAACCTGGAGCGCAAGGCCCGCTTGGTCGGCAAGCAAATGGATCCCCAGCGGTTGTTCTACGGCCTGTGCGCCCGCAGCAGCTTCACACCCCAGGTCGAGGAGGCGGCGGCGCAGCGCGAAGACCTGTTGTTGTTCGATCTGCCCCATATCGTCAAAGGAGTGTGAGGCGTTCAATGGTGTCAGATCTGCTCTGCCGATTGGGGGAGATAGGCTACCGAGGGCGAGTCGTGCCTGCCGAACGTCTACGCGACTTGCAGGAGGAGATCGAGGGGCGCCACCGGCAGGAGCTCTTTGACGAGGAATTCTACCAGGAACGCCTGGCCGGGTTCAAGTTCGACCCTCCCGGCGACTTGCCGGAGGCCCGCTCGCTGATCGTCGTCGCCGTGCCCCAGCCGCAGATCCGTTTCACCTTCACGTGGCACGGCGAGGCGATCCCTCTCGTCGTGCCGCCCACCTACCTGTATTGGCAGGAGACCGACAAGCAGGTCGAGGAGGTTGTGGCAGGAATACTGGGGACGGAGGTGTTTTGCCCAAGACGATTTGAGACAAAAGGGGGTGGAAATTAACTGAGACTTTTGGCTCATCACCGACCCTGTTCCTCCCAATAAGCACGTCGTGCTTGCGCAGCAGCTTGCAACTTGGCCTCGCGTTCAGCTAGCAATGCGCCGGGATCGCCGCGATAATAGTCACGCGGGCATAGATAGTGTAATGCTGAGTGCGGACGGTAACCGTTGTAGTAGGTTCGGTACTCAGCCATGGCCTGGCGGGCTTCGTACAACATGGCATTCTCATCGAGCGGGATTTCTTCCCGGAAGGTGCGATGCACGCGCTCATCGCGGCCATTGGATTGAGGGTGATAGGGGCGTGTGCGTACGTCGGTGGTGCCAGTGGCCTTGATGAACTGTCGCCATTCGTGTCCGATGAACTGCGGGCCGCCGCCGTGCACGATCTCTGGCTCACCGGGTTGGCGTGGGCGGTCGTGCAGGGTGTCCACAGCCCGTTGGGCGGCACGCACCGTCGCATCGGCCCTGGCGGTCAGCAGCAGTTCGTAATGCACCAGGTAGCGACTGTAGGCGTCCAAGACATCGATCAGCCAAAACCACTGGCCTCCAAACAGCCACATGGACAAGTCGGTGTGCCAGCGTTGATCGGGATGGTCAGCAGCGGGTGGACGGACCAGCGGCTGGGGAGCCGGAGCACGACGATTCAGCAAATCGGCCTCAATCAAGAGGTGATAGACCATCCAGGGCCGCAAAAAGGCCTCGTTTTCGGCCATCAGCGCGTAGCTGAGCCGTTTGTACCCTAACAACGAGTGCCGATAGGCATAGTCCAGCACGATCCTGACCTCGGCGGGTGTGGGTGGAATGGCTTGATGCTGCGGCACGACTACATGATCGGCCAGGTCGTCTGCAGCGGCCCGCTCGGTCCAGCGATAGTAGGTCGCCCGCGGCAAGCCCACATCGGCCAAGAGGTCAGTCAGGCTGCGTTCAGGGCAGAGGGTATGTGCGCGCTCAATCGTCGTCAAGATCACTGCCTTCTCATCGGCTGAGTAGCGCCGCTCGGGCGCTATCGCCAGCGCCCCTTTTTTAGTTGAAGATTCTCGCTGCTCAGTTCGGCAATCACTTCGCGCAGGCGCAGCACTTCGGCTAGCAGAGCTTCTTCGCTGGAGCGTAGTTCCTTCCGCCCGCGCGGCTGTCCCTGCAACGCGCTCATCGCCGCGCGGTCGGCGATCCGCTCCCACTGATAAAACAGCGTGGGGCTGATCTGGTACTGGTCGCACACTTGGCTGATGGTCAAATTCGTCGTGCAACCTTCTTTCAGAATTTGCAGTTTGGTTTCGGCGGAAAACTGCCGCCGAGGCTTGGTCTCGTTGTCTGTTTCCATCGGGCTGCTCCTTGTGCATAACTATTGTACTCCTGTTTGGTTGAAATGGGTGGTCAGTTTTGAGCAGCCAGAGTCTCAGTTAGTGCCTATCCGAATAACCCCCTCTTGCCGGGCGTGCCTTTCTGAGAGCCTGTGGCATACTTGGGGGTATGACGACAAGAAGTGAAACCAAACGTTCTCGTGCCAGGACTCGCAACAACAAAACGACTACGGGGTGTAGAGTCTCAGTAGATCCAATTTTCATAATCGAGGCGCAGCCAGTGCGACGATCTCCCGGACGCAGCCATAGCGATCTTCCAAGGCACGGCGA
>JAFGED010000453.1 GCA_016931785.1 Anaerolineae bacterium
CGTGGCGGCCCCCTTTGGCCTGGCGGCCGATGGCGGCGGGACGCTGCACCTGGTGGGGGTGGGCGCCGGGGGCGCGGCGCTGCTCTACAGTTCCTGGGATGGGGCGCGCTGGAGCGCGCCGGAGACGCCCTGGCTAAGGCCGGAGGTGGCGCAGGGGCTGGGGGCCGCGGCGGCGACGGCGCCCGCGGGCGGGCAGCTGGCGGTGGCCCTGCTCGCCCTGCCGCCCGGTATTGACGCGGGCGCACCGGCGGTCTTTTACGCCTCGCGCGCGATCCCCAGCGTGGACGTCGTGGACGTGCCGCCGCCGGCGACCCCGTTCTCCGATGCCACGGCGGCGCCATCTCCAACCCCGGATCCGACGCCGGCGCCCAGCCCCACGCCCGATCTCTCTGGCGATGTGGATCCGGCGGGCTCGACGCAGCTTCCCCTGGTCCTCGGCGGCGGGCTGGCGGTGGTTATCGTGGTGGGGGTGTTGGTGGCGTGGGGGGCGCGCAGAGGTCGGGGTAGCGGCCGGTGATGCTGGCAAGCTCTCGGAGAGAGAAAGGCTCGGTGGACGGGACGTGGGGCGTCCGAAGGATAGACCGGCGCACGGCAGGAAGATGGAAGTATGATCGGCAGGCTTTCGAGGTTTAAGGGGGTGCTGCCCTACGTCGAGCTGGCCTGTGCGGTTGCTGCTGCCGGCTTGTGGTACATGCAGGGCGGTGCGGTGTGGTATACAGGCGGGGGCCCCGGCCCCTGGCCGCTGCTTCTGCTTGCGGCGCCCTGGCTCCTCCGTCTGCTCGTGTTCGGATTTTCACTGCGCCCGTCTGTATTCGACGTCGCGCTGATTTTGTTCCTGGCCTCGGCCGGGGTGGGGGTGTGGGCGGCGTACGATCCCGGGCCCGCCTGGGCCAAGTTCTGGCTGATCGTGGGGGCGGTAGGCCTCTACTACGCGGTGGCTCACCAGCCCGACCTGCGGCACCTCTATGCTGCCCTGGCGTTTTTCGGGGTGTTCGGCGTCGCGGTCTCGGCCTACTTCTTTGCCACCAACGATTGGTCGCTGGCTTCTTCCAAGGCGCCCGCCCTGGCGGTCGTGGGCGAGCGGATCTCGGCGATGTTGCCGGCGTTATCCGGCCATCGCATGCATCCGAACGTGGTTGGGGGGATGCTGGCGGCGGTGATGCCGGTCTATGTACCCTTGTTCGTCCTGGGGCGTGACGAGACGCTTGGTTTCAGCCCTTTGGCGCGGCGATGGCTGCCGGCCGCCTGGTGTGTTGCGGCGGGCCTGGCCGGGCTGGGGTGGCTGTGCAGCGCCTCTCGCGGGGCGTGGCTGGCGTTGACGGGTATCGCCGGCGTCTGGATGGTCTGGCGAGGCATAGGATGGTGGCTGCACAGACGGGACCTGCAAGGGGAGCGTGCCTGGCAGCTGCGTTTGAGTGTGGTGGGGAGCCTCTTGCTCGCTGGCTTTGTCCTCTTTGTGGTCGTGGCGGGGATGGTGCTGGCGGGACGTCTGCCTGGTATCGAGGCGTTGGCTGGCCGCCTGGTTCTTTGGCGCCGTTCCCTGCTGCTGGCGCGGGACTATGCCTTCACCGGGCTGGGGCTGGGGATGTTTTCGATGCAGTATTCGGTTTACACGCTGCTGATTTACGTCTTGCACACCGTGCATAGCCACAACCTCTTTGTGAACGTGTTGATCGAGCAGGGGATCGTGGGGCTGGCGGGCTATCTGCTGCTGGTGGTGACCTGCACTGTTTCCGGCCTGCGCCGCTTGCGCGCGGCGACGAGGGCCGAGGCGTGGGTGATCGAGGCGGGCCTGGCTGCCCTGTGCGTGATCTTGGCGCACGGCCTGGTGGATGACGTGCTGTACGGCAGTCGCGGTGTGCTCCTGCTGTTCGCGCCGGCGGGGCTGATCGTCGCCGGCCTGAGGATTGAGCGTGGGCCAGAGGATGCAAGCCAGGTGCCTGGGTGGAGCAAGTGGGCGTTGGGCGCGGCGCTGGCGCTTTTGATCGTTTTTGGTGTAGTATGGCATCGGCCCTTGCTGGGGGCCTGGTATGCCAATCTGGGAGCACTGGAGCAGGCGCGCGTCGAGCTGACTGCTTATGACTCAAAACATTTTGACGATCCGACTATAGATGAGGTGCGCTTGCAGGAGAATCTAGATGGGGCGGTGGCGCTTTTGGAGCGGGCTGTACAGGTCGACCCGGCCAATCCCACGGCCCGGCAGCGGCTGGCGGCGATCGACCTCTCGCGCGGGCATTACGAGGCTGCGCTGGACGAGATGCAGGCGGCCTGGGAGGCAGGGCATCGAGATGAAGTCACGCGGCTTCTGCTGGGCGATGCCCTGGTGGCGACCGGGCAGACAGAAGAAGCTGCAGAGGTGGTGCGCGGCCTGGAGTGGGCCGAAAGCCGGCTCGCGCATTTGGCATGGTATCGCTATTGGCAGAATGAGGATTACCAGCGCGCCGCCGATGCCTGGGGGGCGGTGCTGTTGCTGAACCCGGATAATCAGAGGGCCAAGCAGGCCCAGCTGGAGGCGGAAAGGCTGGCTGAACAGGCAGAGTGATTCCCACCTAGAGATGCCCCCAGCCGCGCCGCCGCCCGTGGAGGGTGGGTCGGATATGCCGCTGTATCTGGGCGGCGGGTTGGCTGCGGCCATCGTGATGGGGCAGCGTGGGGTGTGCGCAGAGGACGGCAGTAGCTGGAGTATTGGGCGTCTTGTCGACAATAATCAAATGAGGTATGATGGGGATGTCGTGAAGGGATAGGGCACTCAGATGGGAGGTATGAAATGGCGGTCATAGACTTGATTCAAAACAAGGTAAAATTGCTTCCTGAGCCGACTCAGAAGGAAGTGCTGGATTTTGTAGATTACTTGCTCTACAAATCGAGGGAAGATAGAGAGTGGGTCGAGCTGTCGGTGAGGATGGCGGTGCGAGGTCTTGAGAGTGAGGAGTGGCCTGACTATGGAGACGAGGATTTGAAGGAGCAGTGGTCGTGAGAAGGCCTGGTCAAGTAGCACTGATGTCCTTTCCGCAAGTCGACCTGGCGCCGGGCAAACGCCGGCCCGTTTTGCTGGTTGTCCGGGTACCGGGGCCATATGAGGACTGGTTGGTGTGTATGTTTTCCACCAATCTCCAACAGGCATTGCCTGACTTTGACGAGGTTATCGGCTCCGATGCGAACGATTTTCACAAATCTGGTCTCAGGGTACCCAGCGCGATTCGCGTCGCTCGCCTGGCTGTGGTTTCTGCAGATTTGCTCGTTGGGACCATTGGAGAGATTGACGATGCGCGATTACGTCGAATACAGCAAACGCTCGCGTGTTGGATTCGTGGTGAGGGTTGAATCAGAGCGGTAGAGGTGAGTATTGACTGAGAGAATCCTGGTAACCGGCGGCGCAGGCTTTATCGGCTCGCACCTGGTGGATGCGCTGCTGGACGCGGGGCACAGCGTGCGCGTGTTCGATAGCCTGGAGCCGCAGGTGCACGGCGGCTTGCGCGAGCGCGGCGAGTGGCCGGACTATTTGGCCGCCGATTGCGAAAAGGTGCTTGGTGACGTGCGGGATCGGGATGCGCTGAGAAAGGCGTTCGACGGCATGGACGTCGTTTTCCACCAGGCTGCGGCGGTGGGCGTGGGCCAGTCGATGTACGAGGTCGCGCGCTACGTGGACGCCAACACCCGGGGCACCGCCGTGCTGCTCGATATCCTGGCCAATGAGAGGCACAGCGTGCGCAAGCTGGTGGTGGCCTCTTCGATGTCCATCTACGGTGAGGGGAAATATCATTGCGACAAGCACGGTGAGGTGTACCCGAAGCTGCGCTCCGAGGGGCAGTTGGCGGCGCGGGATTGGGAGATGCGCTGCCCGATGTGTGGGCGGCCCGTCGAGCCGCTGCCTACGGGCGAGGACAAACCCCTGCACGCCACCAGCATCTATGCCATCACCAAGAAGGACCAGGAGGAGATGTGCTTGACGATTGGACGGGCTTATGGTATACCCACGGTGGCCCTGCGCTATTTTAACACCTACGGGCCGCGCCAGGCGCTTTCCAATCCCTATACCGGCGTGGCGGCGATTTTCTCCGGGCGGCTGCTCAACGGCAACCCGCCGGTGATTTTCGAGGACGGCCTGCAGAGCCGGGATTTCACCCACGTGAGCGACATCGTACAGGCCAACCTGCTGGCCCTGGCGCGGGAGGAGATGGACGATGGGGTGTTCAACGTGGGCACCGGGCAGGCGCTGACGATACTGGACGTGGCGGAGGCGTTGATCGAGCACCTGGCCGTCCAGGTGGAGCCGGAGATCGTGCGTAAGTTCCGCGCCGGGGATATCCGCCACTGCTTCGCGGACGTGAGCCGCCTGCAGGCATTGGGTTACCGGCCGCGGGTGCGCTTCGAGGATGGCATGGCGGAGCTGGTGGCCTGGGTGCGCCAGCAGCAGGCGGTGGATGGCTTTGAGCGGGCGCGGCAGGAACTGGCACGGAGAGGGCTGGCGTAATGCGCGGGAGACGTGCGGGGTGAGGGGGAACGCGAGATCGGTCCTGGTGTGGTTCGTCGCCGGGCTGTCGCTGCTGGCCGCTTTGTGCCTGACGCTATCTCCCTCGGTTTTTCCGTCACGCGTGGTGCGCGCCCAGGTGGGCGGGTGGAGCGATCCGGTCAACCTCTCGAACACGGAAACAAAGTCCTGGATCCCCGCGATCGCCGCCGATGACTTTGGCAACGTCCACGTGCTCTGGGGCGAGTGGCTCGACGACGATAACGACTGGGGCGATGCGATCTATTACACCATGTGGGATGGCGAGACCTGGTCTGTGCCCAATGACGTCTTGATCAGTCCTGCCGGCGCCGTGTCCGATCTGCCCGCGATTGCTGCGGATAGCCAGGGGCGGCTGCACGTGGTGTGGGAGGCGCAGCCCGGCATCTATTACAGCCAGGCCTGGATCCAGGACTCACCATGGCTTGCCACAGCCTGGTCGCCTCCCAAAGCGATCAGCCTCGTGGGCCGAGGGCGGGCGTACATCGCCGTGGACGATGAGGACAACGTTCACGTGGTGTGGATCGATCCGCCGCCGGATACTCGGATATTGGATGGCGAGTTGTGCCCCGATTGTTGGGACGTCTACTATACGCGCTCTTCGGATGGCGGGCAAAGCTGGTCAGCGCCTATAAACCTCTCCGATTCAGTCTACCGCCCTGCCTACCCCTTCCTGGCTATTGACGGACAAGGCGTAATCCACGCCGCGTGGGACGAGCACAACGCGGCCGACCAGGCTATCACCGGGGGGTATAGCCGCTCGCTGGACGGCGGGGCAACCTGGTCACAGCCTTGGGACGTGGGACGGGACGTTGCGCCCGAGAACCTGGTCAGCCTGCACGTTGGCCTGGGAGCGGAAGGCCAGGTCTATCTGACCTGGCGGCTGTGGCAGGCGGCCGGCACGTTTCTGCGCCGGTCCACGAATGGTGGTGAGACCTGGTCGCCCATCGTCCGGCTCCCGCAGCTCGATTACGGCGGCTATGGCTACCTGGAGACGGCGAGCGACAGCGCGGGGCGGCTCTACCTGGCTGCCTCGGCCGGTCCGTATGAAAACAAAGAGGTATACGTTGGGCAGTGGGGTGCTAATGATTGGATGTGGCTTTTGGACGTATCTGACACCCCCGTCCACTCCTCGCGTCCCCGGTTGGTGGTGAGCGAGGGGAACGTGGTGCACCTGGTCTGGTTCGAGCACACTGAGGGCCAGGCGACCATCCACGAGGAAGGTAATATGGAGATCTGGTACAGCCGTCTGGAGACCGATGCGCCGCACCTTCCGGCCCGCGCGCTGCCCGCCCGCCCGCCGGTCACGGCCACGCCGGCGCCCGATGCCTATCCCACGCCGACACCAGTGCCGACGCAAGCGTCGCTCGCCCCCCCCCTGCGACTGGACGATAGCCCTGCGCTTTCTCCTAATCCGGGCACTGCTATATGGACGGGTATGGCTGCCGCGGCCGTCGTGGTAGGGCTGGTGACCGCTGTCCGACTGTGGCTGGGAAGGCGTGGGGATCGGCGATAGCAGGGTGGATGGAAAGGTTAGGGAGAGCGCTATGCCATCGGAAAGAGCAGAACCTCCTCGCTCCCAGAAACCTGTGATGCACTTGGCGGGCCGGTATGGCATCTGGACCTCGCTTCTATTGGCGTGTGTGCTTGGTACCGTGTACATCCTGGCTCTGGACTGGACGGTGCAGGGGTACGACGACGCCGGCTATATTCTCATTGCTCGCTCGCTAGCCTCGGGCTCGGGCTACAGGATAGCACCAGGTGAAGCTCCTTGGGCCGTCACGACGCCACTGCTGCCATTCCTGTTGACGCCTATCTGGTTCTTGCATCCCCAGTTGCCCCATGATGTTGTTTGGTTCAAGATCGTGCCCTTGGTTTGTGCGTTGTTGTCGGTGCCTGTGTTAGTTTTGTATTTTGTGCGAGCACGCCAAGCGCCATGGGCGGCAGCCTTGGGAATAGTGACCTTGGCGTTCCTGTCGCCTCCCACGTTTACCTATGCAGCTCGGATGGTGATGACTGAACTGCCATACCTCCTTTTCTCGGCCATAGCACTACTCCTTGCTCATCGGGCCTTGCTCAAGGGCGCACGGTCTCTCTGGATGTGGGCTGCACTGGGTTTGGCATTGGCGGCGGCCTGCCTGACGCGCACTGTGGGTATGGCTTTGGTGGCTGGTGTTTTGGTATATTTGTTGTGGCATCGACGCTGGCGGGCGTGCCTCGGCCTGGCCTTGCTGGTGACGGCGCTGCTTCTCCCTTGGCAGCTTTATGCCCACTCTCAAGGAGACCTGATGATGGCGCCGGGTCAGTATCAGTCCGATTTCCTGCTGCGTGAATATGGCAACCCCGGGTTGGGTCAGATCGGCAGCTATTGGGAGGTGGTGCCACGGGTGTTGCGCAATGTGACCGGACACGTGGATGAATCAATCCCCGGTCTTTTCCTACCAGGGCTGACCGGGGATAGGGTTCTTTTCCTGCTGCGGCGAGTTGGCCTGGGCTGGTTCAGGCCTGCCTTTGGCGTTGGTGCGGTCCTGGGAATGGCGCTCGGCTGGGCTGTCTCCTGGCGGCGGAGCGCTACACCGTTGGAGTGGTACGTTCTGTTATATATGGGGATGATTTTGCTGCCGCCTTGGCGTCATGCGCGGAACCTGGTGCCCGTGTTGCCGTTTTTGCTGTACTACCTGTGGATGGGATTGCAAGCCGGGCACAGATGGCTGATTGGGCAGTTGCCGTCCTTGAGCCGATGGACTCGGGCTGCTGGAGTCGCACTCTTTGCTGTCATGCTGGTCAGCGTTGCAGCCAGTGACCGGCATCAGATCCAGCAGGGGATAAATAACAGGGCAGGGCAGTTCCCAGTTTGGGAGCAGAGCTACTATGAGGCGGGGGATTGGTTGCGGGAGAATGTGCCTGCCTCTGCATCGATAGCTGCTCCTATTCCTCGCAAGATGATGCTGTATATTGACCAGCCGGTTCAGTACTTACCTTTGGTCGGCGACGGTGAAGCAGAAGATGAGGATATCCTTGCGGATTTCCTGGTTGTGCAACCTAAAAGACCAACGGTTGAGTACGAGTGGCCCGAGGATCAAATAGCCATAGGGTTTGTACGTGATCATCCGGAAAGGTGTCAGCCGAAGTTCGCGAGCCAGCAATTCCCCTACACAGAGATTTTTGCGTGCTCACTGCCATGACATCCACGTTAGGTTTGAAAAGGCAATTGCACTTATGGAATTGCGCATAAAGGCGCTTAGCGCCCTGATTTGGTCCGCAATACAGGCGTGGGGTACTCGAGTTGTATCCTTTTTCGTTCTTCTCATCCTGGCCCGTCTCCTTGTCCCCGAGTCTTTCGGGCTGGTTGCCACAGCATCTGTGGTTTTGGATTTTATCCAGGTTTTTGTGAACCAGGGCTTCGGGGAGGCAATTGTACAACGCGCCGAACTTGAGCCTGAGCATCTGGACGCAGCTTTTTGGCTCAGTATTTTGATGGGTATCGTTTTGACCGCAATTGGTGTGATCTCGGCTGGGCTGGTGGCAGCTATCTTTAGTGAGCCGCGGTTAGTTCCAATAGTTAGGTGGTTATCATTCAATTTTGTGTTCGTGGCTCTGAGTGGTGTTCAACAGGCACTTTTGCGTCGGCGGCTTGCTTTCAAGGCATTGGCAGCTCGTTCATTCGTGGCAAACGTGATAGGAGGTGTGGTTGGCGTCGCGATGGCTTTTTTGGGATATGGCGTCTGGTGTTTGGTGGCTCAAACTCTGGTTAGAGGCTTGGTGGGCGTTATAGCGCTTTGGGGGATCAGCGACTGGCGACCAAGGTTGGCTTTCTCGCGGCGCCATTTTCGTGAGTTATTCGGTTTTAGTGTCAATATTTTGGGCATGAATGTGCTGACTTTTTTCAATCGCCGTACTGATGATTTTCTCATCGGTTATTTTTTAGGGCCGGTGGCTCTTGGCTACTACATTGTCGCTTATCGCGTTTTATTGGTAATGATAAATCTCGTTATAGATGTGATAACGTCTGTAACGCTCCCTGTGTTTTCTCGTATGCAGGGTGATCCGGAGCGGCTGCGTCGAGCTTTCTACGAGGCTGTACATTACATCGAATTGGCGGCTTTTCCTATTTTCCTAGCAGTGTTTGTTATGGCCCCAGAATTGGTATCTGTTCTATATGGTCCCCAATGGGTTTCCAGTATTCCCGTAATGCAAGTTTTATCTCTTGTTGGCGTCTTGCTGGCAGCCTTTTACATTCATGGAAACTTGCTTGTTGCTGCCGGACGGCCTGGGGTGAAATTGTGCTTGATGCTTATGCATACTGTCTGTAACGTGATCGCTTTCACAGTAGCAGTGCGATGGGGTATAGTCGCCGTTGCAACGGCCTTTGTTGTTCGAGGTTATTTGCTCGCCCCGGTAGAGGTGTGGGTGATTCGTAGATTGACCAAGATCGACCTAAAAATCTACTTGCGTCAGTATGTGGCTCCTTTAGTAGGTTCAGTGGTGATGGTTTTAGTTGTCGTAGGGTTAAAGCAGGTCCTTGCTGTTCACCTAGGACTCTATTTACAAGTCGTTATTTACGGCTTGGCGGGTTTTTTGGCCTATTTGCTGGCAGTCTTTGTGATGGCGCCTGTAACGCTTCGACGGTTATTGGAGAGTATCAGATCGGTTTGGATGTGCAGAAGGGTAACTCAACCGTGATTGGTATGATTAGGCGGCTTTGAGTTGAGATGCAGATGTATGAGATAACGCGAGGACCTATTTTCATAGTTGGCTGTGGCCGTTCGGGAACGACTCTCCTGCAACGAATGCTAGATGCGCATCCTGAAATTGCTATTGCTCCTGAGACGGAGTTTATTCTGAGGTTTTGGCTCTACCGCGATCGCTATGGGGATCTTGGGCGGGACGAGAATTACTGTCAATTGATAGCGGATATCGTCGCCATGCCTGAATTCTCTGAGATGAGACTTGATGGAGGCTCCTTTTGTCAAGATGCCTGGCATCTGGACAGAGGTTATGCTGCTTTATTTGGTTTGTTATTGAAGCACTTTGCTCAAGTTCGCCACGTAGACATAGTTGGGGAGAAGACACCAAGGCATGTTCGTTATATGAATATACTTGAACGGTTTTTTCCCGCTGCTCGATTTATACACATTGTGCGTGATCCCCGTGCAGTGGTGGAGTCGCGGCGTCGAGTACCTTGGTCCACAGGTTCGGTGAGTGGCGATGCGAATATGTGGCGACTTGACATTCGCCTATCTCGGCGCAATGCTCCTCTCGATGCAAGCTCGCTCTATACGCTCCACTACGAGCGCTTGGTCCAGGCGCCCGAGGAGTCCTTGCGGGAGATTTGTCGTTTTCTTGGCGTCGAGTTCGATTCAGCTATGCTTGGCTATTATCGCCATGAGCCCGTTTCGATTAACCTCGAAAGAGAACCTTGGAAACTTGGTGTCACACAGCCTGTCACGCAGACTACGCTAGAACGTTGGCGGTCTGCGTTGACGCCATCTCAGATCGCAGAGATAGAAGCGGTCGTCTGGCCCGAGATGGGACGTTTCGGATACCAAGTGCAGACGCCATGGTGGCAGTTGTTGCCACGCATCGTGTTGAGGATGTTCCCTCGTTTCAGGCGACGTATCGTTCGATGGGCTGTCGTGTTTGCAAGGATGCTCAGGTTAATTCCACCAGAGTCTGACAGGAGGGCATTCCTGTTTGAGTTGTTGCCTGACAGCTCTGTTTGCGCTGAAATCGGTGTGCTTATGGGGGATTTCTCTGAGCAGATTCTTCGAGCTGCTTCTCCACAGGAGTTGCATCTCATTGATACCTGGAAGTATGAGCCATTCGAGGTATGTGAACGATTTTTGTCCGATGAGCGAATTGGGGTTATTCAACACGGAATGGATCGATGCTATACATCTGTTTGCTCTCGTTTCGAGTCGGATATCCTTCTGGGTCGAGTGACGGTTCACAGGAATTGCTCAGGTGAGGCACTGACTAGATTTCCAGATGCCTACTTCGACTGGGTATATATCGACAAGGACCATCGCTATGCAAGTGTGAAACAAGACCTGGATCTGGCATTTCAGAAAACAAAGCCTGGTGGGTACGTTATATGCGGCGATCATATCAAATGGGGTTGGTGGCTGAATGATGTCACGAAAGCAGTCAATGAGTTTGTCAAGGAAGAATCAGCCGAGTTAGTACTGGTGAGAAATGATCAATTTGTGGTGAGAAAACGGCAGCTGGAAAGTCGGGGTTGATTTAGGCTTGGTTAAGAGTACTATGAATCGTACAAGACGTATAGATTTTGACTTTCTTAGAACATTGATTGTTTTCAGTGCGTTTGTTATTCATTTTGATACGCGAATCGGACTAGGGGGAGTGGCAGAACTGTCTTGGTGGATACAGCGCTATATGTTCACTGTAGGTGGTTTTTTCTTTTTTACCGCGGGGTATATGGCGAATTGGGTTTATTTGCCGAGGTTTAAGGCCGGTAAGGCCAAAACGTCGCTATTTCTTGCAAAAAAAGGAATACTGATTTTGATGCTGTATTTTGGCTATGTCGCTCTGATGCATATATCTACGAGTACTCCTTTGCCAAATATAGGGGTGAATTTCATTTTTGGACATTCTTTCTTCGCGAAAGTGCTTTTTTCCTTTGGCCTTTTGTATCTCATCATGCCGCCGATACTGTTTGTGGTAATCAAAATCGGGAACAAAGCCGTAATCTTGTTAGTTGTGATCTTGGCCGCGTTTGTAGCATACTCTCCAACTTGGAATATGCCGGACAGTTTGCGTATGATAGTTTTTGATCGTACTATTGAATTCTATCCGATGCTTTCTACCTTGATTACATTTTCCTTTGGGTTTGTAGCATCTGTTTTGGATGGGGTTTTGGTTTCAAGGTTTAACTCCAAGTGTCTTGCACTTTTATCAATAGGGTTGATCGCCGTGCACATAGGAAGCTTGATGATTTTCCCATTCTACCGAAACCTGCTTGATAGAAGAAAGGTCCTGACATTGGTGGAGTCGTTAGTGCCGTATATTGCCGTATTGGCGGTCCGGCCTTTTTTCTCAATCCGGTGGGTCCAAGATCTTTTTGAGCGATCAAAAATTCTGTGTATTGGCGTCAAGAGTTTGACATTTTACATGATATCCAATGTTTTTTTGGGTCTTGTGTTGGTTCCAAAAGATTCGTCGTTCCTTGTCAAGTTCTTGGTATTTGCAAGTATTACATCATTGACATACACAATTACTTATTGGCATTGGGGTTTTTCTAAGTATCATCGTTTTGTCAGTGGAGGTCCGGGCTCAACTTGTTGAGTATCTGTATGATCACTTGTAGACGATGGCTTTTCTCTGGTGACACAATGTCTGTATGAATATCCTTTTTATTACTGATCGAATTCCTTATCCTCCTCACGATGGCGGGAGCCTGCGTACGTTCAACCTCGTCAAACAACTAGCGCTCCGCCACGAGGTGACGTTGGTGGCGCTCACACACTTGCCGGCCGAAGACGAGAACATCCCTGCTATACAGGCACTGGGCGTGCAAGTTGTGTCGATGCTGCGGCCGACGCGACCTGCCCGCACGCTGTGGCAAAGGGCCCGGCTTCACTTTTCACCAGTGCCTCACTTCCTGGCACACCGGCCTCTGCCAGAGGATTTTGGTGAGCGTTTGGCTGCTCTGCGAAGGGAACAGGATTTCGACGTGGTGCACCTTGATTATGCGTTGACTGCGCCTTGCGCGGCTTTTGTATCTGATCTGCCCATCGTGCTTACCCAGCATAACGTTCAGTCGCGCATTCCCTATAGCTACGTCATGGCCCATTCCTCGCTTCGACGCCTGCTGTTGTGGCGCGAGGCGCTAAATTTCCTCAAGTGGCGCCGGGCAGAGATCGCCTGGTCGCGGCTGGCTGATGTGATCGTTGCGGTGTCCCAAGTAGAAGCGCTGTATTACCGCCGGCGGCTGCCAGGTATTCCCGTGGAGGTGATACCCAATGGCGTGGGTATTGGCTACTTTGCGTCCGTCAATCGATGTCCCGAACCTGCAACGTTGTTGTTCACAGGAGGGATGAACTGGCTGCCCAACGTAGATGCTGTGCGCTATTTCTGCCGCGAGATCTATCCGCATGTTAAGGCACAGCGGCCTGATGTGCGCCTGCTCATCGTGGGACGCGATCCGGCCCCTGAAGTACAGGCTCTGGCGAGCGACCCCACTGTGACGGTAACAGGCCAAGTCCCTGACGTGCGGCCTTACTTTGGTCAGGCTACGGTCTTCGTCGTACCCCTGCGGGCCGGAGGGGGCACCCGGCTCAAGATCTTGGAAGCCTTCGCCGCCCGTGTGCCTGTGGTGTCTACCCCGCTGGGTTGTGACGGGCTGGAAGTGAACGACGGCAGCCACCTGCTTGTCGCCGACTCGCCTCAGACATTCGCCCAACAGACGCTGCGCCTGCTGGCGGACGCCGACTTGCGGGCATGGTTGACACAGGCCGGCTACGATCTGGCGAAGGCGAGGTACGATTACCCTGTGGTTGTCAGAGGTTTGGAGGCCGCCCTGATGTTGGCTATACAGCGCAAAAGAGGAACTCGGGATGATCGGTGTGGTTAAGAGGTTTTTGGGATCGTTTATGCTGGGCTGGTTTAGAGTTGCTCAAAGGGCAGCAGATGCGAGTGCATGGCTAAAAGCTGTCATCATTGCTCTTTTGCTCTTGGCCGAGGCGTTCGTTGGTCTGGCGGTGGTCGGGCGGTTGCCGTTGCCCCTGCCCCTACCGCCCACGGTGCTGATGCTGGCACCGCTGGCGCTCTGCCTGGTGGCTCTCTTTCTGCTCCACTTCGAGTCAGGCATCGCCGTGACCGTGCTGGCCTTTCTATCTCCACTGACCGTCTTTTCCTTTGCCTCGTTCAGTTTCGGTGTTATGCCTTTCCTAGTGGTGCTGCTTTTTGCGCTCTACCTGGCCCGCGCGGTGGTCAAGGAGCGCCGGTTCGCGCTGGGCGCGCCTGGAGCGCTGCCGTTGCTCCTACTGGTTGGGGTCTCGATCGCCTCGGTGGCCTATGCCTACATCGCGCAGGACCCGCGCGTCCCTCGCGGCCGGGAGTGGAGCCAGGGCCACTGGTGGGTTGGCTACCAGGCTATGGGCGTGTTCCTCTTTGCCTACACTTGGGTGGTTTACGTGGTGGCTGCCAACGGCTTGCGCTCGAAGGGCTGGCTGTGGGCTGTCTATGGTTGTGCCTTGGTTGTGTGCACTTACGTCGTTGTGATACCTTTGCCGGGTTATGTCGCCGCGTTCAGGGGTTTTGGGCAACTCTTGTCGGGCGAGCGGTTGACAGAATCGGCCAGCGGTACGGCGGCCATGCTCCTGGCGCTGCTCTCGCTGGCGTTGCTGCTGTATGTTCGCCGGCCGGTGGTGCGGTTAGTGGCGGGCCTCTTGCTGGCCTTGGCGCTGCTCAACCTGGTGCTTTCCTACTTTCTCAACACCTGGCTGGGCTTTTTGGCCGGCGCGGCAGTTTTGATATTGAAGCGTTCCAAACGTGTCTTCTTGATCTGGCTCGTCGTGCTGTTGATTGCTGCCGTCTTGGGAGCCGAACTGTTCTTGCTGATTTACCAGGATCGGTTTAAGGATCCTCAACAGGGGGATATGCTCCGCCTGGAGATCTGGCGCGACACGTTGCGGGTGTGGCAGAAACGCCCGCTGATCGGCGTGGGCAACGCTAACCTGGCCGCTCACTTTTTGGTCTACGGCACTGGGCAGACTCCGGGCCGGATTCTGAGGGGCAAGTCGGCCCATCCGCACAACATCTACCTGGGCATCCTGGCCGAGAACGGGCTGCTGGGACTGGCGTGTATGCTTTGGCTCATCGCTGTCTTTGTGCGTTCCCTATGGCGCTCGATGGACAACGTGGACGACGAGGAATTACAGGGTTTGGCAGCCGGCGGGCTGGCTGTGTTCGTCGCTGGCGCTACCACTGCCCTCTTTGCCAGCGGGTTGCTGCCGATCTATTCGGCTGGTGGAGCTGGACCGGAGAATGTGAATGGCATGGTCTTTACGTGGATCATCTACGGCTTGGGTGTGGCGGCAACGCGGGTGGAGCGATGGATGTCAGCGTAATCGTTCCTACCTACAACCGGCGAGAGATGGTTTGCAAAACCATCTGTTCATTGATCGAGCAGACCTACCCTATGGCCCGGTTCGAGACCATCGTGACCGACGATGGTTCGACCGACGGGACCCGTGAGGCTATCGCAGCTCTGAACGTGCCTTTTCGGATCCGGTATCTGTGGCAGCCCAACAGGGGGCGGTGTGCGGCCAGGAACGTGGGAGTGCGAAATGCCAGTGGGGAGATAGTGCTTTTTTTAGACAGTGATTCACTGGCAACGTCGAACTTGCTGGAGGAGCATGTTAAGGCATATAACGAGCATGATGGCATCTTTGTAAGGGGCGAACGCCGGGTCTTGTCTTCACTTGTAGGTTTCTCATCACCGTTTGTGGAGTTTTACCTGGCCCCCATGGAACCGTTTCCCCGAAACTTGATTGGTGAGGGAGGGTTCATCTCTCCAACCCATGCCCACACGGCCAATCTGAGTGCTTTGCACTCTGACCTGACTCAGGTGGGACTGTTTGATGATAGCTTTGATCAAGGGCGATCGTGGGATGACACAGACCTTGGGTATCGCCTGGCGCGGATGGGGCGTCGATTGCTATATTGTTCCACTGCTGTTGTATACGACATAGGTGTGGTTGCTGATGCGCGAGCGTATTGTGAGCGCGCGTGGCAATCCGGCTACGATGTTCACCGATTGTTTCACAAGTTTTCTGACCTACAGGAAATGTTGCCGCTGTTCTTGGACAAGATGCCCGTCAATTGGCGGAAGGACGCCCCCCGTCGCATTGCCAAAAAGATCGCGCGTCGGGTGGCTTCTTGTGACCCGAGTCTGAGTTTGTTATTATGGGCCACCGGGCTGCTGGAAAGACATTGGCCTGAGCCTTTACTACTGAGACCGCTGTACCGGTGGGTTATAGGGGGGTACATCTATCGAGGCTACCAGGACGGGCTGCGTGAACGAGCAGTGGAGGGATAATGCCGGAGTCGAGCGTACTTGGTGAGAAAATGGAACAGCTTGCAAGAGAATGTACTCCAGTACCAGATGTTACCATCTCGATCATCAACACCAATAATCGACAAATGACGCTAGACTGTCTGCGATCGGTGTTTGCCAACACGCACCACGCGACTCTGGAAGTCTGCGTGGTGGATAATGCCTGCACCGATGGCAGCGCTGAGGCAATCCGAACTGACTCCCCGCAAGTGCGTCTCATCTGCAATGAGCGAAGATTGGGATTTTCCACTAACAACAATCTGGTCTTTCGGCAGGCGCAGGGCTGCTATCTGCTGATGCTTAACGACGACACACTGATTCAGCCTGGCGCTCTGGACAGAATGGTCGAGTTTATGGACGCTCATCCTGAGGCGGGTGTGGTGGGCGCTAAGCTGTTGAATCCCGATGGCAGCAATCAACCGGCCTTCTCCCGGTTTTACGGACCTATTGGAGATCTAGTTCTTAAACCCGTGCATTTGCGGTTGACAGCGGGACGATATGATGTAGGCGATAGTACTGAAGTTGATGCGGTAGGTGGTGCTTGCATGCTGATACGTCACGAAGCGGCAGAGCAAGTAGGGTATCTAGACCCCACCTTTGACCCCCTGTATTCCGAAGAGATTGACTGGTGTTTTCGTATTAGGGAAGCGGGTTGGAAAATCTATCATCTCCCTCAAGCCATGGTCATTCATTATGGCAGTCAAACGATGAACCGTGCACCGCTGACGAAACTTGAACAATTGCATAGGGGAAAAACACGGTTTTTTCTAAAGCACTTTGGAGTTACTGGAGCGTGGTGTTATAAAGTCACACTTTTTGTTCTCAGTGTTTTCAAGGTTTTGTTTTATGGACTGACCAGTGTTGTCAATTGTAGGTCGGCTGTGCAGAAGGTACGTATAAACTGGCATATTGCAAAGCGAGCGTTCTTTCTATGATCAGGGTATTGCACCTTGGCTGTGGACAATCAAAGGCAGAGGGGGCATTAGGCGTCGATATAAACCCGCATTCTGAGGCGGACGTCATTTGCGACCTTGATAGTTTTCCCTATCCTTTTGCCAGAAATTCTTTTGAAGTTATCCTATGCGAGCATATTTTAGAGCATCTCGAGCATGTCGTTGGAGCAGTGGGGGAAATTCATCGAATAGGGGTCCCTGGGGGTCGGGTTGTCATAGATGTGCCGCATTATAGTAGCACGTTCTATTATCGTGATCCAACGCACAAACACCCGTTCAGCGTGCACAGTTTGGATTACTTTGTTGAAGGCACTTCTGTCCGCAAATTTCATTACACTGACGTCGCGTTCCGGCTGTTGAGCGTTGAGTTTCCACCGCCGGACGGGGCAGGGCTTCTTAAGCGAATGATTTACCGTCTTATCAACCGACATATTGATGTTTATGAGCGCCATTTCGCTTTCATCTTTCCGAGACATTTGCTGCATTTCGAGTTGGAAGTGGTGAAGTGAAAATTGTCATTGATGCCCGTGCTGCTTCGCACCCTCAACCTGGAGGGTTCAAGACCTATACTCGAGGTTTGATAAGAGGGTTGAGCCATACAGATGAAGATTATCGTTGTTTGCTGTTGGCAGATCGTTATGTGGACGAGGATTGGTGGCCCTCTGATGCTCGCTTTGAGACCCGGATTCTGTATGGAAGGCTTCCTTTGCTTGGGGCAGGTTTCCGCGAGCAATTCGCCCTCCCGCGTCTTCTGAGTCATGAACATTATGACGTAGTCCATTTCTTGTGCAATACGGGGCCGCTTCTGATGCCTGGTAATAGTGTTGTTACTATACATGACCTGGCTCCAATTCTATATCCTGCTAGATGGCCCAAGGGATTTAACCTGGCTCATTGGAGACGATTTTTGACCCGTTTTTATGCACAAATGATCCTGCCGAGTTTAGCTCAGAAAGCAACGGCAATTATCACTGATTCGGAAGCTTCAAAGAGGGACTTGATCGGATGCTTGCAAGTGCCGATGGAGAAAGTCAGTGTGATTCCCTTGGGATATGATGAGTGTTTCAAGCAACGGTCAGTGGTACGGAGAAACGAGTCACATACTTTGGGACAGGGTTGTAATGCGGGGGAGTTTGTCTTAACGTTGGGTTCTTTGAACAGACGTAAGAATGTAGCGGCGGTTATCGAGGCCTTTGCCAGTATCCCCCAAAAGCTTAAGGAACAGTACCCTTTGGTTGTGATACTCACCGATAATGACTCTCAAGTGCTTCTCAGCGACTTGGTTACCCAAGCAGGTTGCCAGGCTTATGTACATCTCGTTCCTGGACCTAAGAGTGCTGAGGGGTTAGCAGGCTGGTATGGCTCTGCGCGTGTTTTTGTGGTTTGTTCATTGTACGAGGGATTTGGACTCCCGGCATTAGAAGCTATGGCGTGTGGCGCACCGGTCGTTAGTTCCAGCGTCTCTTCTTTACCGGAGGTTGTTGGTGATGCAGCAATCTTGGTGGATCCTAAGGATCCGCTGGCTATTAGTGTTGCCATTAAGTCTGTGCTGGAAAACGAAGCGCTATATACAGATCTGAGAACACGCGGTCTACGACGTGCGATGTTTTTTTCGTGGGAACGGACAGCGCGTGAGACATTGGCAGTATATGATCATGTGTGTAGGCATAGCCGCGACTTGTACACGTTGGAGGATATGTGAACGTCTTGCTGCTTACCCAAATACTGCCCTATCCACCCGACGCTGGACCCAAGATTCACATGCTCAACAAGATTCGCTACTTGGCCCGGCGGCATCGTATCACCCTGGTCTCGTTTATCCGTCCAGGGGAGGAGGTGTATGTTGCAGAACTGGCCAAGGTCTGCGAAGCTGTACACACCATACCTATGCGTCGTTCGCGATTGCGCGACGCTTGGCATCTCGCGCGCAGCCTACTATCGGGTGAGCCTTTTCTGATGGCCCGTGACTACTCACCAGGGATGCGCAAACTCGTTCGCAGCCTGGTGCAGACCGGGGATTTCGACCTTTTACACGTGGACCAACTCAACATGGCCCAATTTGCTCAAGGGTTGACAGGGCTGCCGCGCATATTGGATGAGCACAATGCTGTATGGCAGATTCCCTATCGTCTCTATTCCACACAACCTGTTGGCCTGCGCAAAGCGGTGTTTGGGTTGGAATGGCACAAGCTCCAACGGTATGAGCGCGGGACATGCCAGGACTATGACCGTGTGTTGGTTCTCAGCGAGCAGGACCGCGACGCACTGCTGCCCCCTGGCGATGAAGAGGGCCGTTTCCGTATCATTCCGATTGCCGTGGACACACGCGAGATAGAGCAGATTCCGTGTCAGGGGGGCACACACACCCTCATCAGTATCGGCACCATGTTTTATCCCCCCAATGCCGAGGGGGTGCTGTGGTTTGCTACCCAGGTTTACCCGTTGGTCAAGGCGCGAATACCTGGTGTTACATTTACCGTTGTGGGACACCGACCGCCGCCCGAAGTGATTCGCTTGAGCGCAGATGATCCCAGCATCCGCGTCACTGGTTCTGTCCCATCGGTTGAGCCTTATGTGGCCGAGAGCATGCTGATGGTTGTGCCCTTGCTCAGTGGCAGTGGTATGCGCTGGAAGATCCTGCAGGCGTTTGCCTGGGGCATCCCGGTTGTATCCACGCGCCTGGGTTGCGAGGGATTTGACGTGGTTGACGGTGAACATCTGCTCGTCGCTGACTCACCGGAGAGCTTTGCCGGGGCGATCATCCGCGCGTTATCCGACCCACAGCTTGCGACGCGGCTTGCGCATAATGCGCGTGTCTTCGCGGAGAGGCGGCATGACGTTGAAGTGGTGTATGCAGCTCTTGAAGAGGTGTACGGCGATTTGATTGAAGAGAGGAAACGATGAAGGTCAGTGTTTTTGGTTTAGGATATGTCGGCTGTGTCTCTGCCGCCTGTTTAGCGACCGAGGGCCACAAAGTGATTGGCGTTGACGTAAACCCGGTTAAGGTGGATCTAATAAATGCCGGAAAAAGCCCGATTGTAGAGCGGGATACGGATTCGATGGTAGCGGCCGCTGTGAAAGCCGATCGCCTGTCCGCGACTCTTGATTCCAGGAAAGCGGTCTTGGAATCGGACATCTCGCTCGTTTGTGTCGGAACGCCATCCAATCACAATGGAAGTCAGGATTTATCCTATTTGGAGAGAGTCAGCGGCGATATTGGGCAATCGCTCAAGTATAAGGACGGGCATTCTGTCGTTGTTCGCAGCACTGTTCCGCCCGGTTCGACTGAGCAGGTTGTCATTCCAGCGCTGGAAAAGGCCTCTGGCAAGACAGCCGGACAGCATTTTGGGGTCTGTGTGAATCCAGAGTTTATGCGTGAAGGGAATGCTGTCCATGATTTTTATCACCCACCTTTTGTTGTCGTCGGCGAGGTTTTTCCTAACACAAGTGCCCAGGCAATTTCGGCGCTATATCACATGCTGTCGGCGCCGTTTGTTTATACCTCGGTGCGCGCCGCCGAAATGATCAAGTACGTCAATAATGCCTGGCACGCTTTGAAGGTTGCCTTTGCCAACGAAATCGGGACGCTGTGTAAGGAGAATGGCATTGACAGTCATGAGCTAATGGACATCTTTTGCCGTGACATAGTGTTGAATATCTCGACGGCTTACCTTAAACCCGGTTTTGCCTTTGGCGGGTCCTGTCTGCCAAAGGAGCTGCGCGCGATCAATTACCAGGCCAGTCGCGCCGACTTGGCCCTGCCGCTTTTGGGTTCTATCCTGCCGAGCAATGAGGCGCACATCCGGCGGGCTCTGGAACTGATTGTGCGCTCTGGCAAGCGTCGAGTAGGCTTGTTGGGTTTGAGCTTCAAAGCAGGAACCGATGACCTGCGTGAGAGCCCTTTGGTGATTCTGGCGGAGTGGCTTATTGGCAAGGGATACCACTTGCGAATATACGATCGGGGTGTATCGCTGGCACAACTGATTGGAACCAATAAGGAGTATATCGAGCGTGAGATTCCTCATATTGCCAGACTGATGATGAATTCGGCCAAAGAAGTCGTTGCTTCATCGGAGGTGATTGTAGTAGGCAACAAATCGCCGGAAATGCACCAAGCACTAAATGATATCACTGATGGGCAGATAGTCATCGATCTGGCAAGAATCGAGGGATTCTCAATCACTGATGACAGATATCAAGGAATCTGTTGGTGATGGGGGGAATTTAGGCTGTCTCAGCAATTTGTGCCTTGCGCTATATGCGGTGTGGATGATACGCGGCCACTATTTCGTCCGGCAAAGACGGTAGGCCCGGTGGTGAAATGTCGTCGTTGTGGGCTGGTCTACGTCAACCCCCGTGAGTATGTCCCTTTGGAGGATGAAGGTTGTGCTCAATCGGTGTGGGAAAGCGACTGCTTTAGACGATATCTTGAGGAAAGCGCCTGGAAGAAGCAGAATTTTGCGCGAACATTGAGATATCTGGAGACCCTAGCAGCTTGTCGGAGAGGAATCTCTGTTGACTTTCCACCGACGATTTTTCGTACGATTCGCCAATAGCATGCAACACTTGCAC
>JAFGED010000102.1 GCA_016931785.1 Anaerolineae bacterium
CCTTGAGATCCCACAGCGCCAGCTCGATCCCGCTGATGGCAGCCACGACCGTGCCGCCAGTGGAACCGGCTCCAGACATCCCGCGTACCATCCTCTGGTAGAGCCAGTCGACGTTTTGGGGATCTTGACCCAGCAGCAGCCGTTTCATACTGTGCACAACGGTCTCTACGCCGGCGCCCCAATAGCACTCGCCCAGGCCGCTCAGTCCTTCGTCTGTGTACACTCGGACCAGAACCCATTCAAAGTTGCCCTTTATGGAGGCGGTCTTGACATCGGTAATCTTCACGGTTGGTCTCTCCTTCTGTGGTTTTTGACCAGATTGATTGGGGAAAAAGTACTCCAATGCGGCGTTCAAAGATTACTTTGTATTTGTTCGCTCGCGCACAGCGGCAGTCCTATGTCATCAGGCTGCTATCGTGCAGGGTGGTTCGGCAAAATCCTCAGTGAAGCGAGATTTCAACTATTGTACTCGTTTTTGGGTACGGGGCAAAATTGCTTCCGAAAATCGAGTTACGACTTGCTCTTTCTCCTGCCTTGTGCTAAACTCCCCCCAATTGATTGCAGGGTAATCCATCACGGCTACTCCGAGAGTATAGCTCCTCGAGGCTCCCACATATTATGATACATTCTATGTAACTATTCAGGCTATTCGCCCGAGCAGTCTCCCTCGCTTGAAAAAGGGAGAGATGGGGGTTTGGAGAGCGGTGAAGCCGCTCTCCAAACCCCAGCCCCCTCTCTTTTCACACGCGAAAGGCAACCGCGAAGCAAGGCTGAGTAGTTACCATTCTATCACTATTGAGTGGGGCGCTATCTGTGCCGAAACGAGTTTTTTCAGTAGAGTCTTGTATGATTTCCTGAATGATCACACAGAACTTTATGTCTACCAGTCTGGGCCGCGTTGGCATTTGGTTCTTTCTCGTGCATTTCCCGGCAAGATTCTCGAGATGCCGCGCCGTAAGCTGGCATCGCTAGGTAAGGAGATTCCCGACTATGGCAATGGGCAAGACAGAAACGCACGTCGTGAACAGCCGGATTAGACAGCTATTCCAGAAGCATTACGAGTTTGCCATTATTGAGAAACACCTCAAAAGACACAATATCGACCTGGCAGGCAAGACGATACTGGACGCAGGCTGCGGTTCCGGCTATAGTACCGCGTTGATTCTCGAAAAGTTCCAACCGCACAAGCTCTACGCCATCGATGTCATGCCAGAGCAAGTGGAGGTGGCGAAAGAGAGGGGAATGCTGGCGAGCGTGAGTATCGGGGATATCGCTGATACCGAGTTTCCCTCGGAGCAGTTCGACGCCGTGTTTACCTTTGGTGTCTTTCACCACGTCCCGGAATGGCCAAAGGCAGTCGAAGAGATGGTGCGTGTGCTAAAGCCCGGCGGCGTGCTGGTGGGCGGCGAGATCGCAAAAAAGGAGGAAAACGGCGACTTTGAATGGGAGCGTTTTGCCGAGCAATTGGAAGAAGCAGGTCTGAAAATAATCGAGGCCGAGCGCATATACTTTGGATACTTTAGGAGCTTTTTGTGTCGAAAACCGATCTCGCCGCCGAGCGATGCGGCAAGCGAGGCCCAGCATGCCGGGACCCAAGAGGGCGGCGCCCCGGACCGAGCCGCGTTGCGCTGGTCGCTCTTGGCCGGGCTCGTCTTTGCCATCATCCTGGTGCCTTTCCTTCTTTTTGGCCACCAGCTCGAAACATGGACGGAAAGCTTTGTCAACTCTGCCACCGGCTATCCGGGTTGGATAGCGGCGGTTCTGGGGTCGCTGCTCGCCGTCGATATCCTGCTTCCCCTTCCCTCCAGCTTGATCAGCACGGCGGCGGGCTTTTTGCTGGGACTCGTGAGAGGTCTCCTTACCTCGTGGATAGGAATGACCGCCAGCTGTATCATCGGGTTCTGGTTGGGCAAAAGATACGGGCGCTCGCTAGCGTGCAAAATTGTGGGCGAAAACGAACTGGAACGCCTGGAAGCGCTGAGCCGCCGCGTTGGTAGCTGGGTGATTGTGATTACGAGGCCGGTGCCCATGCTGGCTGAGGCAGCGGTGTTATTCGCGGGGATGAGCGGAATACCAATGGCCCAATTTCTGTTGCTGACGGTTTCATCCAATCTCGGCATTTCTGCCGTATACGCGGCCGTCGGAGCGCTTTCCGCCGATGCCAACACGTTCTTATTGGCCTTTGCCGGATCGATCTTGATCCCCTTGGTGGCGATGCTTTTGTCAAAAACGTTCCAAGGCCGGAGGCCCAGGGAATAAGCGGTTGCGAAGGCGGGGGTTCGAGGGCGGCGCGGCCCCTCTCACACCACCCGCCCCCGGATTATTGAGATGGGTGTGTTTCATCTCGGTTAGGGAGCGGGGGGAGCTGGGGGTGCGGGCAGCGAAGCTGCCCGCGCCCCCTATCCTCTCAACTCATTTGAAATACACCCTATTGAGATGATACCATCATTTGATGTGAAAAGTCACCAGTGAGCGAGCGGGAACATCGGCGATAAAAGCGCCGTCCGAGATGGCTATGCTCGGCTGCTGGGCGGTGTCGTTAGTTCCGTTTGTCAGGTAGGGCACGGCCGAGTCACCGGCGGTGACATTTTGCAGCGAGAAGGTCACTGCCTCATCGCTATATCCCACGTTCAGCAGCACGATGGCATAACTGCCGTCTGTGTTTTCGAAAGCCGAGACCCTGAGGTTGCTTTTGCCGGTAGCTGCATCGATGCGCGTGGCCCCTGGACGAATGAATCGGCTGTAGTTGGCAAACGCCCACAACCGTTTCGAAGGCTCGTAGGTATCCCCGACGATCTTGATGAGCGGAGAGTTGGCCGCTGCGCTGTCGGTCTCGTAGGCTTTTGCCCCCCACCAATAGAAATAGGCATTGACCTGGGTGTTGACCAGGCTATCCCACAGGACCTCGGCCCAATGAATGCCCGAACTCTCGCGGTTACCGCCATCCCAGGCGGCGTTCCACGTATCAAAGATGGCCGCCTCGGATTGCCATACCGGTTTACCGGCCTCGATGGCCGAAACGACCGGGTCCGCCTCCAGCATTCCCGCCTGCGTGGCATAATAGCCATGGCCGGTGATCAGGCCGATGTAATCCCTGGCATCTGGGTCGGCCAGCACGCCGTTGGCGTAAGTGATGGTGCGGGGCCAGCTCGTCGCGTCGCAGCACGCTATCTTGGTGGACAGGCCGGACCGGGCCAGGGTGGGGCCCAGGTAGTTTTTGATAAAGTCGATATTCTGAGGTGTGCCAAAGTCAATCCGACCGCGATCACCACGGACGTGGCTGGCATCCCAGTTCATGCTGGTATACTCTGGAGAGAGATCGGGTTCGTTCTGGAAACCGATGTAGTCGACCTCTATACCGGCTTCCTGGTAGAATTTCAGATACTGGACCAGGTAGTCGGCGTAGTGCTGCCGCCAGTCTCCGCTGTCGCAGGCTTGGCCGGGGATGCCGCAGAGATAGCCGCCATGTTTGAGGCTGTTGTTGGTCTTCATGTAGGCTGGCGCGCTCCAGGCTGTGGCGTAGAATTGGGTGACCCCATAGCTCTGGGCCTGTTGGGAGAGCCAGACCTGATCGCCGTCATCTCCATCCCAAGAGTAGACGGGAGGGGCATCAGGGCCGCCTGGATCGGTTGGCTCGATGGAGGGGACGTTGTCGCCGTCGTCAGGGCCGCCGCCGACGGCGGTGGTGGAAGATCCGATTTCGTTGCGCCAGATGCTCATACCAGCCCCCGTAGTCGGACTAAAGAGCAGGTCCAGAACGGCCTTCTGTTGGTCGGGCGAGAGGCCCGTGCTCCCGTGGATGTGAGAGGCCGCCCTGAAAGCTCCGCAAGCGCCAAATCCGTCGATGGTCTGGTGTGTGATGCCGCCGTCGACGGTTACGTCTGGCACGGGCGTGGGGACGGGTATGGGGGTTGGTGTAGGTTTCGCACACAGGCAAGAGGTGCCTATAGCTCCCAACAGGATAAGGATCATAGAGAATGTGACTCTTCGTTTCATCTTCTTCCCCCTTCAATTCCGGCGGCGGGTTTGCCTTCCGTGTTGGCTGCTAATTCCATCCACAGGATGTCGCCTGTCGAGAATTCGAACGGATGTATTGTTCGGCCATGACAGCCTACTGGTAGCGGTATAAGGTGACCCGTTGGATTCCAAACTCCCCATCTGGGAGATGCACGTGCCGGCCCTGGTGACTTTGATCGCCGTTGAGACGGCGTCCGACTCGCATCTCTTCTCCTTCGACGAGAATCTCGTCAATGGTAGCGAACCCGGCAACCGGCAAGCCCGGCCCGGCGGGTTCGAAGGTGATAAGGACGCTTGATCCCATGACGATGAATTCGTCCGGGCCAGTGGATATCACCAGGCAACCGACAATCATCCGATCGGGCGGTATGGGTTCCGCAGGTCTTGACCATTCCCAATCCTTCTCGTGCCTGAAGTGGAGCCTGTACCCGCCAAGCACCCGATCAGCACAGGACTTGGTTGTGGTGAGGAGTACGCCTGTGATCAAGCCTTTTCCTTGGTTTTCCAGGATGATGGATGCGAGCGCCGAAAGCGCGCGGTAGCTTGACGCAAGCGGCGTAGCCGCGGGGTCTGGGCATGATTCTACGGAGAAGGGACTGTAACCGATCGCGTCGTACGCGCCGATCGTATGAACGGCGTGGGCGCCGTTAAAATGGCCAAGCTGGTTTTCCGGGACAAATAGGGGGTTGTCCGGGCGCGGGTATTTCGATATCCACTCGTCGTATTCGGGAAAATAGAGATCAGGGGAGAGAAAGTCGATTGTCGGCGCACCGGCTTTCCAGATATCGAGGAGATGGGGAAGCGGGCCTGCACTCGGGTACTGGCCGGGTCTGTGCCCCGGACGGTTGAGTGCGGCATTCACGTACATGGGGAGCGGGTACTCGGTTTTTCCAGCAGCCGCGAGGCGGCCTGTAAAGACGGCGTAGTGCCACGCCATAAAGATTTCTTCCGTGGCATCGCCGGGGCCAAAGACCTCCTCCCAGGTGCCCGCCATGCGCCGCCCGGCCGCTTCCCATTGAGAGCGAAGTCTCTCCACAAGCGTCTCGCTGTGCGTGTCGAGGTACGACAGGAGCGCATCAGGGACAGGGCCTGCATAAAGTTGATTCGCGGTCTCGCTCATATCGCGCGCGCAGGGGAGCATGCCGATCTCGTTTTCCACCTGCACCATGACCACGGTGTTCTGCTCTCCGTCAATTTCCCGCAGCCGTCGCATGAGGGCTGCAAAGGCGCGCGAGTCCGCGTCCAGCACAGATTCGGAGAATGCCGAAAGGATCTCCTGGCCTACGCCACGGGTGTCCACCATGCGCGGAAAGCGATCCAGGTCGCGTTTTGCCCATAGGGGGGCATAGCAAGACATCGAGTTTTTCCAGGCGCCGAACCAGAGCAACACGAGGGAAACATCATGCCTCCGCGCGCCATGGATGAGGCTGTCTACGAGGGTGAAATCGAACTGACCCTCTTCGGGCTCGAGTAACTCCCAATAGACGGGGGCAAGTACGGTATTCATGTTGAACGCCATCACTTTGGGCCAGATGGCCTCTATGTAGGCAGGATCGGACGCGCTCGAGTTTCCCAGCTCGCCTCCGAGCACGAGAAGGGGCTTTTCACGGACAATGAGTTGGGTCGCAGTCCCCTGCTTTCTCAGATGAGGAATCAACTGGCACCCCCATTTGTGAATTGTGCAGTTTGGCGCGTCTGCCGTGTTGGCTACTCGCCTCTATTGTGCCTGTTTCTCCAAGAGCTTGTCGGCGGCGATCACCATGAACATGAACATACAAGCTGCGTCGGTGATGTATTCTCGTTCTTGCCACAAAAAAGGCCAGACTTTGTCTTCCGCCAAGTCGGGGCGTACCAGGTTCACGGCATTCCAGAAGGTTCCGCCGGGAATATAGCTCCAGTCGGCGCGATTAAACCCATACGCGATCACCGGGGAGTTGCCTCCTACGCCAGACACCAAGCTGTTGGTCGTTCTGCCCGGGCGGCAACCCAAAAGAAAGTTCAGCACGTCAAATAAGGGGTCAGCGGTAAATATATCGGGCCAGCCTTTGTGGAGGAAATACTGCACCACCCCCACGATTTCTGTATGGGCCAGAGGGCAACCGAATGGGCTTTCACGTCTGTGCTGCTCTAGCCGGGGCTTGAAGGCTTGGGCGGCCGCGGTAACTTTTTGCAGGAAATCGGGGCAGTCGAGCAGCGGCAGCACGCGGCCCAATATCCACCCCGATCTGTCAAAGTGCTCCTCTACCGCCGCTCCCATGCCACAGAGTTCCTCTTTGTAGCTATCCTTTTCGGTGGCGAGGATCAGTTCAGCCAGCGCGTGGATCTTTATACCTTCAATACCGCCGCGATGTCCGTAGGCATAAATGGCCCCTACCTCTTTGTCAGTGATATGGTTATGAGCTGCCCAGAGGGTTTCTGCCACCTGCAGGCACTCATCTGCCAGTGCATCGTTGTAGCCCTTGAGCACTCTGGCCGCCTGCGCCAGTCCTGCTGCCACAAATAGCTGCCGGGCTGGATTGGTCTGTGTAAAGACCAGCCGGTCATCCAATTCTGGAATAACCTCCTCGATCTCGTGCAGGTTCTCTTCAGGGTCAAACACACTGGAATAGCGATTTGCCACCTTTTTGTACCAGAGCCCGTCGACGTGAGCAGCGCGCGATTGGGCAACAGCTTCACCGACGACCTGGTTGTCGGTCTGCGTAGAGGGGTCGCCCAAATGCACGTATTGCCGCAAGGTAGGTACAATGACCCCCATGCCGAGGCTGCCGAGCTGGCGATAGAAGTTGAGAATCCAGGTTACGCCGTGTTCAATCTGCTGGAGAATGTCGGGTTTGCCGTCGGGGTGGTGGATTTCCACGTGGCGATGTTCCTGGTCGATATACGTTTCATCATACTGGATGTTGAATTCTTCATACGCAAGCGCCAGGGCCATGATGGTATTGATCTGCGTGTCGGTGCGGATATCATCGTCGCCAGCGTCATGCCAGCCGCCAGCGTTCAGGTCGGGGATATGTTCGAGCGGTTTGAATGGAAAGGAGGTGGGTGGTTCTCTTGTATTGTCATACCCGTCAAAATGATTGATGTTCCTGGGCGCCATCAGGGCATCATCCATGTGGCAGAGGCCGTGCCAGACCCGGTAGTTCTGGTTGACCCGCATGTGGCACATTTGCATCGGCAGGAAGTATTCCAGCGTTGGCTGCCAGACGTGGCGCTTGTACACGTTTTGGTCAATTTGGAAGGGACTGCTGAGCAAGTTGCCGTATCTCACCACATAAATACCCGGCTCATCGGCCTCGGAGAAATCAAACGTGGCATATTGGTAGCGCAAGTATTGGCCCCATAGTTCAGGTCGCTTCTCCATCGCCGTTTGGTAATCGCCTGATGGGCGCACTTTTTGGAGTATCGCTTTCTGAATGGCTGTTTCCTGCTTGTCCAGTTCAATAAATGCCACCTTTTTCTGCTTGGGATGATAGCCTACTTGGGAGATATGGATCACCGGCTCATACTTCCAGTTGGGGATCACGTGGGGCTTGATTTTCCATTGGATGGCATTTTTCGTGGCTCCTGCCGGGATGAGAGAAAGCACGACGAACCAGCCGTTATTATGCTTCAGGCTGCCATCCAGCAACTGGAGCGGGCTGCCCTGGCTTTCAATGGTCATTCGGAACAGGTCGGTTTCTGGGGCCACCGTCAGCATCTTGCCCTGTGCCAGGGGCACTGCCTCGGCTTCGCCTTCGGGGTTCAAGTATGTCGGGCCATTGGCCTGACGCGGGAACATGCCCGGTTGTTCGTCCATGTAATAGGTTTTGCCGTACAGATCGCCAGGGAAGAGTTCTATGCTATAGCCCACCCGGCCTACCCAGTCTTTGGGCAGCGGCTCTTCCAGATCTATTGTGATGGTAAACGCTTGACCTTCCGCCTGAACCCGAACCGTGTACTCGACGTGTAGATCGGGGTAAATGATGGGATTGAACCCTTTTCGCTCTCGGTCTTTGTCAGGATACCGGCACGGTATGCTGATGGTGTTGGTCTCCCTGTCCACGTTTCGGCTTTGGAGTGCGACGGTCCGAGGGCTCACGCCTACGTGCTGAAAACCCTCGCCGATTTCAGGGACCGGCTGCCACTGTCCTGGCGCAGGGCTCAGGCGTAGCTCGCCATTTGTTGCCACTCGCTCTCCATGCTGGATGATCTCAACACCTCCTTGATGGCCCTCGGAGAAAGTGTTGTGATAAACAAGCACGTTTAGACCGGGCATCTCGAAATAATCCTGAGCGTTGATAGTTAGGCCTGGGTTTTTCATATTGGACTCTCCTCTTTTCATTCGGGTGCGGTAACTACTCAGGCTATTCGCCCGCGCAGTCTCTCTCGCTCGAAAAAGGGAGAGATGGGGTTTGGAGAGCGGCGAAGCCGCTTTCCAAGCCCCTGCCCCTCTCTTTTCACACGCGAAAGGCAACCGCGAAGCAAGGCTGAGTAGTTACCGGGTGCGTCAATGATCCGCGGGTATGGGAAGCGTGCTGGACGGCTATGGCAGTTTCGTTGGATCGACGACACCCCAGTAGGCGGGCTTGGCCTGTAGTTGCTCGTCGAAGAGCAGCGGCAGGTTGATCCGCGTGACAGGGAAGGTCTTGAGCCACGTGTGATCGTCGGCCAAGCCCCAGAACGTCACCGACTGGATGTGGTCGGCTTGCCGTTTTAAGGCGTCGAACACCGCTTTGTAGCGCTTGCCTTGCCTGACCAAGATTTCATCCGGCACAGTTGTGTACGAGTCGATATCGTTGGTGTAGATGCTCATATCCAACTCGGTAATGTGCTGCTCTACGCCAAGCTCCGCAAATATCAGGACCGTCTCCTCGATCACCTCCGCCGACGGGGCCCCGATGGTGATGTGCATCTGGTGGCCCACGCCATCGATTGGCACGCCTTGCGCTTGTAGATCGCGCACTACGTTGTATAGACAGGTGCGCTTCCGCGGCTCTGTGGTGCCATAGTCGTTGATAAGCAGCACAGCGTCTGGTGCAACCTCGTCTGCCACTTTGAAAGCCGTCGCGATATAGTCCGTGCCGGTGAGCTCGTACCATCTGCTCCAGCGCATGCAGTCCGAATTACCAGGATCGATCACCTCGTTGACCACATCCCAGACTTGGACGTCGTCCTTGTAGCGGCCGACGATCGCGCGGATGTGGGTCTCCAGGCGCTGCAGCACCAGTTCCTTGTTCTCTGGCGTTGCCTCCAGGGGGTTGCCCGCGCTATCCTCAAACATCCACTCTGC
>JAFGED010000454.1 GCA_016931785.1 Anaerolineae bacterium
ACAATTCCGAGATCGGCATCTGTCCGCACTGCAAGGAAGCGCTACAACCACAGGACTACTACCAGTGGCGCAAGACGGTTCAGCACATGGACGGGGCGGTGTATGTCGCCAGTCGGGCCAAAGAGTGTGTGAATCCCGAGTGCGCATATCAGGGACAGGCCTACAGTTCGGCGGCTGCTCAGATGGTGACCGTGCCGGAGTGCACCTACGGCTTGGACGTGATCGCCCAGGTTGGCTGGTGGCGTGATCGAGAGCACTTAAACCGGCAACAGATTCACGTCCGTTTGGAGAACGAAGGCGTGCAAATCAGCGAGCGTCAGGTAGACTACCTGTACGAGCGCTATCAGGCACTCCTGGGATGTGCTGAGCGCCTGGATAGAGAGCAGTTGGAGGCGGTGGTCAAGGAACGAGGTGGGATGATCATCAGCCTGGACGGTTTGGAGCCGGAGGGAGCGTCAGAGCAGCTCTGGGTGGTGCGGGAGGTGCAGATCGAACGCACCTTGGTGATGGGCTGGTTACCCCGGGTGAATCACGAGACGCTCAAGACGTTGCTTGAGCCGGTGATAGAACTCGGCTTGCCCGTTCTATCCACGGTGAGCGACAAGCAAGGGTGCGTCCGAAAGGTGTTGGAAGAGGTATGGCCGGATATCCCGCACCAATGGTGCCAGTCCCACTACCTGGGTCACGCCACCCGTCCCATCTATGAGTACGACTCGGCGCTCAAGGTCGAGATGCGGAAGACGATTCGCCAGGAAATCCGCGAGAGTATAGGGAAAGTCCTATCAGACTCGGAGGAGTCGGTTTTTTCCCCCTCAGCTGGTGACGGGGCTGGCGCTCACCGAGGCGCCTGATCAGGTAGACCCGGAACGGCCGCCGACGCACTCTGAGGTTGTCCGAGACCTTGCGCTGGACTTGCAACTGGCGCTATCCAGAACAGGCCGCGCCCCCTTTGTTCTGTCGGGGCTCCCCATGTTCGAGGATCTATGCGCCATATGTCAGGCCTTGGAACGCTGTCTGGTGCGGAGGGAACATCCCCACTTGCGCCATTGGTACGCCGTGTTGGGCCAAACACTGCCCGTCTTCCAATCCGCCTTCGGGGAGGTCTCCCAGGCCCTCGAATGGGTCGATGGTATCAGCGACATCCTGGATGCTCACCTGCCCACCGCTGATGCGCCAGGGCCTGCTGCTGGCGGCGACGCTGCTGCTCGGCAATTGGCTCACCACCTGGGGCGTCTGGCTGACGCTCTTGACCTGACACCTTGGCTGACTCGGTTGCGGGATGACCTGTTCGCCTTGAGCGAGCGATATTGGTCGGGCCTTTTCCACTGCTACGACATTATTGGGCTACCATCCACGAACAACGACCAAGAGAGCCTCCACGGCCAGGTCAAGCGCCAACTGAGACGCCAGCTGGGCGTTAGCCAACTGCGCGAGCCTTTGCTGAGACGGGGAGCTTGGGTGACCATCCAATTGAATGTGGATTCACCCGTCGACCTACAGAAGCGCCTGGCGCAGGTCAGCTGGGAGGATTATGCCGCCGAGCGCGCTCGTTACGAGCAACGCCAGGAGCAATTTCGCCGCCGATACCGCTGGCGGCATCATCGAGATGATGTACTCCGGCAACAAATCGCTGATTGGTCTACAGCTGTCCCTGATTGTTAATGTGCTACTTTTGCCTTAATGCCTTTTAACACGCGAAAGGCAACTGCGAAGCAAGGCTGAGTAGTTACTGCCTGTGAATTTCTCGGTCTGATGGTAAAATACGGGTATGCTTGCAAAATCAGACGAATGGAAGGAGTCTCGATCATGAAACATAAACACCTACTCATCTCTGTCCTATCGATCCTGGCGCTGGTCACCCTGAGCTGTGGCCTGCTGGGCACACCCGAGCCGACGGCCACCCCGGAACCCACCGGCATGCCCAAGCCGACCAACACACCTGAGCCGACCAATACACCCGAACCCACGAACACGCCGGAACCGGAGGTCGCGTTGGGAGAAAAGATCCGCAGTGAAGAAGGCGGGTTCTCCGCCCGCACGATCCCCGGCTACGAGGTCGATGCATACGAAGAAACTGTCTTCATGGAGGCCCCGGATGCCGATCCAGACGTCGGCCCAGCCATCGTGCTAATGGGAGGGCTCACCGATGAGCCTTCCAAGGTGGAAGAGCTGTACGAAGATTTCGTTTCAGAGACCGAAACCGATGGCGTGGTGCTATCTCCCCCGCGGCCGATCACCGTCCGAGACCATCCGGGGATGATCGGGGACATCAGCGGCACTTACGAGGGCAAGGCATTGAAAGGACAGCTCCTCGTCGTAGCCGTGACGCCCTACCATCACTTCCGCATGGGCGGCATAGCGCCGGAGGAGCGGTGGGAGGATGTCGTCCCACTGTTCGACGCCGTGCTGGCCTCGGTGCGTTTCTTTGAGCCTATCGGAGCCGCTGGCCCGATGCCGACCACGGCAGTGCCGATGCCGACCGTCGCCGGACAGCTTCGCCAGTGGGCCGTCTCTGCCACGGCCAGCTCCGAGTACGGCGCCGTTGACTGGTCGGCCATGCAGGCCACCGGCGCGCCCGATACGGCCAGGTGTGGAGATTATGTCACCGCCTGGGCCTCCGTGAATTACGACACCGTCGAGTGGATCGAGCTGGACTATGAAACCCCTGTGACTCCCACCGAGGTGAACATCTTCCAGACCTACAATCCCAACCAGGTGGTCAAGGTCGAGTTGCGCGACCTGGAGGGAGAGTATCACACTGTCTACATGGGAACACCCCAGGATATGTCGGACGATTGCCCCTTCGTCCTCCACATCCCGGTGGAAGGAGCCGATAGGCAGGTCGATGGCGTCAGGATCACCGTCGACCAGTCGGTGCTCGAGGACTGGGTCGAGATCGACGCCGTCGAGTTGGTGGGCATCGCCGAATAACCGGGCGCATATTCCATAGTCGCAAAAAGTGCCCGGCACCTGGGAGGTGCCGGGCACTTGATTGTGCAGCACTATTTTCCGAGAACGAGGGGAAAGTAGCGATCCGTACCAGAGATGATGGCCGTCGCCTGCAGCGTGTGCGGGCTGCCTATCCCGCCCGTCAGCACGGCGGTGTTGAAGATGGCCGTGGGTGAATCGATGCCCGGATCGACGACCACACCGAAGGTGGCCGAGATCGTCACGTTGGCGCTGACGGTCCCCGACCAGGTGATACCCGCCGCGTCGGTGATCGTCCCCGCACTCGCCCAGGCGCTGCCCGGCACGTAGGTCGTCGAGATCGGGATGGCATCGGTGAGGGTAAAGGCCGTGGAGCTGCCGGCGTTGGCGACGAGGAGCGTGTAGGTCAGCGTCTCTCCTGGACTGGGTTTGGCGTTCGAGACCGCCTTGGAGGAACCCGATAGATCGGCCTCTGCCGCGATGCGGTAGATGGTGCCGTCGCCATAATCGGCCACGTAGAGCGCGCCATCTGGGCCGACCGCGACGTCCAGAGGCTGGTCGAATCCGGTGGCGAAGGGGCTCACCGTCGCCGTGTAATTCCCCCCCGCAGACACAATATCGACCCAATCCACCCGGCCGGCGTTGAAAAGGGCGACGAAGGCGTCGTTCCAGTATTGGGGCGAGAATTCGGCGCCGTCGTAGAACGCGACCCCATCGGCCGAGGCGTGGGCGCTAAAGGTCGCCACTGGCTGCCGCGCCCAGGTGCAATAGACCTCCCAGCCGGGGTCGGAGCCGCCCAACCAACAGTGGGGCCAGCCGTAGTGCGCGCCCTGCACCACGTGGTTGAGCTCTTCCGGCGGGGCGTCCGGCCCCAGGTCGTCCCGGCCGTTGTCGGTGGCAAAGAGATCGGAGGTGCCGGGGTAAAAGGCCAGATCGTAGGCGTTGCGCACGCCCATGGCATAGATGTAGGTGGCATAGGTATCCAAGGCACCCAGGTCCAGGGAACCGCCTTCGAGGTCGAATTGAAGTATCGTCGCGCGCCGGGGGTCCGCCTCATCACATGCGTTACAGCTGGACCCCATCGTGACGTAGAGCCTGCCATCGGGGTCGAAGGCAATGCCGTTGTTGCGGTGGCTGCCGCCGGCGGGCAGGCCGGTCACGACGTCCCTGGTCTGGTCCGCAATCCCGTCGCTGTCGGTATCCTCCAGCGCCTGTATCTTTTCATTCACCGAGACGAAAAGCTCGTCTCCCTGCCAGGCCAGGCCCAACGGGAGCGGCAGGCCGCTGGCAAAGGTGATCTGCGAATCGGCCACACTGTCGCCATCGGTGTCCTCCAGGGCGTAGACGTAGCCCGTCAGGGATGCGACGTAAAGCTTGCCATCTGGGCCGAACGCGATGCTGGTGGGGTAGGTATAGGACGTGAACGTAAAGTAGGCACTGACGCGAAACCCGGGGGGAACGCTGACCTGCGGAGATGCTGCACTGGCCTGGACGAACGCCGGAAAACCCACGGCCGCGCCGGTCAACGCCGACCCGATAACCAGTGCAGCCAAGGCGACTAACACTCGTCTGCGCTTCATAATGCCCTCCTGTTGGCCAGAGATGGTAAAGCTCCCCGGCGCTTTCGGGAAGCCTCCCCTTCGGGGCGCTTTCTAAGGGAAAAGCCTCTGTGCGAGCAAAGCTCGCTCGGCTTTTCCCCGTGACCCTCCCCTCTTTTGAGGACTCTGGCCACACTCAAATTATATGGATGCGTTTCATGAGTTGTAAGGATGGGGGGAGCGGGCGGCGAAGCCGCCCGCTCCCCCGTTCTCTAACTGAGATGAAACACACCCAAATTATATCACAGGAGCCGGGCCGGTTGGCGTTCAATCGCGTTGCAAAAGCATTACGATTCAGTAGAGTGGTACGACGTGTCACATTTCACAGTTCATCTTCCCGGAAGCTCCAAAAGCTCTCCAGACAGAGATGAATCGCTGTCAATCGCTGGTTTCTCGCTGGTGAGAAGCGACCATCTAGCTTCCGGGAAGATTTGAAGGTCGGCCCCAACCAGGTCGAGACCGACCGGATGCTCAGGTCGCCCGCCAGGTGCGTCCGTCCGGGGTGTTTTTACTCCACACACTCGAAAAACGCGGGGTGTCGAGTCCTCAACTCCTCCCGCAGATCGCCAAAGACGTTCGGCGCGTGGGCGCACACGAGTTCGAGCATACGCACGCACAGCTCCCGGATCTCCCACTGCGCCTCGGGAGAGATGCGCAGCCTGAACAGGTGCAGCAGCTCGCGAAAGTTCATCGTCATCACGATGCGCGTGGCGGCGGCGTTGGGCAGCACGAACCGGGCATCCTCCTTGCGCACCTTGAGCTCCCGCAGCGCGTGGTAGGCCGCCTGCACCTGTCCGGAAAGCTGATTCCAAACCGCCAGCGCCTCGGGGTCGTCCGCGATGGCAGGCGGCAGCACCCACTCAGGGTCGGACCATTCGACGTAGCGCTGGCTTTCCTGGCTAAAGCTGGCCAGCCGGTGCCTGACCAACTGGTGACTCGCCGCCCGCGAGAGGCCGCCGATCTCGAACGTCGCGCTGGCGTGCTCGATCAGGCTCTCGTGCCCCTCGCGAATGCGCGCCCGCAGAAAGCGACCCGCACCGCCCCGCACCGCGCTGCGATAGCACACACGCCCCGCGTGTTCCAGTAACTCCTCCGGGGTCCCCTCTCCCCTCAAATAGCGCGTAATCGCGATCAACTCAACTTGCATCTCAATCCCCACTTTCTAGTCTCGAAAACGAACCTGTAGGTCACGTCAATGACGTGACGACGCCCTCGGCTGGTAGCGTGACCTAAGTAAGCGTTCAAAAACAACTTGGGGGTTCTCTCCCATTGTCCAGGGTGATTTTGCCCGAAAATTACGAACTTGTCTTTGAACGCAGCCTGATCTCTAGCCCCTGACTTTGCAAACACCCTCCCCGGCGAACTCGCGCACGCCGGTATCCACGTAGCCCACCGACGAGGCCAGCGCGATGCTGGGCGCGTTGGCCTCGTTGACCACGTATAGCGGCTGCCGGGCCGAGTGAACGGCCCACATCGTGCAGGCCGCCAGCACCGAGCGGCCCCACCCACGTTCCCGGGATTCTGGCACAGTGTGGACAAAGATCTCGGCAAAGTGCGGCGAGGTCCAGTTGAGCCCGGCTTCTGCAGCAACGGCTCCCTCTTGAGAACGGATGACGAAATGCGGCAGGCCGCCCACCCCCTCCTCGGTCACGACCAGCACGTTGATGATGGGCTGGAAGCGAATTAGCTCAAGTTGATAGAGGTGGTTGATCTCGGCTTGCTCGACGTCCACGATCTCTGCCACCGCATCCATCAGGTCCAGCGTGGTGATCACAGCGTAAGGGCGGCCGGGGATCAGCGCCTGGCGCAGCACCTCGATGGCCGCGCGCTCGTTTTTCGCACGCAGCGCGACGGTGGGCTGGAACAGCCTCTGCCCGGTCTGGCAGACGGCGGCGAACCCGTCGGTGTGCCCCTCGGCATCCTCGTGGACGAAGAGCCCAGTGCGCCCGGGATCGTGATAGAGCGCGTAGTAGGCATACAGCGCGTCCATGGGATCGGATAGGTTCAGCAGGAGGCGCGCCTTGAGACGCAGCGCTTGCAGGTCAGCCATCCCCGCTCCCCTCGAACGGCCAATCGCGGGTGACGATGGGCAAGACGTATTGCCAGGGGATGACCGTCTCCAACGGCGTACCGATGACGGGCGCAGGCAGTTCGTCGGCGCGCACGCCATAGGCGTCGTTGACGACGACCGTTCCTTTTGACAAGTGCGCCACCGTGATAGCCAGCGTGGCCGTCAGCGTCTCGCCGCCCGCCAAGCTCGCCGCCGTCCAGGTGACCACACCGCCCGCATACACGTAATCCCCACTGGCCCAGGCGAAGGTCGTACTCGCCGGGATGACGTCCGTCAGAACGACATGGGTGAGGGAAAAACCGTAAGCATTCTCAAAGGTGAATGTATAGACGAGCGTCCGAGGCGGGGACTCCTCCGGCGGATAGGCGGCAACCTCCGCGTCGATCTGGGATACCTTTACCGCCGCCAGCGCGTCCACGATGCCCCAGCCGTAGACGTTGTTGGGCACGTCACTCGGCCCGTCGCCTCCACAACCCTGCGTCGTCGTCCGCGGCCGCGCCGTGTGGGCGATGATCCACTCCGTA
>JAFGED010000103.1 GCA_016931785.1 Anaerolineae bacterium
CACCCTTCACCTCCCCACCACCCGACGTAGCAGACCCGTAACACACCGTTCCCAACCTGTGACTCTCCCACCATCCACCCGTAACACGCGCATGCTATCATCTAAAAGATGGCTGCCAACCCATACAGGACAATCGATCGCGCTGCAATGGATGGCATAGCCGGTCAGAAAAACCAAGGAGAAAAACATGAATACAAAACAAACCCTACTCTTGCCCATCATCGCAGCACTGCTTCTCTCCGGTTGCGGCGCAGTCCAGCTAGGAATTATCGCCCCCAGTGAACCTGGTGCAGTCACGGCAGTAATTCCCACGCCGGAAAGTCGGCAGAAGGAACAAGACACACTATCCAAGGCAACTCCCGAATCTGAAGCGGTACGTGATGAAACCGAAAAGGTCAGCGGTAACTCGCCGGCGCCGACACCTTCACCGAATGCCGGCATTGATTCCGAAACGCGCTCCACTCCAGAACCAAGCGGCACGCCGATCCTACTTGAACCCACTCTCACGCCGATCCCGCCCACACCCTCCAGCACACCGCTTCCTGGGAGTCTTCAGGTGATCCACACTCGCTTCTGGCCCGAGTCCGACACCGCCGATCATGGCAGTGCCTTCGACTTTGGAGCCAGCGTGACTTTTACCAACAGTGATACCATCAACGCCGGCGTCACAGCTTTTGGGCTGAAAGCCGGCATCGAGGCCAGCCCGGATCCAAATAACTGCGATGAATGGACAATTCCTGTGGGGCGGCCGTTCTGGCACGACCAGGAAAGTTACTCGGCGGGGCAACACACGTTCAGCCGGGATTACAAGTACGCGGATGATCCCGAGTATACGCACCTCGTCGTTTGGATCAGACTGTGGCAAGAAAAGGGTAATCTGTATTGCGAGCAACGTATCTATGCCCTGCCCTCACCCACCAGTATGCCGATTACACCCGAGCCCACCAGCACGGTGATCCCCACGGGGCTGCACCTGATCGATACCAACTTCTGGCCTGCGTCTGGGACCGTCGACCGCGACACCCTCTCCAGATTTGGGGCCAGCATAGCCTACGACAGCTCGTATGATACAAAAGTCCTCATCGCAGCCTATGGACTAAAAGAGGGCGAGGCGATCCCGGACCCAAGCACCTGCACAAAGACAATCCCAGAAGGGCGCCCATCCTGGTCCACCGGCGGGGAGGATTTCCCGCCAGGACAGCACACGGTCAGCCGGGAATTTGCCTACGAGGACGATCCCGACTATACACACCTCGTCATCTGGGTCCGGGTAAGTGGAGGCGGCGAAGAACACTGCGACCAGCAGGTCTACGTGCTGGAGTAATACCAGAACGCTCAAACTGCCAGGCCATCCCCTCCTCTCCCGTTGACTCAGGGGAGGGGAGGGGTACAATGGAACTGAGCCCACATTTGACGCAGGAGGGAGACCATGAGCGTCAACCGAACGATCGTCCTGTTCGCCGCCTTGCTCGTGCTTCTCAGCGCCTGCGGGAAGGTACAGGCGAGAATCGAGCGCCCATCCATAACTGACCCTCAAGCCGAGGCCACGGCCATCGTCCAGGCCACCGAGCACGCCCGGCTAGCAACAGAGGTGGCGGCACTGGAGGCGACGCTGGGCATCACGCCCGGGCCGATCACCATCACGATCGATGCCACGCAGTCGCTCCCCAGTGCCATCTCCGGCAACGAGCCCGGCGTCTTCTACCAGCCTATTCCCCTGGACGTCGCCGCCCACGCCCCAAACGGCTTTGCGTCCCCACTCACGGGACGGCAAACGCTGGGCGATGTCCCCTTCGCTCTCAACGCGAGCATCTTTAAGAGCCAAAGCTCATCCTCGCCCGACGATGGCTACCCCACCACCATCCTGTTCTCACTGGACGTGCTCCGCGCCTCCAAGGTGCATCTGTTGCTGAACACCGGCAATGGCTTCGCCCAGTTCGAGGGGCAGCACATCGGCCAGGTCGCCGTCAACTGTGATGGCGAGCGCGTGGTAGTCAGCGACCTGGTCCTGGGGCGCGACGTGCGCGAGTGGCACCTGGCTTACAACGTCGTCTACACCGTCGAGCGCGCCCGGCAGGTGTGGACCGGCACGCTGGCCGAATACCCCGACCTGGCCGGGCACATCGACCTGCTCAGCCTGGAACTGCCTGCGGCCTGTCGCGACGGGACGCTGACCGCGATTGAGATTGCCGACACCTCTGCCAAGACCGTCGGCTCACTCGACCCTGCGCTCAACCTCTTTGGCATCACCGTCGAGTACCGCCGGTGACGTTACCAGAGCGCAACACCCCGTTTCAGGACTGTCACACAGCCGCCACACGTCCATAACACGCGTCTGCTACAATTCAGAGCAAAAGCATCGTTTCAGGAGGACTTGTGAGCGCGCCATCCATCCTGCAAAGAGGTCTGCATTTTTCTGCTCCGCTGGTATTGCTCGCTTTTGCCGTCGTCTGTGGCACACTGGGGCCAACGAAGAACGAGCAGCCGTTGACGCAGCTTGCCGCGCTGGGTGAGGGCACGGTGAGCGCCCTGGCCTGGTCGCCAGATGGTAAGTGGATGGCGATGGGCGGCTCGCTGGGCATCCACCTGTACGACGCCACAACGCTGCAAGAGTCGCGCTACGTCGAGACGCGCGCGGCCATCGACGATCTCGCCTTCAGCCCGGACAGCCATACACTGATAGCAGTCAACCGGCGCGTCGCCTTTTCTCTGTGGAACGTCGACACGGGCCGGCCCTTCCAGGCGATCACAGAGACGGAGGCCGTTAACACCTTCCGTCTCAGTGATGATGGGCGCCTGTTGGCGACCGGGGGATACTATGGCGTGCACGTGTGGGACGTTGCCAGTGGCCACCTGGTACACACGTTGGGAGAAGAGTCGCTTTGGTGGAACACCATCACCTTTAGCCCGGACTCGCGCACGGTGTACGCAGCAAGCTCCGGATCGGTGGCAGGCGTATGGGATTTGAGCACAGGTGAATGGCTTTACACGCTTGAAAGTACGATCAATAACGACGTCGTATTCAGTCCCGATGGCGCGCTGCTCGCGCTTACATATACAGTAGGCGCATCCGATACAATCAAGGTCCTGGACGCGCACACGGGCCAACTCGTGCGTGCAATAACCGCGGGGTGGTACAACCTTCGCCTTGCCTTCAGCCCCGATGGGAGCCGGCTGGCGGCCATGCTCAGGCTCACAAACCAGGATGTCGACTACAGTGTCCGCATATGGGACGTCGCCACCGGCGAGGTGCTTCATACTCTCGCGGGAGAGGGCTGTCTGGCCTTCGGCCCAAACAGCCGCTTCCTACTCGTGGGGAGCACCGATTCTACAATGCAGTTATGGGATACCGCGACCTGGCAAATCCTGCACACGTTCCCAAGCCCGGGTTGGCAGTCGCGCCCTTCTTTCAGCCCGGATGGACGCATGCTTGCGATCTCGACCGATGTCGGGGCGTATGAAATTGACGTCAGCGTATTCGATACATCCACCGGCCAACTGGCGCGCACCTTTACGAGCCAGTCGCTAAACGGGATTGCGCTCGCCTCCGGTGAGCGGCTCTTCGTGTCCCGGCCCGACGAGACCACCGCCTGGCGCTGGCACGCGGCAACCCAACAGCTCACGCTCCTGAACACATTTCCCGGCTCGCGCCTCATGGCGCTCAGCCCTGATGGCCGGTGGTTGGCGCTGGTGGAGACGGGCAAACCTGCCCATTCCCCGTATTGGCAAGATGGCTCCATCGAGGTCTGGGACACGGACACTGGCCGGCTCACGCACACGCTTACGGAAGGTCCCGCGGCGAGGGTGAACGGGATGGCGTTCAGCCCAGACAGCAAATTACTCGCCTCCACCATGGTCACATCCTCTATGGCTATCGACCCATCTGAGTTCTACGGATCGTACAGTCCCATACATCTGTGGAATGTGGAAACAGGGGCCCTGCTCGCCGTTCGCAGGGGGTATCCGGAGGCCAACACGCTGGAGGCGTTCGTGACAGAGGACAGGTTGTTCACCACACGCTGCACTGGCGACAGTTGCCCGCGGCTATTCTGTGACCTGGCGATGTGGGATGTGGGCACTCTCGTATCGCAGGGCGACGATGCGGCGCCGCTCTGGGTTAACTGCGATTTCTGGGTTGACTGCGAGTCCGGTTTGCCTGTCCAGGATGTGATGCTGAACCCCGATAGAACGGTGGTGATCGCTTTGCTCCAGGATGCTTTCTGTTCTCCCGGCAGCGCCGCCATCGTGGCGCGGGATGTGGAGACCGGCCGAAAGCTGCTGGCCCTATCATTCACCCACGGGCGTTTCGTGGGCAGCGTCGCAGCCAGCCCTACCGATCCAATCATCGCAGTTGGTATGGAGGATGGCGCACTGGATCAGTGGAACATAGACACCGGCGAGAACCTATACGCGCTTGAGGGGTTGACGGCCGGCGCGACCTCCCTCGCATACAGCCCGGATGGGCGCTGGCTCGTCTCCGGCAACGCCGACGGCGCGCTGCAGATCTGGAGCGTCGCAAGCGGCCGGCTCTTGCATACGCAGGCCGGACACACGCTGGCCGTGACCGCTCTCCTGTTCAGCTCCGACGGCCGCACCTTCTACTCCGCCAGTGACGACGGCACTGTACGGGCATGGCAGATCGCTCACGCAAGCCTCGCGGCGATCCAGGAGGCGCTGCCAACTCCTGGCACAGATTGCGTCACACTGCCCATTGCCGCCCTTGCCAACAGCGACACCGATTTCCAGTCGCCGCCGACGGGCTACGTCGCGCTGGGAGGTATCCCTTTCCGGCTATCTGACCGGGTCTTTAAGAGCCAGGCCGCGACCCCACCATACAGTTTCTACCCCACGAGTGTTCTGCTTGAGAAGGATGTCCCCCACGCCCAGAAAGCGCATCTCCTGCTCAACACCGGCAACGGCTTCACCGAGTTCGCGGGGCAGGCCATCGGTCAGGTCGTGGCCTACTGCGACGACACACCGACAATAGTCACCGACCTGCGGCTGGGACAAGAGGTACGCGAGTGGCATACGGCCGACAACGTCGTCTCGACGGCTACCCAAGCGCGCCAGGTTTGGAGCGGTCTCATCATCAGCACGCCCAGCGAGATGGGCTACATCGACATGCTGAGTCTCGATCTACCCGCCGAGTGCCAGACAGGCACACTCACAGCCATCGAAATCGTCGACACTTCTGCCGATACCGTCGGCTCCCCCGACCCCGCCCTCAACCTCTTTGGCGTCACGGTCGAATATCGCCGCTAGCCAGCAATTCGAACGGCGCGTAGGTACTCAGCACGTTCCCTTCCGCATCCAGCGCCAGCCAGTTGGTATGCTCCCACTCGGCGGGGAAACCATCGAGGGCAAAGAATGTCACTGCCGCCACGCGGGGATCGTCGAGCCAGGGCGTCCAGCCCTCCTCCGGGTACTCTGGATAGCGCCCGCCGTTGCCGCGCAGCGTCAGATCGATGTACACGGCCACCGTTTCCGCGTCGGGGAGCGCCTCGTCATCTGCCCCAGCGTGCCGCCAGCCGGTCTCGGTGATGAACACCGGCAGCGGCTCCACGCCGTAGGTCGAGAGCTTGAACAGCTCCCACTCGTACCCATTGACGCCCCGGTTGTAGACGCCAGGCGGCGGCTCGACGTGATCGGGGTTCACCGCGTCGTTGATCAAGTCCACCCGGTAGGCCTGCACCCACGGCCCCTCCGTGAACGGTCCCATCGGGTACGCGTGGCTGGCCCAGGCGTCGAGACGGTCAAACACGTCGGGGTAGGCGGCGTGCATCCGGTCGAGAAAGGTCTCCTCGTCCACGTAACCCATGCCGTCGGCAAAGGGCTGGTCGCCGGTGTTGGGGGCGTAGGGGTCGAACCCGGCGTTGAGCACGCGCGCGCTCGCGTCGGCGGCGTGGAGCGCATCGGCCACGTCGATCAAGAAGCGGGCATAGGCCTCGGGGTCAGGCCGCCCGCCCCACTCGTTGCCGTGATTGGGCTCGTTGCCTACAATGATATAGTGATCGGCAGTTGGCCAGCGCAACGCCGCGACAAAGCCGGCGTACCGGGCCGCGATGGTGTGGTACGCGCCGTCAGAATCCCGCAGAGGGGTATCCCACCGACCCGCCTCTCGATCGTACGTCGTCGCCAGGCGCAGGATAGGGGTCAGGTGCCACTCGGCGCACAGGTCCATAAAATGCTGCCACCGGACAGGATCGAGATCGTCCAGCCGAACCAATTGAGTGACATAGCCCCACTCGCCAACCGCCCGCCTGGCGTACTCCAAATGAAGCGACCAGACGTCGACGGGCCAGACGTTGCGCCCGTCGTCGAGCAGCAGGTGCACGCCGAGCTTGTTGGAGACGGTGGACACTGCAGGCGCGGGATAAGTCGCGGGGGTGATCACACCCGGCGTCGGAGTAGCATCCAACGACACGCACGCTGTCGCCAGTATCAAGACGAGCAATATGACCAGTGCCTTGAACCACCTCACAGTGCAACTCTCCGCCGCAACCGCATCTCTCACCTTTTTGTCCTTTCTATCCCGCTTTACCACGGCGACCATGCGGGGGTCGTATCGTCCGCGGGATGCTGCGTGAGGTTGCGCAGGTTCGATCCATCGACGTCCACCACATAGATTTCAAAGTTACCGTCCCGATTAGAAGCGAACGCGATGTAACGCCCGTCGGGTGACCAAGTAGGGTGCACGTCACTCGCAGAGTTCTCGGTGAGATTGCGCCGGTTTGATCCATCCACGTCCATGATAAAGATCTCAAAGTTGCCGGATTGGAAATCCATGTAACTGAGTGCGATGGAACGGCCGTCAGGCGACAGGGAAAACTGCTTCCACCACTGATTATGATCAAGGTTCAAAGTGATGAGGCTGCGCCGATCCGATCCATCGGAACGCATGATGCAGATTTCCCACAGGGTGCCGCCGGGACAGGCAAATAGAACAGAGCGCCCATCGGATGACCACACCGGAGACATACCACAGACGTCAAGCTCCTGCAGGCTCGAGCCGTCCGCTTCCACCACATAGATTTCATAGCGACCTTCATCGCGATTGGAATAAAACGCCAGGCGGCCATCAAGCGACCACGCAGGCGACCAATCCGAATAGGGGTCGTCAGTCAGCCTGCGTTGATTTGTCCCGTCGGTCTCTATCACATAGATATTCTTGTCGCCGTCACGATCAGAGGTGAACGCGATTCTCTCGGTCAAGGCCGAGGTGGGCAAAGGAACACGCGACGGCTCGACACTGGCGCTATTGGTCGGTGTCAGCTCTGTTGGTGCAACGGATGCTACCGGAGTGAATGTCGGTTCCACAGATGCTACCGGAGTGAGAGGGCCTTGCCTAATTGTGCCTGCCGTGCAGGCTGTCAAAAGTAAACAGGTAAACAAGTACACTGTGCCCGATTTCATTCGATGTTCCTCCTCAAGAATTGATCGTTAGCACGTAAACCGCTCAACGTGACATTCATGCGATTGATTATACCACAATCCACTGCGGGAGCTGTTACAGATCTGCAACGCGCGGATTCAAATCTGTGACATCCCCAAAACGACCCCGCGACGCAAGTGTGCTATAATTGTATCGCCATGAAAACACACATCAAGCTCACCCTCTGCATACTTTCGCTCCTGCTCGGCGCCTGTTGCACGAACCCCACGGCGATACCCGATGTGCCTGACGATTTCCAAAAGGGGCTGAACTACACCGCCTGGGCGCGAGAGCAGCTTTCGACCCCCGAATCCGACCACTCGCTCAAAAACCTGGCCGCCACCGGCGCGAACTGGGTCGCCATCGTCGTCTTTGGCTACCAGCAGACGTACACCTCGACCGTCGTCACGCGCGATCCAACCAGGACGCCCACCGACGAGGAGCTGGCCCACACCGTCGCCACCGCCCACGATCTGGGGCTACGGGTGATGCTCAAGCCCCACGTCGACCTGCGCCGCGACCGCGACCACTGGCGCGGGAACATCGGCGAGGCGTTCACAGACGACGTGCAGTGGCGGGCGTGGTTCGAGTCGTACGGTGCTTTTATCAATCACTACGCGAAGCTCGCCCAGGCGCACAGCGTCGACCAGTTCTGCGTCGGCACCGAACTCGTAGGCACCAGCCACCGAGAAGCCGACTGGCGCAAGATCGTGGCAGGTGCGCGCGAGCGCTTTTCGGGCCCCATCACCTACGCCGGCAACCACGGCACCGAGGACGTGGGCATCGCCTGGTGGGATGCGTTGGACTTTATCGGGATCGACGCCTACTACGTGCTCACCGACAGGACCGACCCCACCCTAGACGAGCTGAAGGCCGCCTGGGTCGACAAGGGCTACGTCGAGACGATGGCGAATCTGGCAAAAAAGTACGACAAACCGGTGCTGATCACCGAAATCGGATACCGCAGCGCCGATGGGACGATCAAGACGCCGTGGGACTGGGATGATCTGCCGCTCGATCTGCAGGAGCAAGCCGACGCCTACCAGGCTGCCCTGGACGTGCTGCGGGATCAACCCTGGCTGGCGGGCATCTACTGGTGGAACTGGGACGTCAACCCCCAGAAAGGCGGCGTGGAGGACAAGGACTATACGCCCTACGGCAAGCCTGCCGAGGAGGTGCTGCGGGCTTGTTACGGCGGCGACACAGAACCGGCCGCCGCGCCCACACCCCACCCCGCACGCGCCGTCGAGCCCGCGCAGCTGCCCGCCCCAAGCCCGGCGTCCACACATCCCGGGTGGACCTCGTACACCGCCACCGGTCACGTCAATGACCTGGCCTTTGACCATGAAGGCAACCTGTGGATCGCCACCCCCGGCGGGCTTCTCAAGTGGGACATTGACAGTAACGAGATCACCCGGTACACGGCGGCAGACGGTCTGGCCGATAATTGGGTTGAAAAGCTCGCCGTGGCCCCCAGCGGCGAGCTGTGGGTCGCCACCAGCGGCGGCATCTTGCGCTTCGCTCCTTCGGCCTCGGGCGGAACACCCGCCGCGGGACGCAGCGGTCACGCCTGGATCACCTATGATAAAGACAACGGCCTGCCGTGCAACGGTGTCACCGATATCGCTTTTGCCAGCAATGGCGACGTGTGGGTCTCCACCTACGGCTGCGGCGTCGCCCGCTTCGATGGCTCAACTTGGACCACGTACGCCGAAGAAGATGGCCTGCTGGAGCGGCACGTCCTCTGCGCCAACGCCGCCTCCAATGGCTCTGTGCTGTTCGGCACCTGGGGCGGCGTCGCCCATTTCGACGGCCACAACTGGCTCTCCTACACCACTGCTAACGGCCTAATCAGCCACGGCGTCGAGACCATCGCAGAGGACCCTGCCGGCGGCGTGTGGTTTGGCACCTGGGCCGGGATCGGACGTTTGAGCGGGTCGCTGTGGACATCTTACGACGCCGGCGGCGTGGGCACCTGGGTCGAATCGATCGCCGTCGATTCCGAGAACGCGGCCTGGGCCGGCACCACCGCCGGTATCGCCCGCTTCGATCCCACCACCTGGGCGTGGCACACCGTGCTCGCCATCGACGGCCAGCCGGAGGAACGCGGCGTCTCCATCGCCTTCGCGCCCGATGGCTCCCTGTGGGCCGGCACCTACAACAGCGGCATCTACCACTTTGATGGTTCGACTGCGGACATCTCGTCCGCGCTCACCACAGGTGGCGGGACCTGGACCAACTACACGCTGCATAGCAGCCTGCCGAGCAACAAGGTCGCCGCCATCGCCACGGCGCCAGACGGCACCCTGCAGGTCGCCACCCGCCCCGACCGGTACGACCAGGGCGGCGGCACCTGGCAGTACGACGGCCACGCGTGGACAAGAGCCCCCATCGAGGACAGCGTGGCGGGCGGCGATGCCCCATCCACCGTCACTGCTCCCGACGGCGCCGTGTGGGCCATCCAGGAACGCGGCGTCGCCTGCTTCGACGACGAGCAATGGACCACCTACACCGTCGAGAACGGCCTGATAGACGACGACGTCCGCTCCATCGCCATCGCCGCAGATGGCGCCGTGTGGGTCGGGACCAACGACGGCCTCTCCCGCTACGTGCCGCCTGAATAGGGGTGCATTTGTTCCCTAGGGCAAGAGGGGTCTGCTCGGCAAAGACGAGAGAAACAACGCCACTCAACGCTCATAGGATCATCCAAATGCACCGTAACAGTTTGGGCTAACGCCCAAACTGTGCGCTCAGAGATCGTGTTCCTCTACAGCGGGTCCAA
>JAFGED010000104.1 GCA_016931785.1 Anaerolineae bacterium
AAGGGGGAATTGGGGGTGTGGTCGGGCGCAAAGCGCCCGACCACACCCCCAGAAATTCCTTTCTGTGGCGTTGCAGTATGCCACATCTTCGGTGTGGCACATTCCAATGCCTCGGAATTGAAAAGGGCCCCTCTTGAGGCTAAAGGATAAAGAGGCGTATCTACTCAGGCTGTTCGCCCGAGCAGTGGCCCTCGCTCAAAAAAAGAGGAGGAAGGCTGAGTGGTTACAAAGAGGCTATAACAAACCCGCCCGAGCTAAATCAAGAAAGAATGAAGTGAGTACCCTGATTGTAAAAGAGGCTTAACATCTTTTGGAATTTAATGTCGTAGCCGGAGTAGGGATTGGGAAAATGGGGAAAACTCGGTATTTTTGCCGAGTTGGTCATAGATGTGGGGGAACTGCTCGCTAGGCGCCCCTGCATGTGGGGGGTATAAACTTGAAAGTTGTGCACAGGTGGCTGGGGGAAACTGTGGAGATTTTGGAATTCTCAGAGAAGACAAAGGCTATGTTTTACTCTGACCGAAGTTTTCGAGAGGGGAAAACAGCACTTTAATTCAGAGTTATCCCCAACTCGCACTTGTTATCCACAGGGAGCAGGGGGTTTATCCACAAGACAAGACGCGGCTGTGTGGTTAGCTTGCTTGAGCAGCCCTATATGTGGGGGGATGGTCTGTCGTAGAGGGCAGGAATTCTGGTGTGGATGACGATCCAAGGGGTGTGGAAAACGGGATGCGCTACTCGGGCGGTTTACAATCTCCGCGACAGGGTAATGCCTTTCCGTCTCATACAGGCTTTGTCAAATTGGCTCAGAACACCAGGTGCAACGCCAGGCCGGTCAACAGGCCTGCCATCCAGCCGCCTGCGATGTCTGAGGAAAAGTGAACCTGCAGCGCCACGCGGGCCAGGCCGACCAGCCCGACCCACAGTGCCATCAGCACAGACACCCACGTTGGCAGGAGGGGAACCAGCAATACGGCCAGGCAGGCACAGCGGCCGGCGTGCCCAGAAGGGAAGGCATGCCGGTCAAACCACGAGTAGAACCCCAGGCTCTCTCCCGGCGGGCGCTCTCGCCGGAAAAGCCACTTGAGAACGGTGGTGGCTGTGCCTGCGACCAACGTCCCGAGAATCACTCGCCCGCCAAATCCCCACCAGGCAGAGCCTCCCCAGATGAGAGCTGCAACAGCACCGAGCAGCCACAGGGGGCTATCGCCGCTGTGAGCGGCGACGAGTGCCAAAAGGCGCAGGAAGCGTGCAGTGCGAGGGATGGCGAGGCGCGCCGAGAGCTTCTGGTCGAAGGCGACGAGTTGCTGCAAGGGAAATCCTCAGGACGCGGTGTCGGCGGCGCGGGCTTCCAATTCGGTGCGGACGATCTCCAGTTGGAATGGCTTGTCCACGTCCATCCCTACTTCTGCGTAAGGGCACGGGACAGCCCGCGCGCGCATCTCGAAAATCTTTTGGACGCGTCTTTCGGCCTCGGCCAGCGATAGCTGTCGCGTGAGTAGCCTGAAGAATATGCCAGGGCCGAGCATACTCGCCTGGCGCAGGGCGCTTTTACGCGCCGTGGACAGCTTTCTCATCAACTCCTGGTGGTCAAAGTTGGCGCTAGGGCGGAGGATGACAAGATCGCCGCCGGCGAAATCTCCATCACGCAGATGCACAAAGGTGCGACGGGATTTGGGGAAGCGGGCCTCCATCACCGAACGCTCGACGATGCTGTAGTACACGTCGTGGTCCGTGCTGAGGCACTCTTCGATGAAAGCATCCACGATAGCAGGGGTGATGGTGGGGACGTCGGAACTACAGAGCAGCACGGCGTTTATGTTCGGACGATGTTCCAGTGCGTGCTGGATGCCGGCGTTGGCGTTGGCGACGAGTCCCCCGTGGTCGGGCAGGTATTCTACCGGTACTGAGAACTGAACGCTCAAGTTTGGGTCAAGTGCGACGATGATGACGTGCTTGATGTAGCGCGACTCGGCCAGGGCGTCGACCACGTGGGCGATCATTGGCTTGCCGGCGATGGGAATGGTGGCTTTGGAGCCCCCCTGTGTGTATCCGACCAGCGGGTCGTCTTCCTTGGGGCTCCAACCGGCGGTGACGACCGCCGCGATCAATAACTGCTTGTCCATCTCTCTACCTCATTCAGTTGTATGGCAGTATCATCTCAATAATCCGGGGGGTGGGGGGTGTGAGGGCGGCGCAGCCGCCCTCACACCCCCCGTCTTCCCCTACTTATTGAGAAAATACGCATTGGCGCATTGTACCATACCCTTCGGGGGGAGCAAGGTGGATAGGGCATCCACGCGCTGCTCAAGCTCTGGAATCCATCACCGGGCAGGATTTCGAAACCGCTGCGGACTGGCGGCAGTGGGGAAATGCAGCAATAGCCCCACAGCCCTCGGCACAAACCGAGGGCTGTGAGGTGACGGCCAGTCTGATCACCGTCAATAGTTGCGCAGGATGAGGGGCAGGTAGACCGTAGGCCTGTGAATGGTTATAGTCACCGAGGCGGTGTTGTCCAGCGGAGGCAGTTGGTACTGCTCTATGCTGCTGGTGGAGATTTCGACGTTGTTGGTGAGGATCGTTTCCTTGGCCGTCCAGGTGGAGAGGTCGGTGTCTACCTGCGCGGTGACGGTGATGATGCCCCAGTCCAGCCACGCCAGGTCGGGCAGGTCCCAGGTGAAGGTCATCCCCGTTCGTTGCGTGACCGCCAGGCCGTTGGACGTCCAGTACTGCCAGGTCGGGCTCACCAGCCCGGTAGGCAGGGTGTCGGTGAGGACGACGCCCTGGGCGGGCAAAGAGCCATAGTTGGCGAACTGGATGGTGAAGGTGACGGTGTCGCCTAGCTCCGCCTCGGGGGAGGAGACGGTCTTGGTGATCCACAGGTCTGCCACGGGGGAGACGGCGACCGCGCCGTCCACCTCGGTCTGAACGGGGTTGCTAAGGTCTCCATCCCAGGTGCCCGTCTGGCCGCCGTTCTGTCCCTCAAAGTTCCCTTCCCAGGTCTCTATGTACATCCACGGCCCCCACACCCCGCCGGGGCTATCGGTGGGGAGGGCGCGGTAGACGTCGTGGGAGACGTTGCCCGCGTCGTTGTGGACGTGGGCGGCGTGCATGTGATAGGGCGAGTGGAGGTACATCCATCCGTCGGCAGCTCGGCCTATCACGAGAGGCGTGCCGCTGGGAGGTGTGCCGCTGTAGGCATAGGGCCAGGCGTACTCGACGCCGTCGTACCATGGGTCGGAGAAGCCGATGAAGCCGCCTTGCTTATCGACCCCGACGGCGGTGACGTAATGGCCGCCCAGCCGCACCCAGTCGCCGCCCTGGTTCTGCCAGAACCCCAACAGCAGGATCACGTCCTCGCTGTGCTCGACCTCCTCGGCTACCCACCAAAAGTCGGGGGAGTGGGTCATCGTGATCACGTACCCCTGGCGCAGGGTGATGCCGGCCGGGAGGCGAGGATCAGGGCGCTGAGTGATGTACAGGTCGATGCCGTGGGCCAAGTCGGTGATGACGGTCCCGGCGTGTAGCCCGTATCCCGTCACTTGCCCGTCGGTGTCAAGGTAGGCGGCCAGCTCGTCCACGAACTCGCCGCCAGGGGCGGTGGGGCCGAGCGACGGCCAGGGCAGTGGTAGTGGAGGCATAGGCGCCGGGATGCCGCTTTCCACGTTGGATGGATCGTGGTCGTCGCCACCCGGTCCCCAGTAGGACGAGACCAGCGGGTATCCATCGTTTGCCGGCATAGCACCAGGAGCCAGCGGCGGTGCCGGCGCTAGTGGAGGTGGCGGTGGAGGAGGAGGCGGCCCTACTGGAAGGGGCTCGAACTTGCTATCGAACCACCACAGTGAGTTGGCCGCGGCGGCCGGGCCGCAGTAAGACCAGGTGATGGATAGCGGGTGGATCCAGTTATCCTGCTTCTGGTCAAAGTCGGGCACGCCGTTGACGGCATAGTCCTCCCACGGCCGCCACGTGCCTCTGACAGAGTCCGCGGGGTCGGGTTCCCAGTACCCGCTGGATTTCCATGTGTAGGGCGAGACGGTCAGGGCGAACTCGACCTCGACCTGGATTGGAAAGCCTGGAACGTATGGAGCGGGTCCGGGCGGGATCGTGGGATGGGGGTTGATTTCCGACATCGGGAAGAACCAGGCCTCGAACGGCATCCACGGATAAAGGTCCGGCCCCCAGGAGCCGCCCGGGCTGTTGGTGGGTATCACGGGATACATGTCGTGGGAGACGTTGCCGGCGTCGTTGTGGATGAAAGACGGGTGGCCGGGAATGGGGCCGTGAGGAAAGATCGCGCCGTCGAGAATGCGGCCCATGCCGGTCACCTCTGCGTTGTCCACGTAGGGATCGCTGAGGGCGATCATAGGGCCATTGAGGTCCACGCCGGCAACATTGACGTAGTGACCGCCCAGCCGATTCCATGTACCTGCAGGATCTAGTTGGTAGAACCCGAGGAGCAGGATCACGTCCTCGCTGCGCATCACCTCCTCGGCGACCCATTTAAAGTCGGGCCGCTCTACCAGGGTGACGATGTAGTCGTCCCACAGGCCGTGGTCGCGCAGGTATTGGTGGGTGCCGTAGAACATACTGATGACGCTGGTTCCCTGGAGGCCCTGGTTGGTGCCGAAATACCTGGCCAGGTCATCCACCAGGCCGGGGGCGCCCATGCCGCCGGCGTTCTGGGGATCGTGGTCGTCCCAGGCGCCGGGATTGTAGGAGGTCACCAGGCGGTAGGTATCGCCGATGGCGGGCGGCATGGTGCCGGTGAGCGTCTCGAACTTACTATCGAACCACCACAGCGAGTTGGCCATGGCCACCGGGCCGCAGTGGGTCGAGATGATCCCTGAGGGTCCCGGGATTCCCCAGGGAGCCTGTTTCTGGTCGAAATCCGGCATGCCCGATGGGGCGTAATCCTCCCACGGGCCGGGCTTCCAGTAAAACATACCCCAATCGCTGGAAGAGACCAGCGAGCCCCACAGGCTGAGGTCGGTGGCATAGGCATCGGGCGGCCAAAAATACTGGTCGCTGTCCACGGTGGCCAAGGCTAACCCAAGTTCCTTGAACGCGCCCGCCGTGATGCCCAACTTGGCGTAATCGATCTGATACTCGACCTGCCAGCCGCCGTTGAGCAGGCTCGTGGTCATGGCGGCGGTCCAGTTTACGGGGCTTTTCTCACCGCCCCACAGGCCTCCCACGGTAGGCGTGTACTCCCTGGCTACACCGTCGTCGCGGACGCGCAGCAGGTAGTCGTTGCTGCCCATCGTGTGGTCGTGGTCGGTGTCCAGGTAGACGTCGGCGTAAGCGGAGCCGCTGCTGGTGTCAAAGAGGGGGATGTCGAAGGCGATGTACAGGTAAGCGCCGTCCTCCTTGAAAAAGACCTCGACCTCGTCGTAGTAGGTGCCGTGTCCGGGGAACGCGACCTTGCCGGCGCCGGCGTACTCGCCGGGGGCGATGGCACCGTCGATCTTTGGGGGAGGGGGATTGTCGTAGGGTGCGTCGGCGACCTCGGGGTGGTTGAGGTAAGGCGGGGATAAGCTTGCACTGATCTCGGCCTTGGCCGTGTTGGGCCGCCACCAGGCCAGGGCGCATACGATGCCTCCCAGTGCAAGCGATGCCAAGACTGTTGCGACGACAAGCTTTGTTTTACTTCTCATCTCGAACCTCCTTTGGCAAATATGTGGGTTTGGTTGTTGTGTTGGGTGTCGATAAAGGGGAATCAATTAAACGATAGCATAGTTCTATGTGATTGTCAAACGATTGCTGTCTGCGACAGTGCGTCGAGCAGATTCAGGGCAGAGGCCCTGTGCCCTGCACAGGAGTCTTTGTCAGGGGGAGTTTACTGCTTTTCGTACGGTTGCCCATCTGCAGCGGGCACGCGGGCGCGCCCGACAAGGCCTGCCAGGACGATCATTGTCGCCAGGTATGGTGCCATCCCCAATAGATCGGGCGGGACACCGACTTGTAGCAGGGCGAGCTTCTCCTGCCACGAGTCAAAGAAGCCAAAGATCAGCGATCCCAGGAACGCCCCTGCCGGATTGTAGTTGCCAAAGATCATCGCCGCCAGGCCGAGAAAGCCCTTGCCGGCGGTCATCCCTTCGTTAAAGCGCCCAGCGGCGCCGATGCTCATGTAGGCGCCCGCCAATCCAGCGATCGCCCCGCTGATCAGCACGCTGATGTAGCGTGTTTGGAAAACGTTGACCCCTAGTGTGTCGGCAGCCCTGGGGTGCTCACCCACGGCGCGGATGCGCAGGCCCCATTTGGTATAATACATGATGATGTGGGTAACCACCAGCAGGATGATCAGTGTATAGATAACGGGGCTTTGGTTGAAGAGGATTGGGCCAAGAACGGGGATTTGCCACAGGCCGGGAATGCCGAGGGCGGGGATGGTCGGTCCTGGTTGGTTGAGTTCCGGGTAGTTGTTGAGGACCGAGCGCTGCAGATAGCTGGTCAGGCCGAGCGCCAGGATAATGATCCCCGTTCCGCTGATGATCTGGTCTACTCTGAAGCGGATAGAGAGCACCGCGTGCAGCAGCGCGAGCAGCAGGCCAGTCAGGGCCCCCACCAGCACGCCCATAAAGAGGCCGCCGCTGACGCTGGCGGCGACGACCGAGGTAAAGGCTCCAGAGAGCATCATGCCTTCGATGCCGATGTTGACCACGCCGGATCGCTCGCTCCAGATGCCGCACAGCGCCGCCAGGGCGATGGGCGTGGCCCGCACCAGACTGCTGACCAGCATGCCGGTGAGATTGATCGACTTGTCGCGGCTGGCCCACACGAGAAAGGCGGTGATGCTGGAAACGGCCACCAGGGCGACCGTCAGGGTTAGGCGTCTATCCCCCACGATCAGTAACCACCCGCCGGCGAGCGCTACCAGCGCCCCAAGGATATAGAGCGAAAGAGAAGTGGGGACGACTAGATCAGGCGCGGCGATGGTCACGCCTCCACGCTGGCTGACGAGGGCAAAGGTGGACTTTAACCCCGCCGTGCCACGTGGCAAAAAGGCGACGATCAAAACGGCAATGACCAGGAATGCTATGCCCAGGGCGATGGACCTTTGAGTGTGTCTGGCCTTCAGACTCTGGAGTGATAGTTTCATGGCATCCTCTCTTCTCTATTCTAGGTGCCCCATCCTCGGGTGAGCAACTGTTTCTCCCCATCCGCCGCCTTCAAGTGATATAGACCGCGGATGATCTCTGGCGCTGCGATAAAGATAATGATCATTCCTTGCACGATGCGGATGATTTCTACGGGCACACCTGCGACCGACTGCATGCGCGCTGCACCTCCTCGCAAAAACCCAAACAACAGGGAGGCGAGCACCACGCCCAAGGGGTGACTGTTTCCCAGAAGCGCCAGTGCGATAGAGTCAAATCCGTAACCGGTAGAGAACGCCCGCACCATCTTGTGATCCAGGCCCAACACCTGGTTTGCACCTGCCAACCCCGCCAGTGTTCCGCTGAGAGCCAGCGTCAAGACCGTCATGCGCGTGATGCGCACGCCGGCGTAGCGGGCCGCATTCGGGTTTGCGCCCACCATGCGAATTTCAAAGCCTTTGGTGGTTTTCCACAGGAACCAATAAACCAGGGCGGCAAATGCCAGGGCCAAAAAGAACCCAGCGTGCAGGCGCATCGGCCGTGGGAACAGCGCCGGCAGGTAGGCGCTGGGCTTGATCTCCGGCGTGATGGGCAGGCCATCGGGGCGTGTCATCGGCCCCCCTTGCAAAAGGTAATCAGTCAGCCGGAAGGCGATATAGTTCATCATGATGGTGTTGATCACCTCGTGGGCGCCGGTACGTGCCTTGAGATAGCCGGGGATAGCTCCCCAGATTGCACCGGCTGCCATGCCAGCCAGCAAAGCCAGCGGGAGATGCAGGTACCACGGTAGCCCGGAAATAGAGTATCCCACGTAGACAGAGGCTAGGCCGCCGACAAAGAGTTGGCCCTCGGCACCAATGTTGAACAGGCCGCCGCGAAAGCCCAGCGCCACGCCCAGACCGGCAAAGATGTAGGGTGTCGAGATCACCAGACTCTCGGCGAACGGTCTTAGCGCCTCTAATAGCTCCCTGGTCTCTCCAGTGGTTCGCCAGATGTCGATGGCCTGGGCGATGCGGGCCGGGCTGCCGAAGGCTCCCTCGAACAGGGAAACGTAGGCATCTCTAACCGTCATCCAACTCACCGACAGCGCGTTGAGCGGGTTTTGGAAAAAGCTCCCCCAAGCAGAAATAACATCCGGGCTGGATACTGCAATGATAACTGCTCCGATGATCAGAGCTGTGATTACCGCCAGAATCGGCACCAACGTGGAATGTAGTGTCCCTTGTCTGACAAAAATGCGGCGAATGATATAGCGTATGGGGTCGGTTGATGGTTTGGTCTCTGCTGGTGGATTTGTTTTCTCGCTCAATGGGGCCTCCTATTCTACAGAATTGGCGAGAGGGGCCTCGTCTCTACGCAGCGGCGGGTGCAGGGATTTCTTCCTTAATGCCGGCCATAAGTAGGCCCAACCTTTCCTTGGTCGCTTCCTCGGCTGGCAGCGTTGCCACAATCTGTCCTTTGTACATGACGGCGATGCGATCCGAGAGGCTGATCACCTCGTCAAGTTCTGGGGAGACCAGGAGGACAGCGCAGCCATCATCTCTCTTCTCAACCAGTCGGCTGTGAATGTACTCGATCGATCCCACGTCCAGGCCGCGCGTCGGTTGTGAGGCGATGAGCAGCTTGATAGGGCGTGAAAACTCCCGAGCCACGATCACCTTCTGTTGATTCCCTCCCGAGAGATTGGAAGCCGGGACAAATATGCTGGGGGTACGCACGTCGAACAGGTCGACGCGTTCCTGGGCTGCTTGGGCAATTTCTTTCTGCTGGAGTACGACGCCTTTGGCAAATGGTGAAACGTAGTACGTGTTCATCACCATGTTGTCTTCAACCGGAAATGACAGAACCAGCCCATCGCGCTGCCGGTCTTCTGGGACGTGTGCCGTGCCGGTCTCGGTGATCTCCCTCGGCGTGGCGTGGGTCGTGTCTCGGCCCGAGATGGTCACTTTGCCATCCTCGATCTTTCGCAGCCCGGTCAGGGCTTCGACCAGTTCGGTCTGGCCGTTGCCCTGAACGCCGGCGATGCCCAGCACCTCGCCGGCAAGAACCTGGAGAGAGACGCCGTCCACGGCGACCGACCTGCGGTCGTCGAGGACGTGGATATCCTGCACGTCGAGCACCACGTCTCCCGGTTGTGACGGTCCCTTATCTACCTGCAGGATAACCTCGCGCCCCACCATCATCTTGGCCAGTTCGGGCTCCGTGGTCTCTTGTGGCGCAGTGGAGCCGACGACCTTTCCTGTGCGCAGCACGGTGATGCGGTCGGCGATGGAGAGTACCTCTTTGAGCTTGTGGGTGATAAAGATAACGGACTTGCCCTGCTCGACCAGCGAGTGGACGACTGCGAAAAGGTCTTCTACTTCCTGCGGCGTGAGCACCGCCGTGGGCTCGTCGAGGATCAGGATGTCGGCCTCACGATAGAGAAGCTTGATGATCTCTACGCGCTGCTGGATGCCCACGGGAAGATTCTCGACCAAGGCATCCGGGTCCACCTCTAGCCCAAAGCGGGATGATATCTCGCGGATGCGCGCTGCGGCTGCGTTTCGATCGAGGAATTGACCAAACTTGACCGATTCGACACCCAGCATGACGTTCTCCGTCACTGTGAACACGGGCACCAGCATAAAGTGTTGGTGTACCATGCCGATTCCCTGGCGGATGGCGTCGTTGGGATCGTGGATATCGACCTTTTCGCCCTGGATGAATATCTCGCCTTCGTCGGGGGTATAGAGGCCGTAGAGGATGTTCATCAGGGTGGTCTTGCCCGCACCGTTCTCGCCCAGCAGGGCCAGGATCTCTCCTTCGTTGAGGGTCAGGTCGATGTGGTCGTTGGCCAAAACGCCGGGGAAGGCCTTGGTCACACCGCGTAATTCCAGAATTGGGGGCATAGCTCGCTCCTTGAGTGAATTAGCGGATTTAGGAACGAATCTGTGTTTGATCGTTTTGGAGATTAGAGACTGGCAGGGCCAATCTCTAATCTCCCTGGTTCATAGCCTTGTCGGCAGATTGTGCTCGGTCAGTTGGCTATTCGTACAGACCGCCTGGGCAATACTCGGGGTAGGAGATGCAGCCGGTGTCGCTGATTTCGCCCGAGATGATCTTGGCTTTCAGATCCTCGACCTCGGCTTTCAAATCATCCGGGACAGCATCGTCTAGGTCGTGGTATGGAGCCACGTCTACGCCACCATTGGCCAGGTCGCCAACGTAGTTGGTGCAACCCTTGAAGGTGCCCTCCAGTGCGTCCTTGACCACGGCATAGTTGGAGTTGTCCATCTTTTTCATCACGCTGGTGAGGATGACGTCTTCAACCCCGGGCACCGAGTAGTAGCCATCGGTGTCCACCCAGATGCCATAGCCGCCGCGTTCGCGGGCCACGTCAAAGCCGGGCGAGCCAATCAGGCCGCCGACGCCCATAAAGATGTCCGCGCCCTCGTCGAACAGGGATTCGGCTGACTCCTTGCCCTTGGTCAGGTCGACAAAGTCGCCGGTGAAAAGTCCCTCGCCGGTCTCGTTATCCCAGCCGATGAGCACGACGTCCGTGCCGTGCACTTCGTTGTAGTATTCCATACCTGCCTGGAAGCCGACACCAAAGATCGTCACGGTGGGGATCTTGGCGCCACCAAAGTAGCCGAGCTTGCCGGATTTGGTCATCCCGGCTGCCACGTAGCCGGCCAGGAAGGCCGCCTGGTCAGTCTTGAACACCTGTCCCATGACGTTGGGGATGCACGCATCGCGGCCCGGTGTGCCCTCAGGCAGGGATGGGTCAGGGTAGGCATAGTCAAAGATGGTAAATTTCACGTCCGGGTACAGTTCTGCTACCTTGGCCGTGTCGGCCCCCAAGAAGAACCCGGAGGCGACGACCAAGTCGTACCCCTGGCTGGCGAACTCGGTCAGGTTAGGCTCGTACTGGGTGGCCTCATCGGACTGGATGAACTGGGCCTCGATGCCAAAGTCCTTCGCTGCGCGCTCGATGCCTTCCCACTGGTTTTGGTTAAAACTCTTGTCGTCGATGCCGCCGGTATCGGTGACGAACCCGACGCGGAACGGAACCGCTGTGGGCTCCGGAGGCACATCGGTCGCTTCGGGGGTAGCTGGAGGGGTACAGGTGCACGCTACCAGGATCCCGAGAATCACTAATAGGGTTAAAGCTTTCAGAAGCTGCTCACGCATTTCGTTTTCTCCTCTCTTCAGTATGGAAAGTGAGTTGGATCAAAAGCATTGGGAGATTTTCCAAGGGCTGAGCTTCGATACCATCACCTCCTCTCCTCTCCATTTTCGGTGTGAGATTTGTAGGATGCTGGGTCGCAAAGCAGTGTCTTGGTCTAGGAGCGGTCTGCTGGACAGAAGTGATCGCTGGGATAGGCGGTCTAGGAGCAGGTTGACGGGTTACACGTTTTATTATAGACCAGTTAGGAATATCGGCAAGCGAGTGACCTGCGGTCACCAGGCGATTTCGAGCGCTTGCGCTCGAAATCGCGGCTATGGAATGGTTTTCACTTTGTGGTTCTAGCTGCCACGTATATGCGCCCGAATTCTTCTACGAAAAGCGCCGCCACCTCGGGGTCGTGGATGATGAGCGTATTTTCGTCGTTTCTGTCTTCGGCGCTGGCGGTAAAGTTGTACGAGCCCAGGATCACGGTCTCGTCATCGATGATGATGACTTTGTGGTGCATGATGTAAGGGTTGCCGTCGGGGACGATATCAGGGATATCTTGGAGCAGGCGGTCATATTGGCTGTAGTCTCCCTCGATGTTACGTTCCTCAATCACGCCCTGCACCACCACGCCTGCCTGCGCCCGCTCCAGCAGCGCATCGGCGATTTCGTCGCTGGTGAACGTAAAGGCCATGAAGCGGATGCGGCTCTTGGCGTTCCTGATCGCGGCGATGATTTGTGCGGCAACTGCGTCTTCGGGTGCGAAATAGTTCTTCACCTCGATTTGCTTCGTCTGCACCGGGCCATCGGCGCCTTCGCCGAGCTCGGCGGTGATGACGACGCGCGGGTTGGGGGTATCGGCGGGTGATGTGGGGCCAAACTCGCCCGCAAACATCTCCTCGAATTCGGCGGCATAATTCTCCGCCAGGGCGGGCGAGGCGATCAGGACGGCGTTGTTGTTGTTGCGGTAGGTGCCGTTTGCGGTCAGGTTCCACGAGCCCGTCCAGATCCACACCCGGTCGATGACGATGAACTTGTCGTGCATCAGCCCACTGTCACGTTCGTCTTCGACGACGGGGATGCCAGCCCGCCGGAGATCCTGGACCGCATCCTCGTCGGCATTGTCGCTATCTGTGACAAAGCGTACTCTCACACCGCGCCCGTGTGCGGCGATGAGCGCATCGGCCACACGTTCTAGATCAAAGTCGTAGGCGGCCACGTCCACGCTGCTCTCGGCCTGGCCGATCACGGCGGCTAGTTCCTCGTCGAGTCCGCCGTGGTGGTAGGCGTCATCGTCGGGATAGCGCGGACTGGTGAAGTAGACGCGGATCCAGTCGCCGCTGACCGTCTCAGAGACGGTGCGCGATCCGCCGCCACCAGGTCCATCGCACGCCACTTGGACGGTGATCAGAATGGCTAGGACCGTGATGAGGGCTGCTGGTCTTGAAAGCTTTCGCCGCATGCTTGAATCTCCGGATCTGGCTTCTCGATCGATGGCCCATATAACAATGCCTGCACCCATTCCGCTTGGGTCTCTGGCTCCGCCTGGCCGACATCGTGATTTATGCGCTTCATCGTGCGGCGCAGTTCGGCGAGGCGTGCACCGATCTCCTCGGATGGGAGCTCTTCCGCTTGTTGCACTGCCCGCTTTACCATCTCCAGTCCCCAGTTGAGCAGGAGTTTGGCTGCGTCGTCGACCAAATCGGCGGTGAGCGATTCGTCTTCCAGCAGCCGCTCGGTGGCGCTTCGAAGGATGTCTGAATCTGTCATCCCTTCCCTCCTGAGTAGAATTTTCCAGGAAATAACTTTCTCAGCGCAACGCTGCGGAAAGTTGTACGGGCCTCTTGATCCTGTCTGAAGTATACGCCAGCTTATGCATAACACAAGTGCGCATTGTACCTGGGTACAATACCGATTTCGACCGTGCGCCCGATGCCGCTTGGTCTGAGGTGTGGTATAGTAGCAGTGAATTCGCGTTGGGTGGCAAAAAAAAGCATTACATATAGATATGTTTTACTTGCTGATTTATGCAATAAAAATTGTATTTGTTTGCGGTTATCACAAAGTTGACCGTGGACCTGTTTGAGGGCTAGGGAGGAGGCAAGCGATGAAAGATCAGATGTGGACCTCTGGGGAGATAGAGGTCGAGATGTGGGGGTGTTTTACCACTCACCATCTCCTGAGAACAGAGATGGGTACCTTGGGTGAGATGACCTTGCCTGCCCTCAGCTCGGGCGGGGTGTTTGAGGCCGCCGACGGGCGAAACCTGGTGTTGGAAAAGACGAGTTGGTGGCGCGGCTGGCACGAGCTGCGGGAGAACGGCATCGTCGTGGGGGCGGCCCGCCCGGTTGGTTTTTGGGGGCGGACGATGAGCGTCGGCTTTCGAGGAGTGATGTACGAGCTCGTGCCGGCCGGCTTCTGGTCGGACGGATGGCGTCTGCTCGACGGGGCGGACACGGTGCTGGTGGAGGTCGGGCGCTGGGGGTTCTTCCGCCGGAAGGTGGCCTTGACGGTCCGCGGGCCGGTGCATCCTGATTTGCTGGTCTTTGTCTACTACCTGGTCAACGTGCGCTGGCAGGAGCAAACCGCGGCTGCCGCTGCTGCGGCTGGAAGCTAGCGACGGGTGTAGTCAGGTGACGGAAGGGCTGGCCCCTTTCGCTCTGGGCTAGACATAAATAAGCTCGCCATATCGCCCGCTGGGTACGAAGTGCTCTGCCGCCTCGGCGTTGGCGATTGGTTTTCGAAAAGTAACTACTCAGCCTTGCTTCGCAGTTGCCTTTCGCGTGTGAAAAGGGAGAGGGAGACTGCTCGGGCGAATAGCCTGAGCAGTTACTTCGAAAAGGTGTTTCACGTGAAACACTGGCGTCGGGACGAGTTCTTTTGTGTTCTCGTCCATCCAGGCCAGGTAGCTTTTGCTTCCTTTGACGATTTCCCGGCCTATCAGTCCGGCCACGTCTGCCATAGGACGCGGTGATCGCCGGCGTCGTAACTATCCAGCTCGGCATCCAGAGATTGGCCTGCCGATAGAGCCTGTTGCTGTTTCTTCAGCCAGGAGGCTGCGGCCTGGTAGCGGGCGCGCAACTTGGCGTAATAGCCCAGGGCGACGTGTATCTCGCTGCGGCGGGCACGGACCAACCACAGTGCCTCGAACTCTGCCCTCAGAAGCTCCAGTTCCTTGTCCAGGGCCTTGAGCGCTAATATATGACGGTCGATGCAGGCCGGGTCCAAGCCGGCTGCGCGCAGATCCCGACGAATCTGCTGGGAGAGCGTGGTCTTGTGGGCGGCGTAGGCGGTGAGGCGGGCGGTAGAGGCCATCTCGAGCAGGGTGATCTCTCGCGGGTGTCCCGGTGATAGGTCGTCAAGGATAGCGTTGGCCTCGTCGGCGAGGGCGTGCATCTCGGTCAAGGTCTCGGGCGGCAGGGATGCCACAGTTTTGCCCGCCAGTGGCTCGTCGAAGAGGGCCAACACGGTGCTGGATCCATTGGGGCGGGGGATACCCGGCAGCGTGTTGATATGATCCAGCTTGTGGATCGCGTTTATGATCTGCTCGTGTGCTGGACCGAAGAAGAGCGGGCCAAGGGCAGCTTCGAACACTTCATCGGTCGTCGTGCCTCCGCTCCAGCCCTGGGCTGCGCCAAAGCTGTAGCCATACCAACTCAATCCCAGATACTGGTAGTGACCGCAGTCGCCCCAGTCGGTATTCAACATCCCCTCGGCGCCAGCGGCTACGCCATCGCGCACGAGATTGCGGATGTTGGCATTGGCGTTGTAGATGCGCGGGAAGAGGGTGTTCCATGAGGATGTGCCCGGACAGACCCAGAAGGTGTGTCCAGACTCGCCAAAGATGCGGGTCGAGGGGTATTCCTCGGCGGCTTCGTAATGCCAGTCGAGCAACGTCACGTCTTCCGGTACCTCGCCGATGAGTTCTGGATGATTGAGCAGGATGTCGCCCCAGACCTGGATGCGGCGTCCGTAGCGGGCGGCCAGTTCGCGCACGCGCAGGATGTGGTTCAGATAGACCCTCCCGACGCCGATTGCACCTGCCGTCGACCTGCTGGCCCCTTTGCCCAAATCCCAAGTCTCGTCGCAGTCTGCGTTGAAGGTGGTGGAGGTGAAGGATGGGAGCATGTCGCCGTAGAGTTCATCCAGCAGGGTATAGGTCTGCTCAAAGGCCGGGCTCAACGTCCAGAACAGGTCTGTCTCTGCCAGGTGTTGGTATTCTGGGATGAGGAGCGTGTTGCGAGCGTGGCCGAAGGATTGCAGGTTGGGCATCAACTCGACGTGACGGGCGCGGCAGAAGGCATCCAGTTCCAAGATGTCTTGGCTGTTGAGAGAGCCGCACCCTGCGCCGATCTTGGGGTGGCGGGCGAACTGGAAAGTGTGTTCGGTGTAGAGTTGGAGGACGTTGATTTTGTAATGGCAGAGTTCGGCGACCAAGTCTCTCAGTGTTTCGAGCGTGGGCACTTTGCAGCGGGAGATATCGAGCATGAGGCCGCGGTAAGGAAGTGTCGGCCAGTCGTGGATGGTCAGCGCGGGGATAGTGGAGCCGTAAAGTCGCACCAACTGGCGCAGCGTTTGGACGGCATAGAACAAGCCAATGGGTGCGTCAGCGTAGAGGACAATATCTTCTGGCGTGATTGTCAGACTGTACGCTTGATCGGCGGTGGCGGCGGGCGCTCGCGGTCGCTGGGGTTCGACGTCAAAAGCGGTGGCCTGCTCTTGGCCGCAGATCAATTGGACCGTGCGTTTGGGCGGTTTGAGAGACTTGATGATGGGCAAATCCAGGCAGGTTGCTTGGCAGCATACCTCATCTTGGAGCTGTCGCGCTGCGAGATAGGCGTCATCACTCGCCTGGGCCGGTACGACGATTAGGCTGTCATGATCGATGACAAACGCGCCTTCAAGGGGTAAAAGAGTTTTTGGCTGGGGGAGCAAGTGATGATTCATCGGGCCTCCTCTGGCCATTTTACGCCCAATCTTGGCCTTCTGCAACTATCGGGGGGTCTGTGAGACGGGGGGTCTGCAATAAAATATGTATAATATGTTTTGCGTGGCAATTCTGTGTGCTGCGGGATTTTAGTAGATCGGTATCTCGTTTTACTTGACAGTTCGGCAAAAGTCACTATAATAGCAGGCGTGCAATGAAGAAACGAAGCCTTTCTACGAAGCGCTGAGCGCAGCCTCACGCGCTTCTTTCACGCATGTGGAATGCAAACGCGTTCTGCATGTGTAGGTGCTTCTGTACCCAAAAATTTCCCGGACGGGGAGGATTATGAACGGTCGAGAAGAACAAGTGCTGGAGGCGCGGGATTTTCGCTCCTTGCGGATTAGCCTGGCTTCGCCTGAACAGATTCGCTCCTGGTCTTACGGCGAGGTCACCAAGCCGGAAACTATCAACTATCGTCGCCTTCGGCCTGAGAAAGACGGCCTTTTCTGCGAAGCCATCTTTGGCCCCACCAAGGACTGGCAGTGCTACTGCGGCAAGTACAAGAACGTTCGCTATCGGGGCATCATCTGCGACAAGTGCGGCGTCGAGGTGACGCGCTCCTCGGTGAGACGCGAGCGCATGGGCCACATCGAGTTAGCGGCTCCGGTCGCTCACCTTTGGTATACCCGCCGCGTTCCGAACCTCGCTATTCTGCTCGGTATCTCCAAGCGCGATATGGACCGCGTGCTCTACTTTGCCCAGTACGTCGTCACCAGTGTGGACGAGGAAGCGCGCCAGAAGGCTCTCAAGCGACTGGACGCCGATCTTGAGGAGGAGCAGAAGCAGTTGGAGGCTGTGTCTCAGGAGGGCATCAAGGCGCTGAAGCAGCGGCTGACCGAGGAAGAGGCCCGGATTAAGGAAAAGATCGAGGCCGTTCGGGCCAAGCTCGACGAGGAACTTGCCAGCTTAACCGAGCAGGTGATGAAAGACGCCCAGGCGTTGCAGAAGAAGATAGAGGATCGCCAGGGTAAGACGATTCGTGCGCCTCTCGTTTTCAAGCCCACGGGGACCATGGTTGCGGATAAGAGCGTCACGTTGGGGCGCGAGCATCTGGCGCTGCTTAACCAGACGGTGCAGGATCACCTCAGCCAGTTGGAAGAGGAGATGCGGGAACGTCAGGGAGATAAGACGGCTCCCCTGAAAGCGGATATCGATCACTGGCGTGAAGCGACGGATGGCGAGGTCGAGCGGATAAAGGAGCAGTTGGCTAACGACATCGCCGGTTTGCAGGCCAGGGTCCGGGCCGACCGGGAAGAGTTGTTGGGGTTGGCCGATCTCCAGTTCTTTGGGGAGCCGCGCTTGCGCGAGTTGAAGAGCAAGTGGGGCCAGGTGTTCAAGGCCGGTATGGGCGCGGAGGCGTTCTACGAAATTCTGAGCGAGATAAACCTGAACAAGATGGCCGATGAGCTGTGGAGGGAAGTGCGTCACGGCACGTCGAAGCAGAGGCGCAAGCGGGCGATCAAGCGGTTGCGCGTGGCCGAGGCGCTGCGCAAGAGCGGCAATCGACCTGAGTGGATGATCATGACCGTCTTGCCCGTCATCCCGCCCGATCTGCGCCCGATGGTGCAGCTCGATGGCGCGCGCTTTGCCACCTCTGACCTGAACGACCTCTACCGCCGGGTGATCAACCGCAACAACCGGCTCAAGCGCTTGCTGGAGCTGGGTGCGCCCGACGTGATCGTGCGCAACGAAAAGCGCATGCTCCAGGAGGCGGTGGACAGTCTGATCGATAACAGCCAGCGCGGCAAGGCGCTCTCGCGCCGTGGCCGACGCGAGCTCAAGTCGCTGAGCGACATGCTGAAGGGCAAGAAGGGGCGCTTCCGCCGTAACCTGCTGGGCAAGCGCGTGGACTACTCCGGGCGCTCCGTCATCGTGATTGGCCCTCGTTTGAAGCTGCACCAGTGCGGCTTGCCCAAGACGATGGCCCTGGAATTGTACCGCCCCTTTGTCATCAGCAAGCTGGTCGAGTACAACTATGCCAGCAACGTCAAGGCAGCCAAGCGCATCATCGAGCGCGAGCGACCCGAAGTGTGGGAGGTTCTGGAGGAGGTAATCAAGGATCGCCCCGTGCTGCTCAACCGTGCCCCCACCCTGCACCGCTTGGGCGTTCAGGCCTTTGAGCCGGTATTGGTCGAAGGTAAGGCGATCCACATCCACCCGCTGGTGTGCGCCGCCTTCAACGCCGACTTTGACGGTGATCAGATGGCGGTACACGTACCTCTCTCACGGAGGGCCGTCGATGAATCCCGCAGGCTGATGCTGGCTTCTCACAACCTGCTCAAGCCGGCGGACGGGCAGCCCATCGTTGGGCCGACGAAGGACATGTGCTTGGGTGTTTATTACCTGACGATGGAGGACCCAGCCCGTGCCGAGGAGGAACCCAAGTTATTCGTCGATCTAGACGAGGTGGAGTTGGCCTATTCGCTCGGGCGCGTCGACCTGCACACGCCTATCGTCGTGGCGCAGATATATGATGACAGGCCTCAGCCCAAGGAGCCATTCAAGACCACTGTGGGGCGCTGTCTCTTTAACCGCATTCTGCCTGATAGGTTGCGCTTCATCAATCGGGTTCTGGACAAGGGAGCGCTTCAGGATTTGGTCGGAGTTTCCTACCGTCAGATGGGGGGAGAGGTAACGACCGAAGTGGTGGACCGCATCAAGGATATTGGTTTCGAGTATGCCACGCGCTCTGGCGTGACTATCGCGATCTCTGACTTGGTCATTCCCTCTGAGAAGAAAGACATCATCGCCAAGACCGAGGATATCGTGGCCGAGGTGGAGCGGCAATATCGCCGCGGCCTGCTGACCGAGGAAGAGCAGTATACGCGCGTCGTCGAGCTGTGGTCGCAGACCCAGGAGCAGGTCTCGAAAGTCGTATCGTCGGCACTCAATCCGACCGGTCCGGTGGCCGTCATGGCCAAGTCGGGGGCGTCGAAGGGTGGCTTTAACCCGATCGCCCAGTTGGCCGGTATGCGCGGTCTGATGTCCGATCCGTCGGGGCGCATCATCGAGCAGCCCATCCGCAGCAGTTTCCGCGAAGGCCTTTCGGCGCTGGAGTACTTTATCAGCACGCACGGTTCGCGCAAGGGGTTGGCCGATACGGCGATGCGTACGGCTGACGCAGGCTATCTGACCCGCCGTCTGGTAGATGTGGCGCAAGATGTGATCATCAATGCGCACGATTGCGGAACCCCGAGTGGCACCTGGATTCGTTCGAGCGATGATGTGGGTGGGCAAAAGATGTCCGAGCGGGTGGTCGGGCGCGTAGCTGCCGGGCCTGTGGTCCATCCCAAGACCGGCGAGGTGCTCGTCGATCGCGACGAGGAGATCACCGAGGATATTGCAACCGATATCGATGAATTGAACATCGAGACCGTGTTGGTGCGCTCTCCGATGACGTGTCAGTTGCGCCAGGGTATCTGTCAACTTTGCTACGGGCGTGACTTGGGACGCGGTGATATGGTCGCTATCGGGTCTGCGGTGGGTATCGTGGCTGCGCAGTCCATCGGCGAGCCGGGCACCCAGTTGACGCTGCGGACGTTCCACACCTGTGGCGTGGCGCACGCCGGCGACATCACCGCAGGCCTGCCTCGGGTGGAGGAAATGTTCGAGGCGCGCAAAAAGCCCAAGGGTGAGGCGCCGATGTCAGAGATCGGCGGAGTGGTGCACATCGTCAAGTCCGACGACGAGCGCCGCGTGCTGGTGGTCGATAGCGAGATAGAGCGGTTCGATTACGAGATCAAGCGCGGGTGGAAGGTTCTGGTGGAGGACGGCGACGAGGTCAAGATCGGTGACCCGCTTGCAAACTGGCGTGATGAAAAGGAAATTGTAGCCGAGAAGAGTGGCCGGGTCGTCGTCGAGGAGCGTACTCTCACCCTCATCCACGAGCGACGCGATGAACGGCAGTACGAGGTGCCCACGACCGGCAGGCTGTTGGTCGATGAAGGACAGCGCATCGAGCCGGGCACGCAGTTGGTCGAGGGGGTTCTGAATCCGCACGACATTCTCCGGATTCAAGGGCGCGAGGCTGTGGAGGGCTACCTGCTTGCGGAGGTGCAGAAGGTTTATCGCTCGCAGGGAGTCAATACGAACGACAAGCACTTTGAGGTCATCTTCCGCAAGATGTTGAGCAAGGTCCAGATCACCGAGTCGGGCGACACTGATCTCTTGCCCGGCGATTTGATAGACCGGCTGATGCTGGAGGATATCAACCGCGAGGTCGTCGAAGCGGGCGGACGGCCTGCCAGGGCCTGGCCGGTACTGCTGGGGGTAACCAAGGCGGCTCTTAACACAGAAAGCTTTCTCTCGGCCTCGTCCTTCCAGCACACGATCCGAGTTCTGGCCCGGGCGGCGATCGAGGGCAAGCAGGACCCGCTTCTGGGTTTGAAGGAGAACGTGATTATCGGCAAGCTGATACCGGCCGGTACGGGCTATCGAGGGGATAACCCGTCTTCGGAAGGTCCTGTCGCCGATTTTGAGGGCATTGCCTTGGGTAGCCTCGCGGTAGAGGATCAGGTTGGCGGAGAGGTGCCGGTCTTGATAGATGTAGAGGACGGCGACGCCGAGGATTTGGAGCTTTCCGCGATCTAGCTCGGGAGACGAGGGGCGCATTTCAGTCCTGGGGCGAAAATTGGCTCTTTGCAGCCGATGTGTTATGCAAGCGCCAGAGTAACTACTCAGCCTTGCTTCACAGTTGCCTTTCGCGTGTGAAAAGAGAGGGGGCGGGGGTTTGGAGAACAGCTTCTGCTCTCCAAACCCCGTCTCTCCCCTTTTCGAGCGAGGGAGACTGCTCGGGCGAATAGCCTGAGTGGTTACGCGCCAGACGAGTCTTCGCGCGGCAGCGCTGATAGAGGCGCTGCCGCGCTTTTGTGTCAACTATTGGAGCGCGCGTGTTTAACAAAAGGGGGCAAATGCACCCGTGTTCGTAGCCCCAATTGACAAACCGGGCCGCTCGTGTTACCATACCGCGCTGTGAGTTGAACTGTCTGGGAAATGGAGTGGAAATGCGCAGCGTCGGATGGTACAACGGCAAAGTGCGAATGATCGATCAACGGCTCTTGCCGTCAGAGTTCCGCCAGGTCGATTATGACGATTACCACGATGTGGCCCAGGCCATTCGCGCGATGGTGGTGCGAGGAGCCCCTGCGATCGGGGCGGCGGCGGGCTTTGGGATGGCGCTGGCTGCGCGGCAGAGCCAGTCGCGGGACAGGGAGGGTTTGTTGGCCGAGCTGCGGGCTGCGGGGGATGTGCTGTGTGCTGCCCGCCCCACGGCGGTCAACCTGTCGTGGGCGGTGACCCGCCTGCTGCGGCGCGCCGAGCGCGAGTCCTATCCTGCGGCTATCCCCGACGTGCTGCTGGCCGAGGCCCAGGCGCTGGCCGATGAGGATGTCGAGGTGAATAAGCGGCTGGGGATCCACGGCGCGGCGCTGATCCGCGACGGCGACACGATCCTGCATCACTGCAACACCGGTGCACTGGCGACTGTGGACTATGGCACTGCCCTGGGCGTCATCCGCACTGCGCACGGACAGGGCAAGCGCATTCACGTGCTGGTGGACGAGACGCGACCCCGCCTGCAAGGAGCACGCCTCACGGCGTGGGAATTGCAGCAAGAGTCCATTCCCTTCACTCTCATCGCCGATAATGCCGCCGGCCACTTTATGCGCACCGGCCAAGTGAATATCGTGCTGGTGGGGTCCGACCGGACGGCGGCCAACGGCGACGTGGCCAACAAGATCGGCACGTACAAGCTGGCGGTCGTGGCGCGGGCCAACGGCATCCCCTTCTACCCATGCGTGCCCACGTCCACGGTCGATCTCTCGCTGCCCACCGGCGACGATATCCCCATCGAGGAGCGGGCGGCGGACGAGGTCACCGCGATCGCCTACCAGGGGCGGCCTGCCGCGCCGGAGGGGGTGCGGGTGGCAAATCCGGCCTTCGACGTGACGCCGCACGCGTACGTCACCGGCATCGTGACCGAGAACGGCATCGCCTATCCGCCGTTCGATGTGAGCCTGCGACAACTCGTGGAGTTCAGCCGTGAAGACTGAGGCTTCATCTCTTGGAGATTTATCTCTCCCCGTCATCGTTCTCTGCGGGGGAGAGGGTACCCGCATGCAGGCACCTACCAACAAGGTGCTCGTCGAGATCGGCGGGCGGCCCATCCTGTGGCACGTGATGAAGATCTATGCCACCTATAACCACACGCGCTTCATCCTCGCGCTGGGACACCAGGCCGAGGCGATCAAGCGGTATTTCATCGAGTACGAACTGATGCACTACGATCTCACCATACAAATGGGACAATCCTGCGCCATCACGTACCACGGGGCTGAAACGGAGGATTGGGAAGTCACGCTGGCAGAGACGGGACTGCACGCGCTAAAGGGAGCGCGCGTCTGCCGTGCTGCCAAGTACGTCGACGCCGATACTTTTTTTGTCACCTACGGTGAGGCGGTGGGCGACGTGGACCTGGCTGCACTGCTGGCCTTTCATCGCCGGCACGGCCGGCTGGCGACCGTGACCGGAGCGCGTATGCAGTCGCATCTCGGTGTGTTCCAGGTGGACGGGAGTGGAGACGGGCAGGTGGTCGGGTTTGCCGAGAAACCGGTACTGGATCACTGGATTAACGCCGGGTTTATGCTCTTTGAGCGTGGCGTGCTGGATTATCTGGATGATGACGATGACTTTCAACTGGAGAAGGATGGCTTCCCCCGTCTGATCGCTGACGGGCAGTTGATGATGTATCGCCACTCTGGCTACTGGCGCTCGATGAAGACCTTTAAGGACGCGCAGGAGCTGGACACCGTTTGGCGTGAAAGCGCGCCGTGGAAAGTTTGGGAGTGAGAGATATCTTGTCCCGCGACTTGCAACCCCCACTTTGCAATGCGTCATTTTGGCTCGACCGCCCCGTCTTTATCTCTGGCTGTGCTGGGTTCCTGGGCTCTTGGCTGACGATTGCCCTGGTTGAAGCCGGGGCCAACGTCGTCGGCCTGATTCGCGACCGGGTGCCCTTTTCCCAGCTCCGCCGGTCGGGCTACCTGGAGCGCATCACCGTCGTGCATGGCGAGGTGACCGACTATGAGATGGTCGAGCGGGTGTTGAACGAGTACGAGATCGACGCCGTGTTCCACCTGGCTGCCCAGACGATCGTTCCCATCGCCAACCGCGCCCCGCTTTCCACCTTTGAGACGAACGTCAAGGGAACCTGGACGGTGCTGGAGGCGGTGCGCCGCTCGCCCACCGTCACCCGGTTGGCGGTCGCCTCATCCGACAAAGCCTACGGTGTGCACGAGACGCTGCCCTACGTCGAGGATGCCCCACTGCTGGGCTGCCATCCTTACGATGTCTCCAAGACCTGCGCTGACATTCTGGCACGCACTTACTTTGCCACCTACGATCTGCCCGTCGCCGTCACCCGCTGTGCGAATCTCTATGGCGGCGGCGACCTGAACTGGAACCGCATCGTGCCCGGCACGATGCGCAGCCTCATCCGGGGCGAGCGACCCGTCATCCGCTCCGATGGCACGCTCCTGCGCGACTATCTCTACGTGCAGGACGCCGTTCACGCGTACATGACGCTGGCCGAGCACCTGGATGCGGATGGGGTGCAGGGGAAGGCGTTTAACTTTGGGATGGACAAGCCTACCTCCGTCCTGGAGATGGTCCGGGCCATCGTCGCCGTCTCCGACCGCCCCGACCTGGAGCCTGTGGTGTTGAACGATGCGCCGAACGAGATTCCGGCGCAGTATATGGATAGCAGCAAGGCCCATCGGTTATTGGATTGGACCCCTCGGCACTCATTTGGCGAGGGACTGCGGGAGACGTTCGAGTGGTACCGGGAATTCTTGGGGCGGGAGATCGGTAGCAGCGCGTGATAGATTGTACAGGACAAGACATGCTCGTAGTTGGGGCGACCGGCTTCATCGGCCAGCGCCTCGTGCGGAAGTTGGTGGAGGCCGGGGCGCGGGTCTGGGTTGGGGTAGCCCCCGACGAGTCTCCTGAACGCGTCGCCGCACTGCCTTCACAGGTTGAACGCCTGGTCTTTGATTTGCGCGATGAGGAGGCGGTGCGAGAAGGCGTGGCCGAGGCCGCGCCGCAGATCGTCTTTAACCTGGCTGCCGTCGGCGTTACGAATCCCGAGATCGACCCCTCTCTGGCTTTGGAGGTGAACGTCGGCGGCTTGGTCCACCTGCTTGAGGTGCTGAAAGGACGGAGCGCCCGCCGCGTGGTGCTCGTGGGCACCTGCTATGAATACGGGGCGCGGGAGGCTGTTGAAGGACTGGATCCCTTCAACACCTATGCCGCTTCAAAGGTGGCCGCCTGGGCCTTTGGCCGGATGTATTGGCGGGCGTATGGCTTGCCTGTCGTCACCGTGCGGCCCTTCCAGGTCTATGGGCTGGGCCAGCCAGGGCGGACGTTGATCCCCGCCGCTATCAGCGCGGCCCTGGCGGGACAGGATTTTCCGATGACGCCCGGCGGGCAGGCGCGGGATTTCATCTTTGTGGACGACGTCGTATCGGGGATGATGGCCGCGGCGGAAGCGCCCGGGATCGAAGGGGAGAGCCTCGATCTGGGAACGGGACAGGCCCACGCGATCCGCGACGTGGTCGCGCACATTTGGGAGATTGTGGGAGCGCAAGGAGAGGTACTGCTCGGCGCCCTGCCCTACCGCCCCGGCGAGGTGATGCACAGCGTCGCCGATGCCGACCGCACTGCGCGGCTGACCGGCTGGCAGGCGGGGACGACCCTGGAAGAGGGCTTGCAGCGGACCATCCAAAACTACACAGAGCAGGTTTGATGAAAGACGCTCAGAGGCAGGCATTGGCAAAAGACCTACGGCGACGAATTCAAGAGCTGGTGACCGAGTATTATTTGCAGGCTCACGCGCTTCGCCCCTTCACTCCCGGCGAGACGCGGGTGCACTATGCCAGCCGGGTCTATGACGAGCGGGAGTTGATGGCCGCCGTGGATGCCTGCCTCGATTTTTGGCTCAGCGCCGGCCCCAACGTCGCGGCATTCGAGCGCCGGCTGGCGGAGTACGTCGGCGTGCGGCGCGGGCTGGCGGTCAACTCTGGCTCCTCGGCCAACCTGGTCGCCGTCAGCGCCCTGCGCTCTCGCCGTTTGCAGCGTCCGCTGGAGCCGGGCGACGAGGTGATCACACCGGCTGCGGCTTTTCCCACCACCGTCGCGCCCATCGTTCAGAACGGCCTGGTGCCCGTGTTCGTGGACTGCGAGCTGGGGACGTACAACCTCGACCCCGAGCAACTGGAACCGGCCCTGTCGGAGCGCACGCGGGCGCTGTTCTTTGCCCACACGCTGGGCAACCCGGCCGATATGGAGCGGG